>NZ_QJUG01000069.1 GCF_003426775.1 Allorhizocola rhizosphaerae | reverse complement strand
GTTCGCCGCGAAGTCGGTGCGCCACCGGGCGGAGAAGGCGGCGATCGCGGCGCGCGCGGCCGAGCTCGTGCGCCCGGGGATGGCCGTGGCGCTGTCGGCCGGCACGACGACCGCGGAGCTCGCCCGGCGCCTGCTGGCGGTGCCGGAGCTGACCGTGGTGACCAATTCGGTACCCGTTGCGGATGTCTTCTTCGGAGCGGGACGTCCGGATCAGACGGTCGTGCTGACCGGTGGCGTGCGCACGCCGTCGGATGCGCTCGTCGGCCCGGTCGCCGTGGCCGCGATCCGTACCTTCCATCTGGATTTGCTTTTTTTGGGGGTACACGGCATGAGCGAGCGCGCCGGGTTCACCACGCCCAATCTGATGGAGGCCGAGACCGACCGGGCGCTGGTGTCGGCGGCGGAGCGGCTGGTTGTACTAGCGGACCACTCCAAATGGGAGATCGTCGGGATTTCGACCATCGCCGCGCTGTCCGACGCGCACCTCGTGGTCTCCGACCCGGCATTGCCCGACAAGGCGCGTGACGCCCTCGCCGACGCGGTGGGCGAGCTGATCGTGGCTGGCTAGTTGCATCTTCCAACGCGCAAGGTTAGCCTGCCCTTACTTAGCGCAGGCTTTCCAAAGAAAGAGACAATCGATGCGTTGGATCATTGCGAGCCTGCTGGCAGTCGGGCTGACCGCGTGTAGCGCGGAAGCGCCACCCGCACAAAACCAGCCCGAGCCGGTGTCAGACAAGAAGGTGACCGTCTACAGCGGACGATCAGAGGCGCTCATCAAACCGCTGCTGGAGAACTTCACCAAGGCCACGGGGATCACCGTCGAGGTGCGCTACGGCGACACGGCCGCGATGGCGGCACAGCTGCTTGAGGAGGGCGACAAGAGCCCGGCCGACGTCTACCTCGCGCAGGACGCGGGCGCCCTGGGCGCTGTCGCCAAGAAGGGCCTGTTCACCAAGCTCCCGGCCGACGTGCTGGGCAAGGTGACCGACGTCTACAAGTCCAAGAGCGGGGAATGGGTGGGCGTGACCGGGCGCTCGCGCGTGCTGGTGTACAACTCCGATCTGGTCAAGCAGGCGGAACTGCCGGGCTCCGTGTTCGACCTCACCGGCCCGGAGTGGAAAGACAAGCTCGGCATCGCCCCGACCAACGGGTCGTTCCAGGCGTTCGTCACCGCGCTGCGCGTGCAGCACGGCGACAACGAGGCCAAGGGATGGCTCAACGGCATCAAGGCCAACGGTGCCCAGATCCGGCCCAACAACGGGCAGATCGTCGCGGACGTGGAGGCGGGCAAGCTGTCCGTGGGGCTGGTCAACCACTATTACGTGTACGAGAGGGCCAAGGCCGACGGCAAGACCGTCGACGCGCTCAAGGCCAAGCTGCACTTCTTCCCCAACGGCGACACCGGCGCACTGGTCAACGTGTCCGGGCTCGGGCTGATGAAGAAGGCTTCGAATGACGCGGACGCGCGTGCGTTCATCGACTACCTGCTCGGCGCGGATGGGCAGAAGTACTTCGCCGAGAAGACCTACGAATACCCGCTCGTGGCGGGCGTGGCCACGGCTGCGGGCCTGCCCGCGCTTGCCTCGCTCAAGGCGCCGGCGATCGACCTGAACGACCTGGACACCCTGCAGGCCACGGTCGCCATGATCAAGGAAGTGGGGTTGGCATAGCCACGTTGAAGAGCGCGGCCGTCGCGGCAAGCGCGGTCGCGCTCATCCCGCTGGTGTACCTCGGCGTGCGGGTCGGCGAGGCGGGCTGGGACCGGATCACCGGGGAGATCCTGACCGAGCGGACCGCGTTGCTCGCCGGGCGCAGCGTGGCGCTCGCCGCGGTGGTGACGGTGGCGTGCGTCGTGATTGGAGTGGCATCGGCGTTCCTCGTGACGCGCACGGACCTGCCGGGCCGGCGGGTCTTCGGCGTGCTCGCGGCGCTCCCGCTGGCCGTGCCGAGCTATGTCGCGGCGTTCGCCTGGGTGTCCACAGTGGACGACTTCGAAGGGTTCTGGGACGCGGCGCTGGTGCTGACCGCGTGCTCCTATCCGTACGTGTATCTGCCGGTCGCGGCTGCGCTCATCGGAGCCGACCCGGCGCAGGAGGAGGTCGCCCGCTCGCTCGGGCGCAGGCCGTTCCTGTCGGTGACGATGCGCCAGATCCGGCCCGCGATCGCGGCCGGCGGACTGCTCGTCGCGCTTTATGTGCTGTCGGACTTCGGTGCGGTATCCATTGTCCGCGTTGATGTTTTCACGCGTGCCATCTTTACCTCGATTAACCTCGGGTTCGACCGCACGGGTGCGCTCGTGCTCGCTACGGTGCTCGTGTTGTTGACGCTGGCCTTGCTTGTGGGCGAGCACATGACGCGGACCCGTGGGGCGCGTTATGCGCGCGGGTCGTTGCGCACGCATGCCCGTGTGCGGGTGGGCTGGATTCCCGTGCCGTTCTTGGCTTTGGTTTCTGCTGTCGCGTTAGGGGTGCCGGCCTACGCGCTCGCGCGCTGGTTCGTGGCGGGCGTGTCCCGGCCCGGCTCGGTGGCGGAGGTCGTGACGGCGGCGAGCCAGTCGTTTGTGGCGGCGGCGCTCGGCGGCGTGGTCACGCTCCTGCTCGCGCTCCCGGTCGGATTGCTCAACGCCCGCTCGCCCGGCCCGCTGGCGACCGTGCTGGATCGCATAGCCTATGTGTCGCACGCGCTTCCGGGGCTCGTGATTGGACTGTCTCTGGTCTTCTTCGGTATTCGCGTGGCTTATCCGCTGTACCAAACAATCTGGTTGCTGGCACTGGCATATGCCGCACTTTTCCTTCCGCTGGCCGTCGGTGCGGTCAGTTCGGCGGCCGCACAATCGCCGCCGGTGCTGGAGGAGGTGGCGCGCTCGCTCGGCCGCAGCCCCCTGTTCGTGTTCCGGTCGGTGACCGTCCCGCTGGCCGCGCCCGGCATCGGCGCGGGCGCGGCGCTGGTGTTCCTCACGTGCATGAAGGAGCTTCCGGCCACGCTGCTGTTGCGTCCCACGGGGTTCGATACGCTCGCCACCGAGCTGTGGACGCACACCGACACGGCCGAGTTCGCCGCGGCCGCGCCGTATGCGCTCGTGCTCGTCCTCGTATCCGCCCTCCCGACGTGGTGGTTGAGTTGGAAATCTCGTCTCTGACCAAGCGGTTCGGCCGCGTCACCGCGCTGTCGTCGGTGGACCTGGTGGTCGAAATCGGACACCTGGTTGCCGTGCTCGGTCCGTCCGGGTGCGGCAAGACCACGCTGCTGCGCTGCGTCGCCGGGTTCGAAAGAGTGGACTCCGGCCGGATCGTCGTCGGCGGGAGGGACGTGACCTCACTTCCGCCTCAGCGGCGCCGGATCGCGGTCGTGCCGCAGGAAGGCGCGCTGTTCCCGCATCTGTCGGTTGTGGACAATGTGGCGTATGGCCTGCCGCGCGGTTCTCTAAAGAGAGCGCATGAGGTGCTCGCGCTTGTGGGGCTGGCCGACATGGGGGAGCGCATGCCACACCAGTTGTCGGGCGGGCAGCAGCAGCGGGTCGCGGTCGCCCGTGCGCTCGCGCCGCGCCCACCCGTCGTGCTGCTGGACGAACCGTTCAGCGCGCTCGACGCGGCGTTGCGACCCACGCTGCGCCGGGACATCCGGGCGGCGCTGCGGGCCGACGGCGCGACCGCCCTGCTCGTGACGCACGATCAGGGCGAGGCGCTGTCGATCGCCGATGAGGTCGCGGTGATGCGCGAGGGACGGATCGTCCAAACGGGACCGCCGACGTCCGTGTATGCCGCGCCCAGCGATCCGTGGGTGGCGGGATTCGTGGGCGAGGCGGTGTGGCTGCCGTCCGGCCACGCCCTGCTCGCGGGTGTGAGAGTGGTCGGTGCGGGGGAGCGCGTGCTGCTGCGGCCGGAACAGATTTCGGTGGTCGACGGGTCCGACGCGGTCGTGGTGCGTACCGACTTCCACGGGCACGACGCCGTGATCGGGCTGCGCCTGCCCGACGGCACCGATCTCGCGGCCCGGATCCTCGGCGGCGCAGGGCTTCCCGAGGTCGGCGCGCCCGTGGGCGTGCGCGTCGCCGGGCAGGCTCGCGCGTTTTAACCCGGGCAACATCGGGGTATGCGCACGGCATGTTTGCCACCATCGCCGCCGTCCTTTTCGGACTGGCACTGATCCTGCAGCTGATCAACGAGAGCATCGGCGCGGTCATCACCCCGGCCACCCTCACCACGGCCGGCCTGCTGTTTGTCGCCCTGCACCTGGGCGGGTTCGCCGGGGCCGTGCGCGGTGGGCCGCGCCGATGGCGTCGGTAGCGCCCAAGGCCCAGCGCGACCGGCTGCTCAAACTGCTCGCGCGCGGGCCGCGGCGCCCGTCGGACCTGAGCCGCCGCGACCGGTTGCGCGCGTTTGGGCGCACGCTGTATGAGCTGCTCGGCGACGACCTGACCGACCGGGCCGCGGCACTGACCTACTATGCCGTGCTGGCGGTCTTCCCCGGGCTGCTGGTGCTGGTCGCGGGGGTGGGGCTGCTCGGCCCGCCGGCCACGCGGTCGGTCGTCGAGGGCATCGGGACCATGACGTTCGGCCCCACCCAACAGATCATCGCCAACGGCGTCGCCGACCTGCAGGACAACCCGCGCGAGGCGGGCGTCATCGCGATCGTCGGTCTGGTCATCGCCTTCTGGTCCGCGACCGGCTATGTTGGCGCTTTCATGCGGGCCGCCAATGCCATTTTTGAGGTACCGGAGGCGCGCCCGCTGTGGAAGACACTCCCGGTGCGCCTGTTCATCACGGTCGTGACGGGGCTCGTGCTGGCGCTGTCGGCGTTCGCGATCGTGTTCACGGGGCGGCTGGCCGTGCAGATCGGGCACGCCGTGGGGATCGACGCCGATCGCGTCCGGCTCATCGACATCGTGAAATGGCCGGTGCTGGTCGTGGTGTTCGCGTTGCTGCTGGCCGTGCTGTACTGGGCCGCGCCCAACGCGCGGCATGGCGGGTTCCGCTGGATCACGCCGGGCAGCCTGCTCGCCACGCTGGTGTGGCTGCTGGTCTCGGGCGGGTTCGCGTTCTATGTGTCGCGGTTCGACTCGTTCGACCGCAATTACGGCACGCTGGGCGGGGTCATCGTCTTCCTGGTGTGGATCTGGCTGACCAACGTGGCCGTGCTGCTCGGCGCGGAATTCGACGCCGAGCTGGCCCGTGCCCGCGCGATCGCCGCCGGCCTGCCGGACGACGAGACCCCGTATCTGCCTTTGCGCGACGTGCCCAAAGGCTGACGGCCGCCGTCCAAATTCGACGTGGGCACAACCGTTGCACGCCGGCTACAGCGAGACTCGGGGAATCGGTTGCCGGCCATGATCAGCGTGTGTGGATGTGCTTACGGGACTGGCACGCCCAGTGGGCCGGGCCGTGCCCGCGCCGGCCCGTGGCACGGTAAGGTTCGCCGGGTCGAGCTCGATCGCCCGCAGCTCGTTGTGCAGTGTCCACGTGGGATAGTCGCGATGCTGCACATACGTGAGCCAGATCCGGCCGGTGTTGGGATCCGCAAACACCGAAGGATCGATGAGCGTGGAGTCTGGATCGCGCACGGCCGCGTCGGAAGCCCACGTGTACGGCCCGGCCGGGTTGCACGCCGTCGCCACATAGATCGCGCCGCGGCTGTATCCGGCGTGCCTGCCGGGCAGATCCCACGGCCGCATGAAGCTCGTCACCAGCACCCACGTCGCGCCCACCCGGGTCACCTCGGTGCCCCAGTAGTTCACGTTCTGATCGCCGGACACCGGTTCCAGCTTGCCGTTGGGCGGATGCATGCCACGCGCGCTCCCGCACACCTCGGTCGGCACCTGGTGGCCCGTGCCGTCATCGTGCGTGGCCACGTAATCCCAGTTGCGCAGATCCGGCGAGACGCGCAGTGTGCAGCCGCTGCCCGACGCGTAGTATCGCCCGTCGACCCGCACGATTTTGACGTCGCCCTGCTGATAGTCGCCTGTCGTGTACGTCTTCCACAGCGGGTTGAAATTGTTTCCGGCCCGGCGTGAGCCCGTCGGCGTGACGCACCGGGGTCTGCCGGACAAACTGCGGGCTCGTCCCGTACTCGAAAAGAAGTCGGTTGAAGAGGTTTCCGGCACGCCCCACGCCGTCAGCGTGGCCGACGTCGATGTGACGTCTTGCGCCGCATCGGTGTCGCCGTGACATCCGGCGAGCACGAGCACGAGCGTTAACGAGAAAAGCTTGCGCGACAAGACAATCACCTACAGTGGTTCGAATGCTTGCACATTGAGATATGTGTTGGCTGACGCCGCCTGCTTCGTGCCGGTGCAGACAACACGGATGCGGTGCCTGCCCGCGCCCAGGCCGGTGAAGTCGGACTGCGCGGGCACACCCCGCTGCGGGCCGTACTGGTCGACCGTTCCGACCACCCGGCCGTCGATCTCCACCCGGGCGATGCCCGCGTCGTCGAACCGCTGCCACTTCCAGCGGATGCCGCTGCCCTGCAGCTCGATCTCGGCCGCCGAGCCGGTGGAGTTGGTGTAGGCCAGGTGCATGTTCAGGTTCCACGGACCGGAGTAGCCGACCTGGCCCGCTGCCTCGGGACCGAGGCTCTGGATGTCGTGCAGGCTGATGTTGGCGCCGGTGATCTTGATCCGGTGCCGGCCGGCGCTCAGCCCCGTGAACTGAGCGCCGGCCGCGATTCCGACGCGCCACGGGTCCTCGGCCGGGTTGAACTGGTCCACCGTCCCGATAAAGCGCCCATCGATCTCGACCCTTGCCACGCCTGCGTCGTTGAACTGCCGCCACTCCCAGCGGATGCCCGTGCCCTCGAACTCGGCCTCGGCCGCCCCGCCGGCCGCGTCGGACCGCGTGTAGCCCCAGATCCAGTTGTCGCCCCACGTGCCGGTGTAGGCCACGCCCGGCCCGGCCGCCGGGTCGAGATACAGGAAGTAGCGCTCGCCCGGCTGGTACGCGTAGTACGGGCGCACCACGGCCGCCCCGGTCGCGCCGATCCGGTAGTCGAGCGTGCCCGGAATCCTTTGCAGGCTGTCCACAATGGACTGCGGTGGCGTGGTGCGCGCCGGATTGATTGTGGCGCCGTAGGCGAGGGTCACCGGGCCCTGCGCGAGCGCCACGGGATACGGCGTCGCCGGGTCAAACCGGACCAGTCGCGGCCGCGCACCCGTGGGCAGCGTCACCTCCAGCACGTCATTGACCCGCCACACCCGGCTCACCGTCAGCCAATGCCGCGCGTCGGCAGCGATCGGCACGCCGGCCCCGTTGACACGCGCCGTCGGCGCGGCGGCCAGCCAGCCCGGGGCACGCAGCTTCACCGCGAGCGCGGTCGCCGGCGCCCGCTCGATCGTCAGGCGCATCACGTCCGACTCCGGGAACGTCGTCTCCAGCCGCGCACGCACTCCGGCCGCAGCCCAGTCCACTGTGGACGGCAGGAACAGGTTGACATACAGCTCACCCGGCGCGCGCAGGAACACCATGTCGGTGTAGTCGGCCACCGCCTGCGGCCGCGTGCCCGAGCAGCACGACCATGGGCTGGTGGCCACCTTCACCCCGCCCCGGCTGTTGTAGTCGGAGTAGTACTGCACCCGCCCGTCGGGCAGGCTCTGCATGCTCGCCCCGACGCCGTTGTAGAGCATCTGCTCGGCCCAGTCGCCGAACCTCGCGTCGCCGGTAAGGCGCAACAGGTACTTGCAGGCCTTGAAAACCGCCCACGAACCGCACTGCGTCTCGAAGTGGTTGCGGCTGTAGGCGGTTCGCAACAGCCCCGCCAGCGTCGAGCGGTCTTTGAGCATCATCTCGTAGGGGCCGTAGCCCCCGGTTGCGAACGACTGCGCGCCGCGGATGGTGTCGTAGGCGACGCCGAGGGCGGCACGGTAGTACTCGTCCCCGTTGGCCAGGAACCCGGCGCCCAGCCCGCTCAGGCTGTTGACGTGGCTGTAGGCGTGGTACCACCAGACCTGCTCGCCGTTGGTGGGATCGGCGAACCAGTCCTCGCCCGGCGCCGGATGGAAGTGGTCCCAGAAGCCGCGGTATTCCCAGATCCGCGCGAAGTCGCGGTAGCCCGTGTTGCCGGTGGCCAGATAGGCGCGATACAGGTTCTCGCTGAGCGTGTACCACTCGGCGGGGCCGCTGTTGTAGCGCGTGTCCTGGGAGAGGTTGGCCGCCGCCCAGAACGTGATCGGCGTCAGCGCATCCCGCGCGTTGGTGTCACCGCAATACAGCCAGGCGTCGAGCATGCCGCACAGCATCTTGTCGTATCCGTAGTGCGTGGCGTTGGGCCGGTCGCTGTAGAAGAAGAACAGGTCGGGCGCGATGCACTCGCGGAACCCGGCCGCCAGCGCGTGCACCTTGTCCTTGGCGTCCTGCCGCCCGGTGGCCGCGTAAAACCGGGCCAGGCCCGACACGATCTGGCCGAACGGGTTGAAGAAATCGGCGGAGTACCAGCCGCCCAGCTCGGCGCCTGGCGCGGGCCGGCCCGCACGCACCCGGAATCCGCGTAGGTAGCTGTCCGTCGGCACGGCCAGGTAGTAGTCCAGCACCGCGTCCTGCTGCGCCCGCCAGCGCGAGGGCAGCAGGCGTACCCCCTGATAATCAAAGACGTCGAGCACCGCGGGCGCTGCCGCCGCACTCGCTGAGCCGCTGCGCCAAGACGTGGCCAGTATCGCGGCCCCCGCACCGGCCGCCAAAGCGCACCGCCGGCTGATCCTGAATCCGGTCATAGCGCTATTCAGCGCCCGGAGCACGGGCCGCATCCAGGTGCAACCATATTCTTTTACATAGATTTGCGGTGCGCCCCGGCGTGCGTGCCGCGTTGCGCGCGGTGTCGGGACCGGCGTCGCTCCAGCCGGGGCCGTTTGGGGCGTGCCGGTCCCGCTCGCCTAGAGCGTCATCTTGACGACGCGGCCGTTCGCGCCCGAGCCCCAGCACGTCCGGTGTACACATTGGACGCTGTCGAGGCTGGACGTGTCGAAGCGGGTCCACGTGCGGCCGCCGTCGCGGGTGTGATCACTGCCGGTCGGCCCGACCGCGATCGCGCGGTGGATGCCGGATGGGATGAAGGCGACACCGGAGCGGTATTCGCCCGGGATGGTGGAGGAGACGGTCCAGGTCTTGCCGCCATCCCGGCTGTAGGCGGCGCCGTCGGGCGCGGACTCGGGCACGGCGAAGTCGCCGCCGACGGCCAGCCCGTGCCATGGCGTGGCGAAGGCGAGCGAGTAGATGCCCGCGCTCGGCCCGCTCGGGATCGGCGAGTCGGTGACGCGCCACGTGCGCCCGCGGTCGCGGCTGTGGAACACGCGTGCCTCCGCGCCGCCGCCGGTGGCAAACCACGCGTCGCGACCGAATCCGGCTGTCACCAAACAGGTGCCGCTCGCGGCGAACGCGAACTCACCCTCAAGCGCCGCGGGCATGCCATCGTTGGGGTTGACGCTCCACGACCGCCCACCATCCGAAGTGGACAGAATGCGGAACTTGCCGCCCACCGGGTCGGACAGGGCGATCCCGCGCCGGTGGTCGAAGAACGCCATGCAGTCGTAGAAGGCGTTCTCATCGGTGTTGCGGAAGGTCTCGGTCCACGAGGCGCCGCCGTCGTCGGTCCGGTACACGCGCGAGGACTCGCCCGGCCCGATCGCCAGGATCACGGCGCTGTCGGCGTCGAACGCCTCGATGTCGCGAAACTGCAGATCTGCCGTCTCGGGCGGCCCGACCAGCTGCCAGCTGCGGCCGCCGTCGGTGGTGCGCAGGACCGCGCCCGCGCTGCCGCTCGCCCAGGCGACCTTGTCGCTGACCGGGCTCAGGCCGCGCAGCCGCGCCGTCACCCCGGTGTCGGCGGTCGCCGTCCACATTGGATCGAAGCTTTCGGCGGAGGGAGTGATGCCCACTGTCATGGACGCTGCGAGGGTTAAAGCAACCATGGGTGTCATGGCGCCAATCTATCGGTTCACCCAGCTCGGTTCATCGGCGCGATGTTCGTGCGCAACCGCGGCGGTCCGCGAGTGGCCGCGAACGCTTCGTGGGGCTGCGCCGCGGGTCCTCCAGCGGACGGCGGCTGGTAGAGCGACGCGGGCAGCATCGGGCGCGATGTGCATCCGACCGATGGCACGGGCGCCCTCCCTAGTGGACAGTGGGGGCATGCGGCGGCGGACTGGGCTGATCTCCCTATTGGCGGCTGAGGGGATCTCATCGGTCGGCTCGAAGATGTCGTTTCTCGCGATCCCGTGGTTGGTGCTCGTCACCACGGGCAGCCCGACCAAGATGGGCCTGGTCGGGCTGTGCCAGACGCTGCCCTATGTGCTGTCGGGGATCTTCGGCACCCCGCTGGTCGACCGGTTCGGCATGCGGCGCGTGTCGATTTTGCAGGACGTGCTGAGCGGCGTGCTCATCGCCGGGATCGCCATGTTTGCCCAGATCGACTTTCTCATCCTGCTCGGGTGCGTGGCCCTGATCGGTACCGTCCAAGGGGTTGGAGACAGGGCCAAGCGGGTCCTCCTGCAACCGGTGGCGGAGGCGGCGGGCACGCCCATGCCTCGGGTCGTCGCGATCTATGCGGGGCTGCAGCGGATCAACACCACGCTCGGCGCGGGTCTCGGTGGCCTCGTCATCGCGTGGATCGGCCCGACCGGAGCGATCTGGCTCGACGCCGCCTCGCACTTCATCTGCGCGATCATCGTCATGCTGCTGGTGCGGATCAAGACGGACACCACGCAACCGGAGGGCAAGGAGCGCGAGCCCTATGGCCAGGCACTCAAGAGCGGTTACGAGTTTCTGCGCAAGGATCGGCTGCTGACCAGCATCGTGCGGATGATGTTCGTGACCAACCTGTTCAACCAGGCCAGCGGCGTCGTGCTGGTCCCGCTGTGGGTGATGGCGGAGTACCAGTCGCCGGTCGCGCTGGGTTGGATCGGCGGCACGCTCGCCCTCGGCGGCATCCTGGGCAACCTCGCGCTGATCGGGCTGATCACCAAGCTCCCGCGGTACCCGACCTTTGTGGCAGGTTACCTGATCGGTGGGGCGCCGCGGTTTTTCGTGCTGGGCCTGACCGACAACCTGGCCGTGATCCTCGCGGTGACGTTCGTGGCCGGGGTGGCCATGTCGACGATCAACCCGGCTTATGGTGCGCTGCTGTACGAGCGGGTGCCAAAACCCTTGCAGGCCAGGGTGTTTGGGCTCGCCGGGGCGTTCGTGTTCGGCGGGATCCCGCTGGGTGGCATGGTCGGCGCATGGTTTGTGGAGGGTGCCGGGCTCACCGGGGCCATGCTGCTGGCCGGACTGCTCTACTTCTGCGCGACCCTTTCACCGGTTATCGGGTACCGAGTATGGCGTCAAATGAATACGACGGCCAAACCATTGCCGGTCTGGGTCCAGTCGCTGGGCGGGCTGGCACAGCGGCATCTGCCGCTCGGGGTCACCGGGCTGGAGCAAAGGCCCGTCGTCGTGACGCTGCGCTATCGCGACGGCGAATGGACCGCCAATCACATGCCGCTGCCCAGCACACGGGTGCTGCAGGCGGTCAAGCCGCTGGACCTGCCCGAACTGTATGAGACCATCGAGCTGCTACACCTGGCCGACGTGGAGCAGACACGTGCCCGGATCGAGGCGCTGCGCGCCCAACTGTCCGCACTGGAATCGATCGGATCCCCGCCGCCCCCGCCGGAGGTCGATCATGAAGCTGATGCGCCGACACGCCGTCAAACATGGACGTAAGTTCATGAAACGGGAAGGGGTGGCTTGACCTCGCCCCAGGGGCACGCCGCAGACTGGCGGCGTGCGTGAGACGAAATACCTGCTGGCGGGGGAGTTCGGGGCGGCCGCGCGGCTTTCGCCCAAGGCGCTGCGCCTCTACGCCGAGCAGGGCCTGCTCGTCCCCGCGCGGGTGGACCCGGCGACCGGATATCGCTACTACGCCGCCGACCAGCTGCCGCGCGCTCGCCTGATCGCACGGCTGCGCGGGCTCGGGCTGCCACTGGCGCGGATCGGTTATCTCGCCGACATGACGCCGGACGCGCGGGCGCTGGAGTTGCGCGGGTGGCTGCGCAGCCAGCGCGAGCAACTCGACGAGCATGCGGCGATGGTCGAGGCCACGGACGGTTCGATTGACGCGGAACTCATGGCGGCCGTCGCTTTGCGGGAGGTGCCGGAGACGAAGGTGCTGTGCCGCAGCCGTCGCGTCGACAGCGGAGGCCTTGAGGATCACCTTCGCACGGCCGAGCGGGATATCCGGGCGCATCTGCGTGCCTGCGGGCTGCCCGGCGATGGCACCAAGCTGGCGTTCTTCCACGACCTGGTGACGCCGGACAGCGAGGCGCTGGTCGAGGTGGCGGTCTGCTACACCGGGACCGTTGAGCCGGTCGACGACCTGCACATCCGGCTCGTGCCCGCGCACACCGAGGCATATCTGCCCGCGCCGCCGGACCACGAGGACATCCCGCTGATCCTGCGGGTCTATGACGCGCTGGAGGCCTGGACCGATGCGCGGCCCGGCGTGATGTGCACCGGGCATCCGTACGAAATCTATCCGGGAACGGGCGCGCTGTTCGACGTCGCCTATCCGATCGTTTGAAGGGGTTACCCATGCGCCACCTTGCCTATGTCGGCAGCGGTCCGTACTGCTACGCCAACTCGTTCGCCATGCTGATGGGTGAGGCTGCCGGCGGGGCCGCAGACCCGGCGGGACCGAGGCGGGACGGCCCCGGGCCAGGCGGCTCAGCTCCCTCCACTGCGGTCATCGAGGTGGCCACGGGCGGCCCGTTCGGCATGCAGCTCATCGGCGGGACAACGATGTTCTTCGACGCGTACGGGTGGAATCCCGAGCTGGGGTTCGACCAGGCGCTCAGTGCGCTCGGCTGGACGTCGACCGTGACCAAGGGTGGTGACGCGAGCGAAGCGCTCGCCCGGCTCGCGGCGGCGGCACGCAAAGGCCCGGTCTGGGTGGGGCCGGTCGAGATGGGCCACCTGCATCACCAACCCGAGATGACCGGTCCCATCGGCGCAGATCACTTCGTGGTGGTGCTCGACGTCGACGACCGGCGCGTGCTCATGCACGACCCGCACGGATATCCGTACGCCGAGGTCCCGGTCGACGTCTTCATGACCGCCTGGCGTGCGGAGACCGTCGATTACGGCGACCCGTACACGATGCGCACCGACTTCGCGAAGCTCGCCGATGTGGCGCCGGCCGATGCGATCCGGTCCATCATCCCCAACGCGATCGACCGCTTGTCCATGCGCACGGATGTGCAGATGCCGCCCGGCAGCCTGGGCAACGCCGAGGCCGCCGAGCGCGTCGCGCAGATGGTCGAGGCCGGGGCCGGGGCCGGCCTGCGGGAGCACATGATCTACTTCGCGATCCGGGTCGGTGCGCGCAGGCTGAGCGACACCGCGGATTGCCTGCGGCTGGCGGGCTTGCGCGATGCGGCCGAGATCGCCGCGAGTCAGGCCCGGCTCGTGGGCTCGTTGCAGTACCCGATGGTGACCAGAGACTTCCCCACTGCGGCGGCCGCACTGCGTGAGCTCGCGCCCACCTACGACAAGCTGCGCGAGGCGCTCTCATGGACCTGATCCGGCCACTGCGTGACGCTCATCGGCGAGACGGTAGTCGATGCCTTGGGGGTGCCGCGACCGGATTAGAGGCCGAGCACACCGGGATTGAGCAAGCGTTGCGGATCAAGCGATCGCTTGGCGGCACGCAGGACGGTGCCGAACGGTTCAGGCCTTTGCCTTTGGTACCAAGGGTTGTGGTCACGGCCGATCGCGTGGTGATGGGTGATGGTGCCGCCGTTGGCCACCACCGCCTCGCTCACCCGCGCCTTGAGCTCGTCCCAGATCTCCAGCTCGGCGCCGCGCCGGCCGGGCGCGTAGACCGTGAAGTACGGCGCCGGACCGTCCGGGTAGACGTGGGTGAAGCGGCACGTGGCGATGGCCGGAGAGACGGCGTCGAGCACGGCCGCGTGCAGCTGCTCGAAACTGCCCCAGGTGCAAGCGGTTTCGAACGTCTCGACGACCACGCCGAGTCGGGCGAGCGCGTCACGCAGATATGGCGCGCGCAGGAAGTTGCCGCGCCAGCTGGTCTCCCGCGGGGCGACCTGGCCGCCGTGGGCACGGCACAGCTCGATCGCGCGGTCCAATGCGGACTCGACCGGGTGGTCGGCCGACTCGAACGCCAGAAGCAATGCGGCCATGGGGGAATCGGAGTCGGCGGCGATGAGCGACTCGAGCGGGTCGAGCAGGCGGCAATTGGCGGGCATCAGACCCGACTGGGCGAGGTCTTTGGAGGCGGCTACGCCGGCTTGGTACTCCGCAAAGGAAATCGTTGCCCGGGACCGGAATGCAGGTCTTTTCTGGACTCTCATCCACGCCTCGGTGATTATTCCCAACGCTCCCTCTGAACCGAGCCAGAATCGGTCGGGCGACGGGCCGGCGCCGCTGGCCGGCACGCGCAACGATTCGCTGATCCCGACCGGCGTGACAATGCGCAGTGACTCCACGAAATCGTCGATGCGCGTGCGCCCGGTCGCGAAATGCCCGCCCGCCCGGGTGGCTAGCCAACCGCCCAATGTGGAGAACTCGAAGCTCTGCGGATAATGCCGCAGCGTCAAGTCCTTTTCGCGAAGCGCCGCTTCAAGCGCCGGGCCGTCGATGCCCGCCTGCGCCCGCACCGCAAGGCAAGCCGCGTCGAGCTCGACGACGGCACGCATGCGGCCGAGATCGAGCGTGACGAAAGGCCTGTCGGGATCCCGGAATTCCACCCCGCCGACCACGGATGTGCCGCCGCCATAGGGGATGATTGCCGCTCCCACATGGGCGGCCCAGTCCAGCGTCTCCTCGATTTCATTTTCATTTCGGGGGTACGCTATCCAGTCCGGCGGATTCGGAAAATCGTTGCGCAGATTGCGAATCACGTCGCGATAGGCTTTGCCGTAGGAGTGCGAGACGCGGGCGAGATTGTCGCAGCGCGCCTCGATCGGCGGCTGCGCCACACGCGGCCTGCGCAGGCGTTCGACGTCGGGCACCGGCGCCACCTGCCCATCGAGCGGGAGGAACGCGCTGACCCGGCGCGCGAGCTGGTCGCTGCCGGCCTGGTCAAGCGCCTGGTCGGCCCAGCCCCAGCCCCACCACGATTTTGTGCGCACACCGGCAGCGTAATCCCTTTGCCGGCGGTTTAGGGGGTTGGACGGAGCGTGACGTATCGATCGCTCCAGAGCCGGCGGATCTCGTCGAGCACGGGCGAACCCGGCGCGACGCCCAGCTCGCGCAGCGAACGGGCCCCGTCGGCCCGGCTGAGCACCGGATGTTCGGTGTGTGGCCGGGCCGTCGGAGCCAGCGTGCACAGGTCCGCTTCGGTCCAGTCCAGTTTGGACACCATGAGATCGCCGATGACGAGATGGTCCAGCTGGGTGGTGAGAAAGCACTGGATCGCGTCTTCGACGGAGTCGACTATCGGTTCGGCGTGGTTGTTGAACGAGGTGTTCAGCACGACGGGCACGCCCGTGCGCTGAGCGAACTCGTGCAGCAGCAGCCAGTAGCGTTCGTTGACCTCCTTGGCGACGGCGTGGACACGGGCGGTGCCATCGACGTGGGTGACCGCGCCGAGCAGTGCCCGCTTGTCCTCCCGCACCGGCACGGTGAAGACCATGAAGTCCGGGACGGCCGCACCCTCAGGGAAGTCGAAGTAGTCACGCAGGTGCTCCGCCTGCACCGAGGGCGCGAACGGGCGATAGCCCTCGCGCTGCTTGATGATCCGGTTTACCCGCTCGCGGTTGGCGGCGGGGCGCGGGTCGGCGAGGATGCTGCGGTTGCCCAGCGCACGCGGGCCGAACTCGGACCGGCCCTGCACCCAGCCGATCACCTTGCCCGCGGCCAGGAGCGCGGCCGCGTCGCGGGTCACGTGGTCGGATCGGTCGACGGTGAGGAAGGATTTGTACCGCTCCAGTAGGCGGAGCACGTCTTCGCGGGGCGGCACGGGCGTTCCCCAGAACACTTCGCGCACGCGTGCCCGTGGGAAGGTGCCGGCGAGGTCCGCGCCGGCCTTGATGGCAGCGCCTAGCGCGGCGCCGGCGTCATGCGCTGCCGGGTGCACGAAGACGTCGTCGAAGCGTCCGCCGCGCAGGATGCGGCCGTTCAGGGTACAGTTTTGGGCCACGCCACCGGCCATGGCCAGGTGGCGGTGCCCGGTGACGCGCTGCCAATGACTGATCACGTGCCAGCCGATGGACTCCACGGTTTCCTGGAGTCCCGCGGCGAAGTCAATGTGTTGCGGCTCAAAGGGTTCACCGCGCCGCCTGGGGCGAAAGGCCGCCGCCGCGAAGGTAGAGAACAGGCGGGTGTGGTCGAGCCGGAAGTCACCGTCTGGGCGCAGTTCGTAGAGCGAGCCGAACACCTGCCGGTATGTGGCCGGATTGCCGTATGGGGCAAGGCCCATCACCTTGTACTCGTCGCCGAG
The DNA here is from genome assembly GCF_003426775.1 of Allorhizocola rhizosphaerae. Classification (GTDB taxonomy): domain Bacteria; phylum Actinomycetota; class Actinomycetes; order Mycobacteriales; family Micromonosporaceae; genus Allorhizocola; species Allorhizocola rhizosphaerae. The sequence continues at coordinate 20,427 of NZ_QJUG01000069.1, read as the reverse complement.
CCCATAGCCGAGAAGGTTGGTACCGGCCAGGTAGAGCATGCCTAGCGAGCGGCTGACTTCATGGGTGGTCAGCGGTTGAACCGTGCGATCGTGCGCGTCGTACACCGAAATCGCGTTGTCCTCGCCCGCGCCGTCCATCACCACGACGAGAGCGTCGTCGTAGCCGGACTGCGGGAAGGCGGAGTACGCATGGGCGGTGTGGTGCTCGATGAACTGGAGCTTGTCGTCGGCCAAGTCGGTGTCGAAGTCCTCCCGCAATCTCGCGGCGAGCAGTTGCCGGCTCCAGCGCAGCGGTAGCCCGGGATTGCAGGCGTAAAGGTGGAACAGTTCTCGGTCGATGTATTCCTCAGCGAAGAAGAAGGCCACCCTGTCCATGTCGCCGAGCTTGGCTCCCGCTGCGTCAAGGCAGGCGCGGATGGCTTGCCCAGCGAACGCCGTCGTGTGCTTGACGCGGTTGAGCCGTTCCTGTTCGATGCCCGCGATGACTTCGCCGTCGCGCAAGAGCACCGCTGACGCGTCGTGGAAGCACAACTCCCACCGCTGGGCCATGAAATCGTCAGCGGCCGGGGACAGGCAGCAGTTGATTCCGAGGACCAGCACGTCAGTCCGGCCGTGCCGACAGCGAACAGTGATAGGCGAACATGGGCGGGATTTCGGCCCACACCGTGCGGCCGCGCCGCACGGTCCCGAAGTGGGAGTGCAGCAGGCGTTCGAAGCGGCGGGCGCCCGCTGAGGCGGCGCGATGCCGGCACATCAGCGTGCTGAAACGGCCGCCGTCGCCCAACACCTTGGCGATGGCCGTGACGATGCGCTCCTGTTCGCTGTGCGGCATCGTCGTCCACGGCAGCGCGCTGACAACCCGGTCCACCGTGTCGAACCCTTGTTCGGCGAGGACTTGCGGGAGGTCCTCCGCGGAGTCGGACACCACGGTCACCCGGTCGGCGGCGAACCGGCGTTCGAGGCGGGCGAAGAAGACCGGGTTCACCTCCATGGAGATGAGGTTGGCGTCGGGCGGCATCCGCTCAAGCAGTGCCTTGGTGATGGCACCGGTTCCGGCTCCGAGTTCGACGACGTGGCGTGCGCGGGTCACCTCCGCCTCATCCAGCAGTGCCCGAATCGACCACGGTGAACTGGGCGTCAAGGCGCCGGTGCGGCGCGGGGCACGAAGGAACTCGACGACGAAGACCACAAGGACGCTCCCCTCGGACTGCCACTGCTGGTAGTGCTGATGTTACTATCCGTGGTCTTCGTGGAACGCGTGCATGGCTTTTTACGCGGTCGTGGCCCGCTATTCCTGACCCGGGGGCGTCTCCCAGGCGCGCAGCGTCTGTTCGTCGGATCGGCGGCGACGGCTCCTCGCGTTCAGCCACACCGCGGCGAGAAGCAACACCAGCAGCGCGCCGCCTGCGACCCAGGCCAGGGGCAGGCCGGACCGCTTGACGAACGTCTCGGTCCGCACCGGCGCGTCAGGGGAGGCGATGTTGGCATTTCCGGTGACCTGGTCGCCGGGATCGATCAGCTTGGTGTCGTCGACGAAGGCCTGCAAATCCGGATAGCCCGCGCCGTCCGGGGCGACCACCTGGCAGCCACCTTCGGGTTTGCACGCCACCACCATGGGAATCCAGCGAAAGCTGCCGTCGTCAGCGTTTTTGACCCGCACCTGGCTTTCGTAGACCTTCGCGTCCGGTCCGGCAAAATCCCGCACCGTGTTGACCACCGCCTCGGATGAGGCCCGACCGGTGGACGCCGAACCACATCCAGAAACGGTTGCGGCGCATGCAGTCGCTGCCACGAACAACCACCCCACGCGACGCCAGACGGTCATCTGCTTCTCCCCTGCGCCGGCGCAATTGGTCACGCTACGCGGTCTCTGTCAGTCAGCGCGCGCAGCTCGTGGAGGGCGGTCTGGGCCCTGGAGCCGGGCGCGGCGGTGTAGAGGACCAGGCGCTGGTCGCCGTCGGGGATGTGGAGCACCTGGCACAGGAAGTCAAGCGAGCCGACGATCGGGTTCACCCATGACTTGTGCATGTCGCGGCGCACGACGACCTCGTGATCGGCCCAGATGTCGGCGAACTCCTTGCTGCAGGCCAACATTTCCGCCACGAGATCCTGGATGCCTTTGTCATCTGGGTACCGGGCGGACGCCGCACGCAGATCGGCGACGGAGGCGCGTGCGAAGTCGTCCTTGGTGCATCCGTCGCCGGCGAAGGTCCAGCGGATGAGGTTGCCGCGCTCCATGCCGCCCATCAGAATCTCGAACATTTGGTTCCACGCCAGGATGTCGTACTTCGCGTCGAGCACATAGGCGGGTGTGGAGTCGAGCCCGGCGAGCAGGTGCACGATGCCCTCGGGCACGTCCTGGCGCGGCCCGCGGGCGGGCGCCGGCTGCTCGCCCGCGAGGTGGAACAGGTGGGCCCGCTCGTCGGCGGTGAGCATCAGAGCACGGGCCAGCGCGTTGAGGACCTGGCGCGACGGGTGTGGGCCGCGGGCCTGCTCCAGCCGGGAGTAGTAGTCGACCGACATGCCCGCCAATTGGGCGACCTCCTCGCGCCGCAGGCCGGGTGTGCGGCGCCGCCCGTTGTTGGGCAGGCCCACGTCGACCGGGGTGACACGGCTGCGCCGGGTGCGGAGGAATTCGGCGAACTGCTGACGATCCATGACAGCAAGCATGCCTCGGGTGGGACTCCCGATACAGGGATTGACAGTCCCTTCTTGGGCGCCCCGGCAGTGGGCACCGTTGCGGCATGACACGTATCGCACTTGTGACGGGTGCCAACAAGGGCATCGGCTTCGAGACCGTACGCGAGTTGTTGGCCCGTGGGGTAAACGCTGTGATCGGGGCGCGCTCCGCGGAGCGCGGTGCCGCGGCGGCTGCCGCGCTGGGCACGACGTTCGTTCGGCTCGATGTGACCGATGCCGCGTCGGTGGATTCGGCGGCCAAGCAGATCGAGGCCGAGCACGGGGTGCTGGACATCCTTGTGAACAACGCCGCGATAGGAGGAACATACGACGGGCCGAGCACGACCTCGCTCGACACGATGCGCGACGTTTTCGAGAGCAATGTGTTCGGCGTGGTGGCCGTGACCAACGCCTTCCTGCCGCTCATCAGGCGTTCGCCGGCCGGCCGGATCGTCAACGTGTCCAGCGAGGTGGGCTCGCTGACCAAGATGGGCGATCCCAACGATGATCTGTGGCAGCTGGGCGCCCTGGCCTACCCGGTGTCGAAGACGGCGCTCAACATGGTGACGGTGCAGTACGCCAAGGAGTTGCACGGCACGCCTATCAAGGTCAACGCGGTGACGCCCGGCTATTGCGCCACCGATCTCAACGGCCACTCCGGCCCACGCACCGCCGCCCAGGGCGCGCAGATCGCGACCAGGCTGGCCCTGCTCGACTCCGGCGGCCCGACCGGCGCATTCTTTGACGACAACGGCACCGTGCCCTGGTGAACAACCGACTTTTCGACCCGGCCCGCCGGCCGCGGGCTCATTTGCATCATTAACTATGCAGGGTTTCATGCCACGGGCAGGATTACCCGGAAGGTGGAGCCGGAGCCGGGGGTGGTGAGAAGTTCCACGCGGCCGTTGTGGGCCTTGACGATGGAGCCCACGATGGCGAGGCCGAGGCCCGCGCCGCCGTGGGATCGGGCGCGGTGTGGGTCGGCGCGGTACAGCCGTTCGAAGATGCGCTGGGCGTGCTCCGTGGGCACCCCGGGGCCGGTGTCGCTGACCTCCACGACCGCAGCCGGTGTGGCGACGGGGTTGCCGACCGCGGCGACCGGTGTGCCTTCCAGACTTGGGTTGAGCCGCACGCGCAGTGTCACGTGCGCATCGGTCGGGGTGTGCTGCAAGGCGTTGGCGACGAGATTGGCCGTGACCTGGCGCAATCGGTGTTCGTCGCCGGAGACCGTGACCGGTTCGAACTCCGCCAACGAGATTGTCCGATGTGGACTGCGCACGTGCGCGTCCCGCACCGTGTCGGCCGCGATCGCGAGCAGGTCGACCTTGCCGCGGCGCAGTGGTCGCTCCTCGTCGAGCGCGGCCAGCAGGAGCAGGTCTTCGACGAGCAGGCCCATCCGCGCGGCCTCGTTTTCGATGCGCACCATGGTCTCGTCAAGCTCTACTTTGGACAGGGCGCCACCTCGCCGGTACAGCTCCGCGAACCCGCGAATCGAGGTGAGCGGCGTGCGAAGCTCATGCGACGCGTCGGCGAGGAACTGGCGCAACTGTTGCTCCGAGGCGATCCGCGCCGCCACCGCGCTCTCGATGCGCCCGAGCATCGTGTTGAGCGCCAGCCCGAGCCGCCCCGGCTCGGTGTGCGGATCGGTGTCGGGCACGCGTAGGGTCAGATCGCCGTCGGCTATGGCCGCTGCGGCCTGCTCCATCCTGGTCAGTGGTTTCAGACCCAAACCCACGATGTGGTACGAACAAAGGCCCAGCAGCAGCAGGACGAGCCCGCTCACCCCGAGCCCGATCGCGGTCAGCTGGTTGACCGTATTGTCCACGCGGGCAAGCGAAATCGCCGCCATCGCGTAGGTCCCGTTCGGCGCCACGACGACCTGGCCGCGGAACCGCTGCCCGGTGTCGGGATTGGACAACGTGGTGATCCCGGTCCCGGCCAGCCGCTTGATCTCGTCGAACGACAGCCGGGGGCCCTCGGTCTCCTCGATGTTGCGCGGTCCCGGAAGCACTTCGCCGCTGGCTCGGTACCGGATAAAAATGGCAGGATCGCCGACGCCCTGGGGGAATGCGGGACCCAGGCGGAGATCGGGTGGGCGCGTCGCCAGCTGGATCAGCCGCTTGACCTCGTTGTCGAGCCGCTCGGTCAGGTAGTGGCGCAGCCCCGCGACCCCCGCGATGGTCGTCACCAGCAGTGCGGTGGCCGCGAGCCCGACGATGGTCACGACCATCCGCGAGCGCAGCGTCCACTTGCGCCACGGGCGGATCACTCTTGCATCCCTCGCGGCATGCGCAACGTGTATCCGACCCCGCGCAGCGTATGGATCAGCGGCGGGTCCCACCGGTCCACCTTCTTGCGGAGGTAGTAAATGTAGGACTCGACGATGCGCCCGTCACCGCCGAAATCGTAGTTCCACACCCGATCGAGGATCTGCGCCTTGGACACGACCCGGCCGGCGTTGTCGAGGAGGTATCGCAGAAGATTGAATTCGGTCGGAGACAGGTCGACTATCGTTCCGGCCCGGCGGACCACGTGCGCGTCCTCGTCCATCTCCAGATCGGCGTAGCGCAGCACGCCGTCGTCGACCGGCTCGCCGACGCGGGCCCGGCGCAGAATCGCCCGGATCCGCAGCACGACCTCCTCCAGGCTGAACGGCTTGGTCACGTAGTCGTCGGCGCCGACGGTGAGCCCGGAGATCCGGTCCTCGACGGCGTGCCGGGCGGTGAGGAACAGCACGGGCGTGTTCTGGCCCTTGTCGCGCAGTTTGCGGGCCACCTCGAACCCGTCCATGTCGGGCAGCATCACGTCGAGCACAACGATGTCGGGCTGGAACACCTCGGCGGCGCTCAGCGCCTCCCGCCCGCCGTGCGCGACCCGCACCTCGAACTCGACCAGCCGCAGCGTCGCGGACAGCAGGGCACAGATGTTGGGCTCGTCGTCTACCACCAGCACTTTCGGCACGGGTCTCGTCCTATCGGAGAAACCTATGAATCAGCTCTGAATAACCTCGGAATGGGCTCAGCGTGCGGGCGTTGCCTCGCGTCCTTGACTAGGCTAACTTCACAGATTAGGTAGCCTGCGGCATCTCTTTAGGCAGCGGGCGGCAGAATCGGCGCCGCCCCATGCGACGAAGGGGTCTGTGCGTGGGAAGCGTAGACGGTCTGGAGCAGTTTGTCCGCGAGCACTTCCGCTGGCTCAAGAACTCGGCCGGACCGACGCCGCGGTGCGGCACGAGATCGAGGAGTTCCACATCAGACTGGAGCAACGGCGGGAGGTGCTGTGGGAAGGCTTGCGTCGCCAATGGCGAATGGCGTAGGCCGGTTTCCTGAGCCTTTAGGACGGGTACGACTGGGGTGTGCGATTGCGGCGCAGTGACCTGAGTGCGGAGGGGATCTGCCGCAGACGGCGCGGGAAAGGCTTCACCTATCACCTCAACGGCAGCGCGGTCGGCGATGCCGAAACGCTGGCACGGATCCGGGCGCTGGTGATTCCGCCCGCGTGGCAACAGGTGTGGATCTGTCCCGATCCGGCAGGGCACATCCAGGCGGTCGGTGTGGACGTGGCAGGCCGCAAACAGTATCTCTACCACGAGAAGTGGCGCACCAAGCGCGATGCCGAAAAATTTGAGCACATGCTGGAGGTGGCGCGCGCGTTGCCCCGGCTGCGCAAGCGGGTCGCGGCCGATTTGGACGGTGAAGGCGTGCCCAGGGAGCGGGCGCTCGCGGCGGCCACCCGTCTGCTCGACTCCGCCGCGTTGCGCATTGGCGGCGAGTCGTACGCCCAGGACGATCCCGTTCTGGGTGAGGCGACGTTCGGCCTTGCGACGCTGAGACGGGAGCATGTCATCGTGCGCGGGGAGCGCATCTCGTTCCGCTTCGCGGGCAAGGGTGGGGGCACTCTGGAGTTCGATGTGGACGATGCCGCGCTGGCGCGGGTGCTGACATCGTTACTACGCAGACGGGATGCCAACCCCGAGTTGCTGGCCTATCGCGAGGGGCGCGGCTGGCGCGACGTGCGCAGTGAACACGTCAACGAATACCTGCGCGACCGCAGTGGCCTGGAGATGACGGCCAAGGACTTCCGCACCTGGTTCGGCACGGTGGCCGCGGCCATGTCGCTCGCGGAGTCCGGCCTGGCACGCGGCGTCACGCACGAGCGCCGGGTCATCGCGCAGGCCATGCGCGACACGGCCGAGTTACTGGGAAACACACCCGCGATCGCGCGGAAGTCGTATGTGGACGCGCGTGTGCTGGAGCTCTATCGGAGCGGAGTCATCATTCGGCCGGGCTTGTCGCGGCAGCAGGCCGAGCGCGCGGTGTCACGTCTGCTCACCAACGCATGACCCGAGCGCCTCAGGCGGGGGCCTCGGGGGTTCGGGAGGGTTCCCTCCCCGGAGCTCCCGAGGCCCCCGCCGGAGGCTTGATCTTCGCTCCGATTGGGTATGGATTTCCCATGGCGGAGGAGAGGAACGAGTCGAGCCTGGAGCGCTGGGATCGCAACTTCAGTGAGCTCCTGCAGGAGTTGCGGGTGGCCCAGACGGGCGGGCAGATTCTGTTCGCGTTCCTGCTGACGCTGCCGTTCTCAGCGCGCTTCTTTGAGGAGACTTCGCCTGTCCAGCGCGGCGTGTACGTATTTACGCTCATCTCAGCTGCCATATCGATGGCTTTCATGATCGCTCCGGTGAGTTATCACCGGCAGGTGTTCCGGCAGGGGCGCAAGCCCGAGCTCGTGCGGGCGGCGTCGCGGATGGCGCAGGCCGGGCTGTTCGCGATGCTCCTTGCCGTCGCGGGTGCGGTCTACTTCGCGCTCGATGTGGCGATCGATCACTGGTGGGCCTCGGCCATGGTCGCGTTTGTGGTCACGACGTATGTGCTGCTCTGGTATGTGCTGCCCAAGATCAGGCGCTAGAAGTTGCTGATCACGTCCACGAAGATCTTGTTGAGGTCGTTCTCGGTGGCGTCGTAGGCACGGCCGCGGGTGCGTTCCGAGATCTGCTTCATGTCGGCGAAGTTGGCGTCCCCGCTGAACGCGACCGAGAAGACGCGCACGGACGGCCTGCCTGCGGCTTCGAGGGTGATGGAATCGATGTCGGCCAGCAGCCGGGGCAGGTTGTTGTCGAGCGTGTCCTCGTTTTTCCCGTCGGTCAGCACGATGACGGCGGTGATGCGGTCCTTCGAGACGCGAGCGGCCATGTCGCGGTGGCCCTCGCGCACCGCGCGGTAGAGGGCCGTGGCGCCCTTGGGCTCCAGCGAGGTGATGGTGTTGCGCAGCTGTTGCCGGGTATCGGCCACGGATCGCAGGGGCAGCACGTGGTTGATCCCGTCGGAGAACGTCCACAGCGCCACGTTGTGCACGGGTGGCAGGTTGTCGATGCCCGCGATGAGCACGTCCTGCACCACCTGCATGCGCTGGCGCCCGTCGGGCACTGTCTCCTCCATGGAACCGGACACATCGATGATGAACAGGATGTCGGCCTGCTTGCGCATGGTGTCCCAGGCCTGGAGCATGCGGTCGATGACCGCGCCGGACGGGGTGTGCCGCACGCTGTTCTGGTCGATGAGCTTGAGCATGCCCGGGATCTCGTGTTTGAGCTCGGCCTTGTCCTCGCTCGGCAGCCGGAAACCCTTGTCGGCCAAGGGCTGCCTTTCGAGCAGGTAGGCGAGGAAGTCCGCGGCGCCCGCTTTGCGGGCCTGGTCGAGCTCCGGCATGATCACGTATGGGTGGTCGAGCATGAAGGTGCCGTCGGTGGGATACAGCGCGACCAAGGGTTCGGTGGGCTTGCGCCCGCCCGTGTATCCGCCGAGGTTGTATTCGTAGATGAGCTGCTCCTCCAGTGGGATCGCGCTCACGTAGGTCAGTGCCTTGCCCGCCTCGTCGTATTGCCCGAGCGTCCGGAGGAATTTCGTGGCGTCATCGTCGTAGTGGTGCACGCCCGCCTCGACGCCGAGCACGAACGCCGCCACGTTCTTGTCGTCGATGTCGGCGACCCGCAGGTCGCTGGACTTGCCCGTGGCCGCGTAATACGTTGCGACTGTTGCCGCGAGGCCCGAGCTGGACTTGCGGGGGTTGTCCTTGCCGAAGCCGAAGCGGCCCCACTCGGGGTGCCCGTGCTGGGCCCAGCCGGTGGGCTCCTCCGAACGTTTGAGGATCTCGCGCCAGCTCACCTGCGTCGCGGGCCAGCCCATGGCGCGGGCCATCTTCTCGGGCATGGCGATGGCCAGCGGGCTCTGCGCGATCGACGGCAGCGGAGTCGGCATGCCGTCGAGCTTGCCCTCGTGCACGAGCAACTCGACCCACAGCGACGTGGTGGGCAGCCAGACGTCGGGTTTCGGCGCGCCCTCGACCGGGGTGGTCCACTCCTCCGAGAGGGCCTGCTTGGCCCGGCCCGAACTCGTCGCGTGCACGCTGATCTCCACGCAGTGCTCGCCTGCGCGGCGCCCGGAAGCGTTGTATTCCTTGGCAAGCGCCTGGATCGCTTCGATCTTGCCGGTCTCGACCGAGGTGTTCACCTCCAGCGGGGCACAGCCCGAGCCGCCGCCCCGATCGGGCAGCACGAGATATGCCGCGACCACCGCGACGACGCCCGTGGCCGCGAGGGCCACCAGCCGCTTGTTCATCGGACCAACCTCCCCACGGCGTAGACGACGCCGGCGACGGCCAGACCCGCCGCAAGCGCCATCCACGACCAGCCAACCTTGCTCACGGCCGCGAGCGCCCCGGCCACTCCGAACAGGACGGTCGAGCCGAGCGCCACGCCGTCGATCTCGACCGCCTTGCGCGGGCCGAACGCGCTGTAGACCTCGCGGATGGTGTCGCGGCCGATGATGTAGACGTCGGTCGCTCTGTCATCGACGCTTGCGGCCTGCAGCATCCCCACCACCTTGCCGCTTTCCTGGTACCAGACAGGGCCTCCGCTGAATCCCTGGACCACCCGGAAGACGCCGCTGAGCCGCTCGTCGATGTGAAACCGGCTGCGGTCGACCGCGCCCATCAGCTCACCGTTGACGTGCACGTGATGGGCCCGTTTCGGCACCGGCCCGACCATCTGCACGGCGGCGTGCCTGATGTCGGTGGCCGGCCGGAGCACCGGAACCCCGCGCGGCAGGTCCTCGTGCAGTTCGAGCAGGGCGACGTCTTCGAGGTCGAACCGGTCGGGATCGCTGGGCAGCCACACCGCCACGCTGGCCGAGCGCAACGGCTGATGCCCCTTGAGCCCGTCGCCGAACGGGAACACCAGCTGCAGCTCAGACTGCTCGGGCGGGCTCGCCTCGCGCAGCGGGCGGCCCAGCGCCGCGTTGACCACGTGGGCGCAGGTCACGAGGAACCGCCCGCCCACGGCGAACGCGAGCCCGACCGGACTGCGGTCGGCGGCGCGCCGGACTCGGGCGATCGCGTGCTCAGGTCGCATTTCGCCAGGTCAAGTGCACGGTGAAGGTGGCCTCGCTGGTGCCCTTGACGAACACCAGCCCACTCTCACCGCCCACCTTCAGTCCAAGCTCGACAGTCACCTCGTCGGGACCGGGTGCGAGCGAACGCAGCCCGTCGAGCATCACGTGCAGCGCCGGCAGCACGCTGCGCAGGGAGGAGGCCAGGGAGAACGGGGCGTTGGCCATGTCGGGGCGGCCGGCGACCAGCTCGACCTCGCCGGACACGTCCCGCTCGTCGACCTCGACCTCGAAGTATGCGCCGGTCTCATCGACGGGCACCCGCAGCAAAAAAGACACGCTTCGAATCGTACGTAGATTTGCGTAGCGGCACAGTCGTGGATCTGCTGACGTGCGCGACGGCGGCCAAGGGGCAGCGTTTGCGGCATGCGTGTTGTGAAATGGCCCGCCGTCGGGGCGTGGCTGCTGATCGCCATCGTGGCGTCGATGTTCGCCGGGCGGGTCGGCGACGTGGAAACCAATGACCTGCGCAACTGGCTGCCCGCGACCGCGCAGTCCACCCGGGCGCTCGATCTCATGCCGCCGTCGGATGAGTCGTTGCTCGTGGTGTATGCGCGGCAGGCGGGCGTCACCGCGGAGGATCGCGCGGCCGTGGCGGCCGACGCCGCGGCGCTGCGCGGGGAGGGCCCGATCCCAGCCGAGGATGGGCGGGCGCTGCTGCTGATCGTGCCGCTGACGCAGGCACAGGTGCAGGAGGACGCGATAGCGGGCGTGCTCGGCACGGTGCGGGCGGAGGTCGACTCCGGGCGACCGTCCGGATTGGACGCGCGGCTGACCGGAGGCCCGGCCGCGTCGGCCGACTTCGACGGGGCGTTTGACGCGCTGGACGAGACCCTGCTGATCGTGACCGTGTCGGTGGTCGCGCTGTTGCTGCTGTTGACCTATCGGAGCCCGGTTTTGCTGCTGCTGCCGCTGATCGCGGTGGGCGCGGCGAGCCAGCTCGCCAACGCGCTGGTTTACCTGTGCGCCAAGCACTTGGGGCTCGTGGTCGACGGGGCCAGCGCGGGCATCCTGACCGTGCTCGTGTTCGGCGCGGGGACGGACTATGCACTGCTGCTCATTTCGCGGTACCGGGAAGAATTGAAACGCCACGAGGACCGGCACGCGGCGATACGGGCCGCCTTGAAGGAAAGCCTGCCCGCGATTGTCGCGTCGGCCGCGACGGTCATCCTGGCGTTGCTGACCCTGGTGTTTGCCGACATGAACTCGACGCGCGGGCTCGGGCCGGTGGCGGCGATCGGCATCGGATGCGCTCTGCTTGCCATGACGACCCTGCTGCCGATGCTGCTGGTCCTGGTGGGGCGCTGGGCCTTCTGGCCGTTGATTCCTCGATTTGGGGGTACCGTGCGGGAGTCGCACGGCCTGTGGTCGAGGGTGGCCGGGATCGTGGCGCGGCGTCCGGGTCCAGTGTGGATGGTGACTGCGCTGGCACTGGTGGGCCTGACCGTGGGCGTTTCGGCGCTGTCGACCGCGCTCGGGCGGGAGGACGCGTTCGTCAGCAAGCCGGAGTCGGTGGTGGGGTTCGAGTTGCTCGCGGCGCACTATCCGGCCGGATCGTCGAGCCCGGTGGACGTTTTCACGAAGGAGCCGGCGGCGGTGCGGTCCACTTTGGAGGGCGTGCCGGGTGTCGCGCGGGTGGACGAGCCTTCGCCTGGCCTGCATGGCTGGACGCTGGTGCCTGTGGTCCTGTCCGACGATCCGAGCGGGCCGGCGGCTCGCGACACGGTGGCCCGGATCCGGGCGGCGCTGCCGGCGGCCGTTGTCGGGGGCGAGACGGCGCAGGAACTGGACAAGCAGTCCACAATGGACCGCGATCTGCGCCTGATCATCCCGCTGATTCTGCTTGTGGTGTTCGTGGTATTGGTCGTGTTGCTGCGGGCGGTGGTCGCGCCGGTGCTGCTGCTGGTGAGCGTGGTGCTGTCGTTCGGGGCGGCGCTGGGCGCCTCGGCGCTCATCTTCGAGGCCATCGGGTTCGCGGCCGTGGACAAGACCGTGTTGTTGATGGGCTTCCTGTTCTTGGTGGCGCTCGGGGTCGACTACACGATCTTCCTCATGACGCGGGCGCGGGAGGAGGTCGCGCGGATGGGGCACGCTCGCGGGGTGCCCAGGGCGCTGGAGGTCACGGGCGGGGTCATCACCAGTGCGGGCCTGGTGCTGGCGGCGACGTTCGCGGTACTGGCGATGATGCCCATAGTGTTCATGATGCAGATCGGCATCGTGGTCGCGGTGGGTGTGTTGCTGGACACGTTTGTGGTGCGGACGCTGCTCGTGCCGGGCTTGGTGCTGCACGTGGGGCGCGGTTCCTGGTGGCCCGGGCGGCTGCGTCTGCAGACGTCTGCAGACAGTCCGCCCCTATCGGAAGGCGCGGGTGTGCCACCAGAATTGGTCCGGCGAGGCTAGCAGCAGTCGGGGCTCGGGGGGAGTCCTGCCCTCGCACATATATGCGGGCGTGACCTTCAGGGAAGGGGTTGCGCCCGCCTTCCATACGGTGGTGCGGTCGGTCTTTTCGGCCGTTGACGGGTGACCGGACGCGGCTTTACTGTCACGTTCTTCGCGGGTGTCAGTCACCGCGGAGATCGCTGAAGACAATGGAGATTTTTCAAGAACGGGGATGTGTCAACAAAGCCGGATCTTTGACAGCGGGATGTTTCGACAACGGGATGTTTCAAGACGGGGATGCTTCACGCAACGGGGATGCTTCACACAACGGGGATGGAAAGGCCGGACTGATACGCGATGACGACCAGTTGGGAACGGTCTCTGGCGGAGAGTTTGATCAGGGCGCGGGAGACGTGGGTGCGCACGGTGGCGGGCGAGACGTGTAAGGCCGACGCGATGTCATCATTGGACAGACCCGTCGCCACCCAGGAGACGACCTCGCGCTCCCGCTCGGTGAGCAGGTGAAGGTCGGGGTGCGGGCGCAGGGCCGGGCCGGTGCTCGCACCGCCGCCGGTGAAGCGCTGGATGACCCGGCGGGTGATGGCGGGCGACAGGAGTGAGTCGCCGGCGGCCACGACCCGGATGGCGCGCAGGATCTCGTCGGGCTCGGCGTCCTTGGTGAGGAAGCCGGACGCGCCGGCACGCAGGGCCTCGAAGACGTACTCGTCGAGCTCGAACGTGGTCAGGACGATGAACCGAGTCGGGATGTCGCTGCGCCGCAACAACTCCAGGCCGCCCATCTGCGGCATGCGGATGTCGAGCAGCACCACGTCGGGGCGTTCGCGGCGGATGAGCTCCAGGCCCTCGACGCCGTTCTCCGCCTCGCCGCACAGTCGCAGGTCCGGCTCGACCTGGACGAGCGTGCGCATGGCCAGGCGGAGCAGCGCCTGATCATCGATGAGCGCGACCCGGATCATTGCGTACCGGCCGGTTCGTAGGGCAGGACCGCGCGCACTTCGAAGCCGCGATCGGGGGCAGGCCCGGCCGAGAAGGTGCCGGAAAGCTTGGTGGTGCGGGTGCGCATGCTGGCCAGGCCGGTGCCGCCGGGGCCGGGTGGGCCTCCTACGCCGTCGTCGGTGACGCGCAGCGTGAGTTGGCTGGGCTCGAACGCGACGGTCACGGTGGCGTGCTGGGCCTTGGCGTGGCGCACGACGTTGGCGAGGGACTCCTGCACGATGCGGTATGCGGCGAGGTCGAGCGGGTCCGGCAGCGGGCGCGGACTGCCCACTGTGGACATGCAGACGTGCAGGCCGTTGACGTTGGTGGCGGCGACGAGGTCGGGCAGGGACGCCAGACCCTTCGAGGGGCGGGCCGCGAGCACCGCCCGCAGCTCGTCGAGGGCACTGCCGCTGGCCGTGCGGATGGCGCGCAACGACTCTTCGAGTTGCGGGTGCGGGGTGGTCCGGGTGAGCACGTGCAGGGCCGCGCCCGCGTTGGCGCTGATGATCGCGAGGCTGTGCCCGACGGTGTCGTGCACCTCCTGAGCCAGGCGCAGCCGCTCCTCCGAGACGTGCCGCCGGCGCTCCTGCAGCAGCGCCCGCGCGTCGGCCTCGCGGCGTGCCTTGACCGCCATCCCGACCGCGATCGGCGACACCAGCCACACGGACGCGGTGAACAGGCTGAAGGCCAGGCTGTCGGGCTCGTATTCGAGCCACGACCACGGCAGGTGCCCGCCGATCGTGAGCGCGCCCATGGTCAGGGCGTAGGCCGTGCTGCGCCAGGCGGCGGCCGAGTACACGGCGATCATCGAGTACAGGAAGACCGGCCCGTAGGGGTAGTGCAGATAGACGTATGTCATCGTGAGCCCGAAGGTCGTCACGACCGCGAGCCAGGGCAGGCGCCGCCGCAGTGACAGCGAAAGACCCGCCACGGCCAGGAGCGCCCAGGCCTGAAGGTCCAGTGGGCGCATGTCGGCCTGCTCATGCCCGGCCGGAATCGAGCCCGCCATCACCGCCACGGTCACGAGCACCGCGAACATCGTGTCGAACAGGAGCGGGTGCAGCCGGCCTGCCAGGCGCGAGAGGAGGTCACGCGGCCTGGAGTCGGCCGCTGTCGCGGCGGAGACCGAGGCGAGACGCCTGCGGCCACGAGACAGGCGGCCCGGCAGGCGCGAGAGGAGGTCACGCGGCCTGGAGTCGGCCGCTGTCGCGGCGGAGACCGAGGCGAGACGCCTGCGGCCACGAGACTCGGCCAGCCGCTGGATATAGCGCACGCCGCGACTTTACGTCGCCCGTGCCCGACCCGCGTCCACTGCGGCATACGCAAAATTGCGTAGCTATGCCGTCAGGATGCTGACGTCGTATTTCTGGATATCAGCGTCCCGGGTGACCAGTGTCAGGCCGTCGGACCTCGCCTGGGCGATCAGCATGCGGTCGACGGGGTCGTGACCTCCTTAGCTAAGTGCCTAGTCCACCTTACGGCACGTCGCATCCCCTAGGTTGGTTCTCCGGGGCTTCCCGCATTGGCTGCGGCCTGCTTGCCCGAGAGGGTGGGACTATGCGAATAGCCGATCAAGTCCTGGGCTGGCTGGCCGCCCTGGATCCGCTCCATCTTGCCGCGCTCACCTCACTGTTCACCGCACTCGAGACCACCGCGCTGATCGGGCTGTTCGTGCCCGGCGATCTGGCCGTGCTGCTGGCCGGTTCGACCGCCTCCACCCCCGGCCGGTTCGCGTTCGTGTTTGCCGCCGCCGCCCTGGGCACCTACGCGGGCGAGATGGGCGGCTATGCGCTCGGGCGCAAGGTTGGGCCGCGGATCAGGTACAGCCGGTTCGGGCGCCTGCTCGGCGAGCATCGCTGGGTCCGCGCCACCGCATACCTGCACGGCAAGGGTGCGAGCGTGTTGGTGCCCGCCCGGTTCGTGTCCGTGGTGCACGCGGTCGCCCCGCTTGTGGCCGGCACGGTGGGCATGCCCTTCCGGCGGTTCGCGTTTTGGTCGGGCGTGGGCGCGGTCGTGTGGGCCGTGACCTACACGACCATCGGGATGCTCGCCGGCAGCGCCTATCGCGAGTATGGCCACCTGGGTCTATTTACGTCCGTCGGGCTGTTGGCCGCAGGCGTGGTCATCATGGCCGTGCGTTCGCGACGTGGCAATCGCGACGTTACCTCGGCGACCGCGGACGGACATGCAACCAGCTCAGGCTCGCGGTCATGACGCTAAATGCGCACGCCGCCGCGCCGGTGACCGCGACGTCGTCAATCGTGAACATCCAGCGGGTCGCCCACTTCACCGACACATACCTGCCCCGGCGAGACGGCGTGGTGGCCTCGCTGCACACGCTCAAGGACGCACTCGGCGTGGACGGCTGCTCCGGGCTGATCGTGGCGCCGCGCCACCCGGACCATCCCGAGCGGGCCGACCTGTTGACCGTTGCCTCGATGCCGTGCGGTGTGGCCAACCTGCGCCTGGGTGCGTGGCCGATGAGCCGTCACGTGCGCCGGGTCGCCGAGTGGGGGCCGCAGCTGATCCACGTGCACACGCCGGGACCCGTTGGGCTGCTGGGGGTTCTGACCGCGCGTCGGCTCGGGCTGCCCCTGGTGCAGACCTATCACACGGACTTGCACGCATATGCGGACGCTTATCGGGTACCGGCAAAGGCATTAAAGATTTTATATGAATTGTATGCCCGGCGGCTGGGCGCGCCGCGGCTGAAGGCCGGGACGCGGCATGAAATCCTGGATGCCGCCAACCAGCTGCTGCTCGGCGACGCCAACGCGGTCGTCGTGCCTACGCCGGCCGTGCTGTCGCGCGTCAAGCTTCCTTCCGCCAAAATTTTTCTGGTACCCGCTGCCGTCCCGCAGCGACCCGCCCCGGCCCAGGCGGTCGCGGATTTCCGTGCGCGCCATGGGCTTTCGGGTCGCGTGGTGCTTTTCGTGGGGCGGGTCAACCGGGAGAAGGGCATCGAACTGCTGATCCCGGCGTTCGCGCGGGTGCCGGGCGCGCAGTTGGTGCTGATCGGCGCGGTGTACGAGCACCGCTGGCTGAATCGGCTGCTGGCAAAGCACGGCGTGGCCGATCGCGTGGTGATCACCGGGCAGTTGCCGCCCTCGCAGGTGGCGGCGGCATATGCGGGGGCCGATGTGTTCGCGTTCCCGTCGCAGACCGACACGCAGGGACTGGTGCTGCAGGAGGCCGCGCTGGCCGGGGTGCCGAGCGTGCTGGCCGACCCGTCGCTGCACCGGATGGGTGCGCTCGGCGACGCGACGGTGCTGGCCGCACCCGACCCCTCCTCCTTTGCGGCCGCCATCAACGGGCTGCTGAACGATCCAGTTGGGGCGCAAGCGCTCGGGGCGCTGGCGCGGGGGCGGGCCTTGGCCCACACGCCCGCCCGCTACGCCGCGACCATGCGGGAGGTCTATTCCCTAGCGGCTGCGCGCTCGTAGCCATTGCTCGGCGATTTCGCCCTGGGCGCGTTGGAAATCGCGGATGGTCGGCAGCAGCGGCGGGATGGGTTCGCGGGACCGGTCCAGGAAGAACTTCGCCGTGCCGCGCAGGACGATGTCGACCGCGCCGGGGTCGACGCCGCGGCTCAGCGGGTGGGCCGACCAGATCTCCTCCGGGTCGCCACCGCCGTGCATCGCGACGCTGGGCAGCGAGATGAGCAGGTCGAGCCAGGGCGCGCCAAGGCAGACGGACGGCCAGTCGACAACCGTGAACCCGGTCTCGGTGATGAGGAAGTTGTCGGAGCGCAGATCGCCGTGCAGGAGTGTGTCGCCCGCTGTCGCCTCCTGCCAGCCGTCGACGTGGAACTCGGTCGCGTCGGCAAGCTTCGGAGCGTCGAACGGGCCGGGCGTGAGCAGCTCGGCCAGAACCGTTGCCGCGTCTAGGAAAATTTTCAGCTCGGCGGGTTGCCACGGCTGGGCGGGGTTGTGCCCCTCCACGGCGTCGGTGACGAGCACGACCCACTCGCCGTCGTCGTAGTTCCAACGGGGCCGGGGCGCGGGCAGGTGCGCGGGCAGCCTCTCCAGCACCTGGGTCTCGCAGCGGATGGCGGCTGCCGTGAACTCGTTGCGCTGCATGCTCACCGCCTTGGCGAACACCCTCGCGCCCGTATCGAGCTCAAGCACGGACGCCAGGCCTGGCGAGAAACCGCCCGGCCGGCTGATCGCGCGGGCGACCGTGCCGCCGACGCCGTGCTCGATCTCGTGTCGGAGCGGCTCGGGCAGCTGCGTCCATAGTAGACGGTTGCCGCCGATGGCCAACGGTGCGCTCGTGCTCATCGGCACATGTTCCCGCACGCCTGTCGCCCATGCGACACAATTTTCGGATTCCCGCCCGGCGAAACTATGGCGTTCATGGAGTCGATCGATAATGCTCTGTCTGTCGATGGCAATCGACGGCCTTACATCAGGGCATCACGGGGAATATGCGCCTTCTTTGTCTCCCCTTGACCCCGCGCAGGTCCAGCGATAGCCGCGTTTCGGGCGGCTGTCGAGCGACGGGGTCGGTGATGCTGCAGAGTCCACATCGGACAAGGTCCTGCATTGACATGCAGGCGATCTCATCAAGGAGGCAGCGTTGGTCAGCGTGGAACTCGACGTCTTCTCGGGGAGACCCAATCCCCGTTGGACGTTGACATCCAGACAGCGCGACGAACTGATCGATCAGTTGCGCGCCGGCACCATCCCCCTGCTCGCCGCGACGGCCGGCGAGTCACGGCTCGGCTATCGGGGCTTCATCCTCAGGTTTGACCGTGCGGAACTGAAACTGCTCGGCACCCCGGCCACGGGCAATCGCGAGGTCCGGGTTCGCGGAGGCATCGACCTTGACATATCCAAGGTCGCGGAGTCCTGGCTGCTCGAAACCACACCGGCCGGAGTCGTGCCCGACGCCGCGGTGGAGGAGTCCGAAAAGCAGATCGTCACCGGTGCGCGGCTGCACAACGTCGATCTCATCGGGCTCCGCAGCGACGTCGTGCTGGCCGCCTGTACCATCTATGCGACCAGCTCGACCAACTTCGACTTCTGGAATGCGGTGACGTCCGAGCGGATCAACAACAACTGCTACAACTACACCGCGAACTGGAAGACCAACACCTTCGCGCAGCCCGGACGGGCAAGCGGCCAGACGTTCACCAGTCTGACGCTGGACAACATCGAAGCAGCCGCCATCCGCGATGGATACACCAAGGCGTGCAATGGTCACAGCATCGCGTCAAACCTGTGGATCTGGCCCGGCACCGACTACCACTGGTATCGCAAAACCGCAGACGTCAATGGACAGTCGCGCTGGTGCCACAAGCCCGGCCAGACTCCGGCCACCAACCGCGACAACTCGGGGAACATCATTACCGCGCCTGTGACCGCCGACCGGGGGAACTACAATACCGGTGGCCGCCTTGTTTGGGGCCTTGGCGGGAGCATCCCAGTGAGGTGATCAGCCCATGGCACGATCCAAAGACATCAGCGTCGGCCTGCTCGCTCTGGCCGCCCTGCTGACCGCCATGACCGCATGCGCGACCGCGGCGAACAAGCCGTCGTCGGCCGGCGCCTACGGCGTGATGGTGGACCTGTACTCGGGCAGGGAAAATCCGAAAGTCGAACTGAGCAGCGGTGTGGCCGAGGAGATCTACGGCGACCTGGACGGTCGTGCCAAGGAGTTTCAGGCCGTGGCCGAGCCGGATTCCAAGCTCGGCTTCCGTGGGTTCGTGGTCACACCGACCGGCGACGGCAAGCCCGTCCTGCGGGTGACCAAAGACAGTGTGTACTCGATCCGCAGCGGCACACACGAGAAGCTCGCCGACCCGGCAGGCAAGTACTACAACCTCGTCCTAAACGACGTGAAGCCACGGCTTCCCAAGGACGTACTCGACAATCTTCCTTGACCGCACCCGAAAGGGGAACGAGACCGCGATGACCAATGAAGTCTCCCGGCGACAGTTCATCGCCGCGGCAACGCTCGCGGGCGGTGCGCTCGCCCTGACGATCCCGGCGGCGGCGCAGGCCCGCGACCTGGGCCCCGCGGCCTCCCCGGCCGCTGTCCACAATCTTGAGGTCTGGCTGCTTTCCACCAGCCCGAGGTGACATAACCCATGCGGCCGGCGCCTTGGCGCCGGCCGCATGTCGCATTCGGCATCGGTCGACATTTTGTCGGTGGGGCGCGCTATTCTGCCCCGGTGTCCACCCCGTCCCGCTGGAGCTTCGAGCAGGTTCAGGCGCTCGCGCCCGATCCGGCCTCGTTCATCGCGGCGCGGCGGCTGTCGCGCACGATCAGCGAGGCGGGCGGCGACGGCTCGGTGATCTGGGGGCTGTGCAAGGGCAGCGGCAAACTTCCCTATAAGACGTGCGTCGAGGTGAGCCGGCCCGCGTTCAAGTGTTCGTGCCCGAGCCGCAAGAGCCCGTGCAAACACGCGCTCGGGCTGCTACTGGCATGGGTCGAGGGGGCGATCCCCGACGCGAGCGCGCCGGAGTGGGCGGTGTTTCCGGAGAAGAGGGCGCCCGCGACCCGCGTGCCGTCGGCCAAGGCGGTCGCGGCCCGGCAGGAGCGCATCGCCGGTGGCGTGCAGGAGCTGCGGCAGTGGCTGCGCGATCAGGTGCGGCACGGCATCGCCGGGCTCGACCAGGTGGGCTACCGGCACTTCGAGCTCATGGCGGCCCGGCTGGTCGACGCGCAGGCGCCGGGGCTCGCCACGGCCGTGCGGTCGCTCGCGTCCGTGCCGAGCAAGGGCGAGGGCTGGGAGGGCCGGCTGCTGACCCAGCTGTCGCTGCTGCACACACTCGCGGGCGCCTGGCCTTTGGCGGTGGCGGCCTCGGCGGGCGAAGCGGCGGGCTCTGCTGCGGCGGCGTCGGATGGGGCGGTGGCGGCCTCGGCGGGCGATGCGGCGGGCGATGCGGCGGCAGCCTCGGATGGGGCGGTGACCGGGTCG
>NZ_QJUG01000068.1 GCF_003426775.1 Allorhizocola rhizosphaerae | reverse complement strand
CGGCGGGCGGGTCGGCGGGGGCGCGGCCGTCTTCGTGCGGGGTGATGAGGCGGCGCAGCGAGATGGCGATGAGGGATGCGGTCAGGCAGCCGACGATGACGAGGGCGATCCACACGCCGCCCAGGCCGAGCTGCAGCAGTGGCCCCGCGCTGACTGGGGCGACGACGCCGGAGACGCCCCACACCATGCCGGCGAGCGCGTTGTAGCGCCCGCGCAGCTCGTCGGTGGCCAGCGCGTTGACCAACGTGGGCAGCGTGGGCGAGAGCAGGGTCTCGCCGAAGGCGAAAACGGCGGCGAAGCTGATCACGCCCAGGGCGCTGACGATCGCGCTGGCGCCGTCGACGACCCCGGCCAGGCCGAGCACGACCCACGACACGGCAAAGATGGCACCGACGAAGGCGAGCGAGGTCGCGCGGCTGCGGCCCTCGATCTTTTTGATGACAAACAGCTGCGCCAGCACGATGACGGCCGTGTTGGCGGTGAAGGCGTAGCCCACGATCTGCGGCGACACCCCGGCAACGTTGATGGCGAATCCGGAGAATCCCACCTCCAGCTGGGCATAGCCCGAGGTGGTGAGGAGCAGGCTGAACAGGATCAGCCGCCGGAACGGTCGGTGCCGCAGCACCTCAAGGTAGCCCCGCTGCCGGCCGCGCTCGGCCGTCGGCTGGGGCTCCACGAGCCGCAGCCCCACGCCAGGCATGGACATGAGCACCACCACGGGTGCGAAGTAGCACAGCATGTTGAGCAGATAGATCACCTGGAAGCTGGGCAGATGCTCAGTGTCCACAACGGACCCAGAGATGGCCGCGCCCACGCCGATGCCCAAATTGAGCAGGGCGAACTGGAGGCCGAACACCTTTTGCCGCTCGCCGTCGCTGGTGACCGATGTGAGAATGGTGTTTTGCCCGGCCCAGATCGAGCTGCCCACCAGTGCGCCGAAGGTCATCGTGAGCGCGAACTGCCACGTCTGGCTGGCCAGGGCGAGCCCGCCCATCGCCAGACCCTCGAGCACCAGCGCGGGAAGCACCACCCGGCGCGCGCCGAACCGGTCGATCAGCGTGCCGCCGATCGGGGCCGCGAACAGCGTCAGCAGGCCGAACCAGCCGATCAGCAACCCCGCCGTGCTGCCGGGAATGCCGTGCACCTCGGTGAGATAGATGAACAGGAACGGCAGCGTGAAGCCACGACCGAGCGCGGAAAAGATGGTGCCCACAAGGATGCGCCGGGCCTTTGGGCTGGCGGGCATGGCTTCACGAAACATGCCGCCAGTCTTTCGCCGGGGTATGACAATCAGCCACCGATTTAACCGGCCCTGTGTCCACGGCCACACCGGGCCGTTCCGTCACACCCCGTTGCTGCCGGCTACTGCGGTGCGGCCGACGACGAGGCCGCCGGTCGCGGGGTTTCGCCCGAGGCCGGGGCCAGGCAGAAGACCTGGCTCTCGAACATCACGGTGGGCTTGGTCTGGTCGCATTCGCTCTTCGACGACACAGCAGACACCACCTTGAACGCACCTGTCTCGGAGCAGTCCGCCTTGACGGCCTCGTTTTGCCCCTGCTGCTTGACGC
Source organism: Allorhizocola rhizosphaerae (assembly GCF_003426775.1). Taxonomy (GTDB): domain Bacteria; phylum Actinomycetota; class Actinomycetes; order Mycobacteriales; family Micromonosporaceae; genus Allorhizocola; species Allorhizocola rhizosphaerae. The sequence continues at coordinate 35,441 of NZ_QJUG01000068.1, read as the reverse complement.
AGTCCCCAACGGCGAACGGCGGACCGGACACGAGCCGGTCGAGCAGCAGCAGCACACCGAACGCGATGGCGAGCAGCGCGGCGCATCCGGCGAGCACCCCGACGATCAGTCGTCCCTTCCGCTCCGGCTTTTGTTCTGCAGGCACCGGCGAGGCTGCAGGCGAAGGCGAAGCCCCGGGAGATGGCGCGGCTCCCGGCGGTAACGGAGCCCCGGGGGAGAGTGGAGCCCCAGGTGAGAGTGGAGCCCCAGGTGAGAGTGGAGCCCCAGGTGAGAACGGCGTCCCGGGGGCGGGCGACGTGACGGCGGGGTACGCCGTCCCGGACTGCGTGGCGAACTGGTCGTAATTGGACTGTGCGGCCCCGGCCGGTACCTGATGCTGCGGCAGTTGCGGTCCGCGCTGCGCCGGCACGGCGGGTGACATCGGCGCGACGGGCGAACCGGGAGGTTGCTGTTCCAACAGATCACTGAAGGTGTGCTGCCGTCCCTGCCGTGGCAGATTGGGCGGCGGCTGAGCTGGTGCGATCGGCTCCGGCGGCGCGGTCGCCGTGGCGCCCGCGGGCGAACCGTAGACCGTCGACGACCGTCCGGTCGGCACGGCCGCCGTCGGGTCGGGTTGCGAGACATGCACGGCCCGTGCCGTGGCCTTCACCGATCCAGTCCCCGCCCCTGTCCCTGCGCCGACCGGCTCGGGGGCCGACCGTGCGGGCGCCTCCGGCGATGGCGGCACTGCGGTCCCGGCGGCTGCCGAGCCGTACACACGCCCAGTGGGTTTGGACAGCGCGGGTGGCACCTCCGTCGGGCTGATCCGGCTGGCTGGCGGCACGGCCGCAGCCACACGCACCGAAGCCGATGCCGCCCCTGCAACCGCGGCGGCTCCAGCCGCAGCCGCCCCTGCAACGCTGTCACCAAGCGACGAAGGGTCCTGCACCGGCTCGCGATAATCGGCAGCGGACGCTTCGCCACCAGTGAAGGAGCCGCCGGCAGACGAGTCACCAGCCGAGGCGCCACCAGCTGACGAGCCGCCAGCCGAGGCGCCACCAGCAGACGAGCCGCCAGCAGACGAGCCGCCAGCCGAGTAATCGTTAGCAGGCGGGCCGCCAGCTGAGAAGTCGCCAGCAGGCGGGCCGCTAGCCGAGTAATCGTTAGCAGGCGGGCCGCCAGCGGCGGAGAACGCCGACTCACCGAAGCCAGATGAGGCCGACCCGAAATCCGACGAAGGCGGGCTGAAGTCAGACGATGGCGACCCGAAATCCGACGAAGGCGAACTGAAGTCAGACGATGGCGAACTGAAGTCAGACGATGGCGAACTGAAGTCAGATGACGCCGACCCGAAATCTGACGAAGGCGAACTGAAGTCAGACGATGGCGAGCTGAAGACCGGCGCTGGGGGCTCGGTGTATGCCGCAGGTGGTTCGATGAATGCGGCCGGGGGCGGTGGCGGCTCCTCGTAGGTAAACGGCGCCGGGACCGGTTCCGGCTCATTGACGGCGTCGAACGAGGAGGACGCCGACTGCGGCTCCCAGGGTTTTGGCGCCGACTGCTTGGGCGCATTGCCCGCGGCGAACGCCGACCACGAACCAGCGGGCCCGCCGACCGCCGCTTCTGGAATCTCCGGAATGGACGGAGACTCGAACGGAGCGGACGGCGGGTCGTATGGACTGGCCGAAGGCTCGTATGAATTGGACGGAGACTCATATGAGCCGGCCGAACGTTCGTATGAATTGGACGGAGACTCGTACGGGTCGGCCGAAGGCTCGTATGAATTCGGCGGGGGCTCATATGCGGCCGGCGGCGGCGCGGCCGCCCCCGAGTCGTCAGCCGTGCCCGTGTCATAGGAACCCGAGTCATACGACGATGACGATGTGGACCAACCATCGTACGAAGGTGTCGACACCGCGTCCGGTGGGAAGGCGTCATGCGTCACGCCGGGGATCGGCATCACCGCGGGCGCGGGAACATAAGTCGAGGCGGGCGGCTCTTCCGACGGGAACCCGGGAAACGAGCTTTCCTCTGAAGAAGACGAGGAAGACGACGAAGAAGGAGGCGACGACGAAGAAGCCGACGCAGAAGACATCTCCGGCGTATAGGGCGTGAACGCCGGGAACTCGTCCGGCGCGGCCGGTGCCTCGAAGAGTCCAAACGCGCGCTGCGTGCCTTGTTCGGCCTGCTCTTGTTCCTCGGGTGCCTGGCCTGACGCCGGCTGGCCGAACGCTGGCGGCTGCCAGCCGTGCTGCTGCGGTGTTTCGGACATGATCTTCGGTCCTCCTCGTGTGCGCTGCCCAAACTACCGGGACCGCGCTAGAAGTGGAACCCGAGTCCTTCCCGCCCGCCGTGCCACCCTCACCACCAGCGAAAACTTAAAAGCCCCGGAAGATCCCGGGGCTTTAAGTCATCGAAGTGAACGAAGGATGGATGAGGTCAACGGATCGCTGAGCACCATGTCCCTGGCGTCGCGAGCCCGTGGCCGGGCACCGACGTGATGCGATGTCGCGGTCGACGCGGTGCGGCTGCGGTGGCGCCTGAAGATGTTCATGCCAATTATTACACCGCAGCCGACCACTCGGCTCAAACGATTATTCGGTGAGCCAGCACACTCACCTAAGAATCATCGGGAGGCGTTCCGGGCGCGCAGCTCATTCCACTTGCTGCACGCGTCCTGGTCGATCTGGTGCTTCTTGATCTCAGCGGCGGCGTTCTGCCTGGACAGGTTCCACGAGTACCACTGCTCAGACGTGTTCTCCAGATCGTCCTGGATCCGTAGCAGCGCACAGCTCTTGTACGGCTCCGGCAGCTTGACCAGCTCACCAATCGCGTCGCTCGTGAGGAACTGCAGGTACCCCAAATCAAAGGTCTTCAAATAGGCCGGGTTGTTGCGGTTGTCCTCGAATCGGTTGATGTTCTGCTCCGCGATATACCTTTCCGGGTTCACCGAAGCCAGCCCGAGCAGCATCAACGCGAAGCTGGCGATGATCGCCCGCGGGAACCAGGCCGCCCGCAGCCGCACCCCGGCCACGATCACCAGCAGGAACACAAACCCGAGGAAGATCTCGACCGCACCGAAGAACAGCCGCTCCCGCGTCCATCCCAGGGCGTTCATATAAAGCCACATCCGGTACCCCGCCGAGGCCACGATGACCAGGCTGAGCGCCACCAACGCGCCCAGCAGCGCACGCAGGATGAGCCGCTCCCGCGGGGTCTCCTTGGGCGCCCAGCGCGCCGCGCACCCGATCACCACCAGCGTGAGCAGCGTGACGACGACCAGCTGGCCGAAACCCTGCACCGCATAGGTCGAGAACGTGTGCCCCTTCGGCGCCGCCTTGCTGAACAGATAGGACATCTGCACCGCCACGAACCCGGCGAACAGCAGCACCAGCGCGCCCAGCGGCAGCACCAGCTCGATCGTGCCGATCCGCCGCGATGCCGGACGCTCCAATCCGGACAGATCCGGCGGCGCCAGCACCACGAAGATCGCGCCCGCCGTCAGCAGCCCACCGATGATCAGCTTGAGCAGCCCGTTCCGGATGGACACGAAGTTCAGGTCCGGGATGGCGTTGCTCACGATCTCGGCGAAGGCCGCGTCGGCCCACGCGAACAACCCGCCGAACACGACCAGCAGCACCACCGTGGCGACGATGGCCAGCCCGGTCCGGCTGGTCGTGGTCTGCTTGTCGCGCGCCCTGTTCCACGCCCCGAAGCCTTTGGACAGCCACGGGATCGAGCGGAAGAACGCCAGCACGGGCGTCGCCGCCGCGAAGATGACCGCCCGCACCGACTGCCCGCCCGCGACGGCCAGCGCGAAGCAGCCCAGCGCACCCAGCGCGCAGATGTAGTGCAGCCAATAAGCGTTGAGGAACGTGCCAACGGACAACAGTGCCAACGCGAGCACGGCCCAGCCTGCCCGCACCAGCCGCTCAGTCCGGTCGTCGGGGATCGGCGCGTACCTTGCCGCGTGCGCCACCGTCCCGACGATCACCAGCCCGACCAGGAACCACCCGATCCCGGGCCGGGTCAGCGGCAGCGCGATGGCCGTGGCGAGCCCGCCCACCAGCGCGGCCAGCCACGCGGCCGGACCACCCCCGTACGACGGACCCGCCCACCGCGTCGCGATGAACCCCGGCGGCGGGGGCGGTATCGGCGGAAACAGTGACGCTGACGGCGGTTTGGCGGGCGATTCCGGTTCCCACGTGGGCGGCGTTGCCGCCTGATCGGGCGCTGGCGCCTGATCAGGGGTCGACGCGACCTCTTGTGGGGTGTCAGTTGTGGTCATCGGGGGCTCCAGTGCAGGGAAGGATTATCCGGATGCGACAGCCGATCCCATCCGGCGGATCGACGATCGCGATGGTGCCTTGATGCAGGTTGACCACCCAACGCGCGATGGCCAGCCCGAGCCCGGTGCCACCATCGCCGCTGGAGGGGTGGCCTCGGGTAAAACGCTCGAACACCGCTTGCCGTTGCAGTGGTGGCACACCGGATCCCCGGTCGGCCACCTCGAAGACCGTAACCGTTCCGTGATGTTCCGCGCTGACCCGAATCGGCTCACTCACAGGGCTGTGCCGGGCCGCATTGTCGAGCAGATTGGCAAATACCTGGTGAAGCCGTCCCGGATCGGCGGAGATCGTCAGAGACTCATCCACTTTGGTGAGTTCGAAATGGGCGTTCGGATGAGTCAGCCGGGCGCCCGAGACGACATCCGCGAGGAAGTCCGCGACACCAATCGGTTCGAGCTCCAGCGCGAGGGCTCCGGCGTCCACCTTGGACAGATCCAGCAGCTCGGTGACCAACCGGCCGAGCCGTTCCGTCTGGGCCAGCGCGGTTTTGAGCGTTTCAGGGTCGGGCTGGCTCACGCCGTCGACGAGGTTTTCCAGCACCGCCTGCAGGGCCGTGATCGGCGTGCGCAGTTCATGCGACACGTTGGCCAGCAGCTCCCGTCGCTGCCGGTCCACCGCGCCGAGGTCCGCGGCCATCATGTTGAACGCCCGCGCGAGCTCGCCCACCTCGTCCCGGCTGGTGGCACGCACCCGCAGGCTGTAGTCGCCGCGGGCCATGGCCTGCACGGCCGCGGTCATCTCGCGCAGCGGCTTGGTCATGCCGTGCGCGAAGATCTGCAACATGATCACGCCGACCGAAGCGGCCGTGAACGCGGTGCGCCAGGCGACCGAGCCGATCAGGATCCAGAACACCGAGATCCCCGCGCCGCCCGAGATCCCCAGCAGGATGCTCAGCTTCAGCTTGATTGACCGAAACGGATCCAGTGGCCGGGGCAGCCGCTCGAAAATTCGCTGGATTTGCTGAATCATGTGGCTTCTAAGGCATATCCGACACCATGCACGGTCCGGAACAGGTCGGCCCCGAGCTTGCGCCGCAATGCCTTGATGTGCGAATCGACGGTCCGCGTGCCGCAACCCTGCGCCCAGCCCCAGACCTCGGCCAGGAGCCGTTCCCGCGACAGCACGCTGCGGTGCCGCTCCGCCAGATAAATCAAGAGATCGTATTCGGTGGGGGTCAAATGAGCTTCGACGCCGTCTCGCCGTACCCGCCGCTCATTCTTATTGATTTGGAGGGTACCGAGTGAGAGCACGGCATCCGCCGCGCGCGCACCTGACGCGCGCCGCAGCAGGGCGTGCACCCGTGCCGCCAGCACGCGCACCGAGAACGGCTTGGTCAGGTAGTCGTCCGCGCCCACGGCGAGCCCCACCAGCAGGTCGTTTTCGTCGTCACGCGCGGTGAGCATGAGCACCGGCACGTGACGCCGCGCCTGGACCCGCCGGCACACCTCCAGCCCGTCGAACCCGGGCAGCATCAGATCGAGCACGATGAGATCGGGGTCGAGCCGCGCGGCGAGTTCCACGCCCGCCGGCCCGCTCGCCGCGTGATCCACGCTGAACCCCTCGGCCCGCAGCCGTGCGACGACCGACCCCGCAATGGCCGGATCGTCCTCCACCACCAGAATCCGCCGGTTTTTCAATGGCCTCCCTCCGCTGCGCTCCGCGGGGCATGCCTGTTGATTCACTCGGGCAGGCCCACGCTCATGCCACAGACCATAGCCGCAGGTTGTGGAGAAGTTGTGTGCCATATGCAGCTCCTTACGGAGCCGCTTTTGATCCCGAAGCGGTCAAAAACCCGGACTGGACCACCTGCTCAGTGAACCTGACGTCTTTCGCACGGCTTGACTCGGCCACGAAAGCGGTCCGAGTCAAGCCGCTGCGTAAATCAATAGGCACCTTTGCGGCCGATGACGACTCCGACCGTGCGCCACAGGATCGCCAGATCGTAGGCCAGTGACCAGTTGTCCACGTAATACAGGTCCAGCCGCACGGCCTCGTCCCAGCTCAGGTCGGACCGCCCGGACACCTGCCACAACCCGGTCATGCCGGGGCGCACCAGCAGCCGCCGCCGCACGTCGCCCAGGTAGTCGCCGTCCTCGGCGGGCAGCGGGCGCGGCCCGACCAGCGACATCTCGCCCTTCACCACGTTGATCAGCTGGGGCAGCTCGTCCAGCGAGGTGGCTCGTAGGATGCGCCCGATCGGCGTGACCCGCGGGTCGTCCTTGATTTTGAAGAGCATGCCGTCGCCCTCGTTTTCGGCGAGCAGCTTGCTCTTGCGCTCCTCTGCGTCGGTGTACATGGTGCGGAACTTCCAAACCTTGAACACGCGGCCTTCGTGCCCCACGCGCAGCTGCCGGAAGAACGCGGGCCCGGGATCGGTGAGCCGGATCGTGATCGAGATGATCAGGAAGAGCGGCGCCAGCAGGATCAGGCCCAGCGTGGCGGCGACCCGGTCGAGCAGGTTTTTGGCGAGCCACGCCAGCCCGGACAGCTTGGGCTCCTCGACGTGCAGCAGGGGCAGGCCCTCGATGGGCCGGATGTGCACGCGCGGCCCGGCCACGTCGGTGAGCTGGGGCGCGACCACGAGATCGATGCCCGTGCCTTCGAGCTGCCAGGCGAGCCGGCGCAGCTCGTCGGGCTCGGCACCGGCCGACCCGCACACCGCGATGGTGTCGGCCTTGAGCTCGCGCACCAGCTCGACCAGGTCGCGCCCGTGATAGACGGGCACCGGCACCTGGGCACGCCGCGACGCGGGCACGCTTTCGGTCAGGTGGATGGCGACGGGCACAAGACCGGTGGCCGCGTTCCGCGCGACCACCTTGTGCACGAACAGGGTCTCGGGCAGTGAGCCGACGAGCAGCATGCGGTGGTTGGCCAGGCGGGCGTGTTTGCGCACGATATGCAGCGCTTTGCGGGACAGCATGCGAGTCGCGAGGATGAACACCATCGCGGACACCACGACCACGGCCACCGAGAGCCGGGAGATGTCGACCTTCACGCCGAACGCGATGAAGGCCACGCTTGCCAGCACGGCGATCGCCGCGCGGAACACGCGTTTGAACTCCTCGGTGCCGATGCCGACGACGCGCCGGTCGTAGGCGCCGTTGGCCCACAGCAGCAGCAGCCAGCCCAGCGGCAAGCCCACATAGGCAATCAGCTGGAAGACACGGTCGTCGTCGAAGCCGGCGGTGACGCGGTCGTTGGTGAATATGGACACCGCGGTGTGCGTGGCCGCGACGGCGCACAGCACGTCGGTCAAAATGAGGCAGAGCACGTAGTAGCGATGCCACTTCGCCCGTCTCGCGGCCGGTCGCGCGAAAGCGCTGCGGGCAACGCCGTTGGTCTCCGCTCTCCTGCCCCGATCTGGGAGATAACCTGCAGCTTCTCCAGACAGCTTAGGCAGGCGAGGGTCGGATACGGGGGTGGGATGTCTCAGGCTCGTTGACACCTTTGCTGGGTCCTCCCGTACGTCGCTTGCCTGCCCTGCGATGCCGCCGGTCGTCGCTACGGCCGAGCCGGCTGAACGCGTTTGCTGACGGGGGTTACCCACGACGTTCAGTCTCGCACGGTATGTCCGAGGTTGTCGGCCACCCCAGGGACATCAGGACCGGCACACTATAACCGGCCTGGATGGACGGGGAAACTAGCGAAGCAGGCGCGAAAGCCGTCGATCGGCGAGCGGCTTGCCGCCCGTTTGGCAGGTCGCGCAGTATTGCAGGCTCGAATCCGCGAACGAGACCTCGCGCACAACATCTCCACACACTGGACATTTTTGGCCGGCGCGACCGTGCACCCGCATGCCGGCGCGCTTTTCGGCCTTGAGCGTGGCCGCCTTCTGCCCGACCGACCGGGTCACGGCCTCGGTGAGGATGTCGACCATCGCCTGGTGCAGTTGCTCGATCTGTGCCCGGGTGAGCTTGTCGGCCCGCGCGAAGGGGGACATCTTCGCGGCGTGCAGGATCTCGTCGGAGTAGGCGTTGCCGATGCCCGCGATGATCTGCTGGTCCCGCAGCACGCCCTTGATCTGGGAGTTTTTGCCCTTGAGCAGGTCGGCAAGCCCGTCGACATCGAGGCTGAGGGCATCGGGCCCGAGCCTGGCCACGCCCGGCACCTGCTTCGGGTCTTTCACCAGATAAGCCGCGAGCTTTTTCTGGGTACCGGCCTCGGTCAAATCAAATCCGGAACCGTCAGAGAGCCGCACTCTCACGGCGATGGGTCCGCTGCCCGGCTTGAGCAGGGTTTTCGGGAGTTCCTCCCGGTAGTGCAGCCAGCCCGCGCGGGCCAGATGGATCACCAGGTGAAGATCGTCGCCCAGCTGCAGGTCGAGGAACTTGCCGTGGCGTGCGGCTCCGGTCAGCGTGCGGCCGGAGGCGGCCGACATCGGCGGGTCGAACGTCTTGAGCGCACTGATCGCCGACACGTCGACCCGCTCGACGGTCAGGCCAACCGCGCGCTCGTGCAGGTACGCTGTCAGCGCTTCTACCTCGGGTAACTCTGGCACGGACCTATTGTGCTCCATATGGCGCTACGCGTCCTGGTCGCGCACCATCGCTACCGGCCGGCGCCGCCGTCGGGGGAGAACTGGTCGGCGTGCGCCTTGCTGATTCCTGCCGCGACCGTGCCCACACCCACCTCGTCGAGCATGAGATCCGCATGCTGGCCGAGGCCGGCGTGCAGGTCGTGCCGCCGCTGCCGTCCGTGAGCGAGATGCCCGCCTGGCGCCGGCTGCCGCTGCCGCTCGCGCCGATCTGGTCGCCCGTCACGATCCCCGACGCCGATCTGATCCAACTACCGGCACGTGTGCGCGTCGGGACTGTACTCAAGGAGCTGACATGATCCTGGTCTTGGGCGCAAGCGGCACCACGGGCCGCCGGGTTGCGCATCAGTTGCGTTCGGGCGGCCACTTCGTGCGCCCCGCGTCCCGCCACGGCGACGTCCACTTTGACTGGTCAGAACCGGGCTCGTGGCAGTCGGCGGTCGCCGGATCCAAGCGGATGTATCTGATGGCGCCCGACGGCGTGGCCGTCGATCCCGCCTTCGTCAAGTCGGCCGTGCAGTGGGGCGTGCGGCGCATCGTCCTGCTGTCGAGCCGGTCGATCGAGACGATGGGCGACGAGCGGCTCATGGCCGCGGAGCAGACCGTGCGCGCAGCCGATGCCGAGTGGACCATCGTGCGTGCCACCTGGTTCAACCAGAACTTCGACGAGGGCTTCCTGCGCGAGGCGGTGCTGGGCGGGGAGGTCGCCCTGCCACTGGGCAATGCGCGCTACGCATTCGTGGACGCCGAGGACGTCGCGACCGTGGCCGCGACGGCCCTGATCGGGGACGAACACGCGGGCGAAACCTACGAGGTGACCGGGCCGTACGCGCTGTCGTTCGCCGAGGCCCTGGAGATCATCAGCCGCGCGTCGGGCCGGACCATCCGCTTCCTCGGCGGGGACGACGACTACGTGAAGGCACAGGGTCGGCCGCGCGAGCAGATGCTCGGTGAGCTCCAGGCATTCCGGGCACTGCGCGAGCAGGGCGATGAGGTGCCCACCGACGCGGTCGAAGGGGTGACCGCGCGGCCGCCGCGCCGGTTCGAGGACTACGCCAGAGCCGTGTGGGCGTGAACAGGCTCACGAGCAGGAAGACCGTGTTCACGAGCGCATGGAACGCACAAACCAGATGAGCCGGCCCGGCGCGCGAAGACGAGCACCAGCCCCACGAGCGTGACCACCGTCGGTCGAACGCGTAAACGCGCTGCGTAGAGGGCGAGGATCGCGCCGAGGCGCCGGCTGAGCGCCTCGGAGTAGATCCCGCCTCCCCGTTCGCGGCGTAGAAGTCGGCTAGATGCAGCACAAACCTCATTCCATAACAAGTCTTGTGAGTTGCCCACAAGACGGTCACGATGTCCGTACGGTGCGTTCAACGGGTCACGTTCCGAGGGAGTGATTTGATGATGCAGCCAATTCCCGTCCGTCAAGCGATGAGCAAGCCGGTCCTCCTGATCGGCCCCGAGCACACACTGCGCCAGGCGGCCCAGCTCATGATGCAGCGGCATGTCGGGTCGGCGGTCATTCACGACCCCGAGGGCGAGGGCTGCGGGATCATGACCGAGCGCGACGTGCTCTATGCGATCGGCCAGGGGTGCGATCCCGATGTGGAGACGTGCCGCGACCACATCACGTGGGACGCGGTCTACGCCCACCCGGATTGGAGCCTGGAAGAGGCCGCGACCGTCATGACCCGTGGCGGCTTCCGCCACCTCGCCGTCGTGGAGGACGACGAGGTGATCGGTGTGCTGTCCGTGCGCGACCTGATGCGCGAGTGGTCCAGGCGCCAGGCGGAGGCGACCGCCACCGTCTGACCAGCCAAACGCCCTTCGTGAAGGGCTCCGGCGGGACTCGTTAGGCTGTCCGGCATGACCGCCGAGCAGCTCATCTCGTTTGCCCGTGGCGCGCCGAGCCTGGACATCATCGACATCAAGGGCCTGTCGGACGCCGCCGTCCGCGCCTTTGCCGCCGATCCCGCTGGGATTACCGCCTATGGGACCTCCTATGGGTACCCGCCGCTGCGCAAGTGGATCGCGGACAAGCACGCGGTCGAGGCCGACCGGGTGCTCGTGACGAACGGCTCGCTGCAGGCCGACGCGTTCATCTTCGATTATCTCGTGAAGCCCGGCGACCACGTGATCGTCGAGAAGCCGACGTACGACCGCACGCTGCTCAACCTGCGCAACCGCGGCGCGGTGGTCCACCAGATCACGCTGCACCCCGACGGCCTCGATGTGGCCGAATTGCGCGTGCTGCTTGAGTCGGGCGTGCGCCCCACGCTCGCCCACATCATCCCCAACTACCAAAACCCCGCCGGCACGACGCTCTCCCTCGCCAAGCGTCACGAGCTGCTCGCCCTCGCGGCCGAATACGGCTTCACCATCTTCGAGGACGACCCCTACGTCGACATCCGCTTCCGCGGTGAGCCACTGCCCTCGATGCTCTCGCTGGACACGGCAGGAGTCGTGGTCCACGCGAGCTCGTTCACCAAGACCGTGTGCCCGGGTGTGCGCGTGGGCTACCTGATCGCGCAGACCGCGCAGATCGACGACATCGCCAAGCACGCCACCAACCTGTACATCTCCGCCGGGCAGGTCGCCCAGGGCATCGTGCACGAGTTCTGCGTGTCCGGTGACATCGACCGTTCAATCGCGACAGTCAGCGCCGCCTTGGCCGAGCGGGCAACGGTCTTGGCCGAATCGTTACGTCGACGGATGCCCGGCATCGAATTGACCGAGCCCGATGGCGGCTACTTCCTCTGGGTCAAGCTGCCCGACGATGTTCACGTCGACAAGCTGGCCCCGGCGGCCGCCGAGCGCGGTGTCGCGGTCGTCAAGGGCTCAGACTTCCTGCTAGAGGGCGGTGAGCACGAGCTGCGCCTGGCGTTCAGCGCGGTCACGCTGGATCAGGTCGACGAGGGTGTGCGCCGCCTGGCCGAAGCGGTCGAAGCGGTACGAGGCTGAAAAATCACTAATCCGACGATGGTTCTGTCAGGAAACCGACAGAACCATCGCCTTCCTTAGCGCGTGCTAGCCGGATCACAATGCGTCGGGCGTCATTGTCTAGCGCACCTAGGCATAGCGACGCACAGACTTTGCCTTCCATCCCCCTGAAGGAGCGTCACCCACCCCCACCCCGGGTGTCGTTCCCAGAAGGTGGGCACGCGCCCTCTGTCGCGCATGCCGCACCTTCTTAAAACCGGGTGGGCCGCCCGCACCCCCATCCCCCCGATCGCGGACGGTCCACCCGGCACCCTCTGTGCCTCCTTGCTCGTGCCAAGCAACTCGCGAGGCATCGCCGCCCTTAAGCCGGTCTCTTCCCTCCTGATCTTGGGGCACAAGCCTGTGGCTTACCCAAGATCGCTCAGTCCGGAGAAGGGCAACGGCGATGCGGAAGACAGGGGTCAAAGTGGATCGGAAGGTATCTGACGGGTGGTTGCGGTCGGAGACGGGGCTCAAATCGGGGCTCAGGGGTTGGCGGGTGAGGCGCGGCTAACCTGACGGGGGATGTTTTTCTGATCGCGGGAGGTGGATGCCGTGGCCAACGAGAACTTCAAGTCCAGTAGTGAGCGGTTGACGCGGGCGTTCGCCGCCCGTGCGCGGGCGATGAGCCGGATGTGGGCGGTCGAGGCGGCGGGCACGGGCGTGCCCGTGCAGGCGCCCGACCATGACGCCATTGTGGACTGTGCGCTCTACCTCGACGGCAAGCGGCAAGACGACGGCATTCTCGACTACCGCGAGGCGCTCAACGTGGCGCGTGCCACGCGCGGCGCGTTCGTCTGGTTGGGCCTGCACGCACCGAGCGCGGCGCAGATGACCGGCATCGCGGAAGCGTTCGGGCTGCACGAGCTCGCCGTCGAGGACGTGGTCGCCGCAGGGCAGCGGCCCAAACTGGAGCAGTTCGGCGAGGTGTGGTTCATGGCCCTGCGGGCCGCGCGCTACGTCGAGCACGCCGAGCTCACCGAGCACTCCGAGGTGGTCGACACCGGTCAGATCATGCTGTTGCTCGGCAAGGACTTCGTGATCACGGTCAGGCACGGTGAGGCGTGCCGGCTCAAGCCGGTGCGCGAGCGCCTGCAGCGCAAGCCCGAGCTGCTGAGGCAGGGCCCGTGGGCGGTGGCCTACGGCGTGATGGACCAGGTCGTCGACCTGTATCTGTCCGCATCGGACGGCATAGCCCAGGACGTCGACTCGATCGAGGAGCAGGTGTTCGCCCGCGAGCCGCAATCCAGCGGCCGGATGCAGCGCATCTATCAGCTCAAGCGGGAGCTGGTCGAGTTCAAGCGGGCCGTGCTTCCGCTGCAGCGGCCCATGCTCGCGCTCGTGTCCGATACCCCCGAAATCCCCAAGGATCTTCGAAAGTATTTCCGGGACGTACAGGATCACCTCGCGCGGGTCGTGGAGCGGGTCAACGCGTTCGACGACCTGCTGATCTCGATCATGCAGGCCCGCCTGGCGCAGGTGACCGTCGACCAGAACAACGACATGCGCAAGATCGCATCATGGGCGGCCATCGCCGCCGTGTGGACGGCGATAGCCGGCGTCTACGGAATGAACTTCGACCACATGCCCGAGCTGGACTGGAAATACGGGTATCCGTTCATGCTCGCGCTGATGTTGGCGATCTCCTTCGCTCTGTACCGGGCTTTGCGGCGCAACGGCTGGCTCTGATTCTTTGCTCGTGCCAAAGCGATCCGCGACTCAACTGAGCTTCGACTTGATGTTGTCGGTGGCGTCGTTGATCGCCTCGGCGGACTCGTCCGCCTTGGACTTGTAATCGGACTTGTAGTCGGTCTTGCGCATCGACGAGGCGGCCGAGTGAAGTTTGTCGCCCGCCTTGTTCATCGCCTTGCTGGCCTGGTGGCTCATCTTGTCCATGGTGCTGCCGCCCTTGCCCGCGGTCTTGTCCATCATGGACCGGGCGTCGGCCGACATCGAGTCCAACGCCTCGTTCGGGTCGTATTCCGACCACTGGTGGCGCCTGCGGCGGCGCATGACCAGCGCACCGGCCGCGCCCACGGCGGCACCCGCCGCGAGCAGCCCGATCAGCATGCCCATCCTCTTATTGGACACGTTCCTTCCCTTCTTGCCCGCTTTGGCCTTGTTCTTGAGCTTCAACGCGGCGGCCGTCGCATCGGCTGCGCCCTGGCGATAGGCCACCGCCAGCGGCGCGAAGGCATGCGCGGTGGAGTCCCAGCCGCGCATGGCCACGCCGCGCATCTGATGTGCACGCGGTCCCATGGACTTGCCGACCCCGTTCGCCGCGTGGGACGCGGCGGTGAGCAGGTGGTCCCAGCTCTCACCGAGCTCGGCACGCATCAGCTCGCCGCGTGTCTTCCTCGAGAATCCGAACATGATCCCCCGCCTTTCGGATGCCCCCGCATCCGTAGTGCTTTCCCTTTGCATCCTGCCCCGTCGGGCGGCCCCATAACAGGCACATGGGAGAATCTCCCCGGTTAACAGGACGCAGATGAACAGGAGAAACACGTGGCAGACAGCTTGCCGACGAGCGCCGTTTTGCACACCAGCCATGGGGCGATCCGCCTTGAGCTGTTTCCCAATCACGCACCCAAGACCGTGCGCAACTTCGTCGAGCTGGCGGAGGGGACGAGGCAGGGCGCCACGGACCCGCGCAACGGCGCGCCGGTCAGCGGGCCGTATTACGACGGGGTGCCGTTTCACAGGGTCATCGACGGCTTCATGATTCAAACCGGGGATCCGACGGGGACGGGCACGGGCGGCCCCGGTTACACCTTCGCCGACGAGATCCACCCAGAGCTCACCTTCGACAAGCCCTATCTGCTCGCGATGGCCAACGCCGGGCCGGGCCCCAACCGCGCGGGCACCAACGGATCACAGTTCTTCATCACCGTTGGGCCGACGACCTGGCTCAACTTCAAGCACACGATCTTCGGGAAGGTGGCCGACGCCGAGTCCGAGGGCGTCGTCCACGCGATCTCCAAGGTCGAGACGGACGCGGGCGACCGCCCACGGGAGGCCGTCACCATCGAGCGAATTGAGATCGGGCGCTAATCTCGACTGGTGACTTCACCCGCCCAGAGTGGTCAACCGACGATCCCTGTCTGCTACCGCCACCCTGGGCGGGAGACCTATATCCGCTGCACGCGGTGCGACCGGCCGATCTGCCCGGAGTGCATGGTGGTGGCCTCGGTCGGCCACCAGTGCCCGGAGTGCGTGGCCGAGGGCCGGCGTTCGCAGCGCCCGGCCCTCACCCATTTCGGCGGCTCGCAGATCGGCATACAGGGCTATGTCACCAAGATCCTGATCTTCCTCAATGTCGCGGTGTTCGTCATCGGGGCCGTGGCGTTCGGTGGTTCGGTCTTCGGCGGGGCGCGTGGCCTGATCTACCTCGGTGGTGTGGTCGGGCCGTCGTTCCAGGTGGTCGGCGACCCCACGATCTACACGGGCATCGACGACGGTGCGTATTATCGCCTGTTCAGCGCGATGTTCCTGCACGTGGGCATCATTCATCTCGCCCTGAATATGTATGCGCTGTGGGTGCTGGGGCGCTCGCTGGAGGCCGCGCTCGGCCCGATCCGGTTCGGCGCGCTCTACCTGCTCAGCGGGCTCGGGGGCAACGTCGCGTGCTACATCTTCTCGCCCAACGTGCCGTCCGTCGGCGCGTCGACCTCGATCTACGGGCTGTTCGCCGCGTACTTCCTGGTGCTCAAGCGGCTCGGACGGGACGCGACCTCGGTCATCCCGATCATTGTGATCAACATTGTGCTGACGTTCACCATCCCGGGTATCTCCATCGCGGGACACCTGGGTGGACTGGTGACCGGCGCCGTGGCCGGGCTGGGTCTCGCCTATGCGCCCCGGCAAAACCGGACGTTGATTCAGTCGATGGCGTTGGTGGTCACATTCGTGGCCTTGATTGGCATCACCATCGCCGTGGGTGCTATGGGTTGACGTGCGGCGCGGACGCCTGACCGCCGTCGTGCGATCAGTCGGGTCTTTGACTAGACTCGGCCCGATGTATGGGCTGAACAGGGAGCAGCAGTGAAGCTTTCGATCTTGATGCCGGTCTATAACGAGGAAGCCCGGCTCGGCGAGGCTCTCAAGCAGTCCCTAGCTGTGGAATACCCGTGCGACATCGAGCTGGTCGTGGTCAACGACGGCAGCCAGGACAGCACGGCGGAGATCCTTGAGCGTTGCGACGATGCGCGCCTGCGGGCGATTCACCACCCCAAAAACATGGGCAAGGGCGCGGCCATCCGGACCGCCGCCGAGTCCGCCAACGGCGACTACATGATCATCCTTGACGCCGACCTGGAATATGACCCGAAGGACATCCCGCGCCTGCTGCAGCCCGTGCTCGACAACCGGGCCACCGTGGTCTACGGCAACCGGACGTTCGGCGGCCACGCCGCCTACTCGTTCTGGTATGTGATGGGCAACAAGGGCGTCACGCTCGCGGCCAACGTCCTGTTCAACTCCTACATCGGCGACCTTGAGACGTGCTACAAGCTCATGCCGCTGGAGCTCTACCGCTCGCTCAACGTCAAGTCGCGCGGGTTCGGCATGGAGGCCGAGGTCACGGGCAAGCTGCTGCGCCGGCGGATCCGGCCCTACGAGGTGCCGATCAGCTACACGGCCCGCACCCGCGAGGAGGGCAAAAAGATCACGTGGCGCGACGGCGTCGAGGCGCTGTGGATCCTGATGCGCGAGCGCATGCGCCCGCTCAAGCAGCCCGCAGCGTTACCTTCCCCACGTGCTGGTTCGACGCCACCAGCGCATGAGCCGCGGCAGCCTGAGCCATCGGAAAAGTCTGGTAAATAACGGGCCGGATCGTGCCGTCGGCCAGCAACGGCCAGACCGTGTCGCGTACCCCCAAAATAATCCGGGTCTTCTCCTCGACCGGCCGCGACCGCAACGTCGTCCCGGCGACCAGGGCACGCTTGGCCAGGAGCCGGGCCAGATCCAGCTCGGCCCTGCGGCCACCCTGCAGCCCGATGACCACCAGCCGGCCGCCGGTGGCCAGCGCGCTGAGGTTGCGGTCCAGATAGGACGCTCCGATGATGTCGAGTACCACGTCGGCCCCGACCTTGCTGAAATCCTCGCTCGTGTAGTCGAGGCAGACGTCCGCGCCAAGCTCCATGAGCGCCGCGTGTTTCGCGGGCCGGGCGGTGGTGATGACGCGTGCCCCGAGCGCCCTCGCGTATTGGATGGCGAACGTGCCGATGCCGCTGCCACCCCCGTGGATCAGGATCGTCTCGCCGGCGCGCAGCCCGGCGACCATCGTGAGGTTGGAATAGACCGTGCATGCGGCCTCGGGCAGGGCCGCCGCCTGCTCCAGCGTCAGGCCGCGGGGTACGGGCAGCACGTGCTCGGCGGGCACGGCCACGCGCTCGGCGTAGCCACCGCCCGACAGGAGCGCGCACACGGGCTCGCCGTCGGCGAACCCCGAGCACTCCAGCCCCGGGATGTCGGGGGCGCCGGGCGGGGGCGGGTAATGCCCGGCCACCTGGAGCAGGTCGGCCCGGTTCACGGCCGACGCCACCACGTCAATCAGCACCTCGCCCGGGGCGGGCACGGGATCGGGCACTTCGCCCCAAACGAGCTCGCCGGGCACCGGGACCGTTATGGCATGCACGATGACACGGTATTATTCAGTGCTCCAGAATGGGCCCGGAGGGTTCGCCTAGTGGCCGATGGCGGCGGTCTTGAAAACCGCTAGGGCGGCGACGTCCTCAAGGGTTCGAATCCCTTACCCTCCGCTTTTAGCTCACGCACAGGCAAAACGGGTGTCCCGCGGGGTCGAGGAAGACCCGGAAGGATGTGCCGGGCTGGTGCTCGTGCTTGGTCGCGCCGAGCTCGAGCACCGCCGCCTCGGCGGAGTCGAGGTCGTCGACGATCACGTCGAGGTGCATCTGCGGCGGCTTTTCCTGGCTCGGCCAGGCGGGGGGCGCGTAACCCTCGACCTTCTGGAACGAGATGCACTGACCGTAATCGGCGCGGATTTCCGCCCAGTCCGCGGAGGCGTCGACCTTCCAGTCCAGCAGCGCGCCATAGAACTCCGCGAGAGCTCCTGGATCGGGGCAGTCTATGACGAGACTCGGGTAGCGTGCGATAGCCATGCCGCGCATCGTATGTGCGATTCCGGACGATCTACGTCCGTTTCCCCGGCGACAACCGGTGGGAAGGAGGGCGGCCGCCGTCAGCGGAGAGGACCGACCTCGGCCCGCCCTCCTTCCCGAGGTTCCCCGAGCCCATCCGTGTGGAACGGGGAAACCACACGGTCCCGGCAGGGGAACCATTCCGGTCCTGACGCGCCTTCTCTACGCGTCAGGACCGGACCCATCACGACCCGGGTTAGGCAGGCACACCGACCAATGTGGACGTTTCGGCGTCCGATCCGGTCTCGGCCGACTCGTCCTCGTCACCGACCGGTTGCGTCCGCAGCGGCGTAGCCTCGTAGTAGTCCTTGCACATCAAGTCAAATCACCTCCCTTCACGCGCGGCTGGGACAACGTGAACGGACGGATCAGCTTGCTGGTGTTGATGATTTGGGTGTACCCGCACATCGCGCACCGGCATTGGCGGCCGTGCACATATGCGCGGCCCGGCGGGATGCGGTGGACGGGGGAGTTGCCCACCGCGGGAGTGCTGTCGCGCCGGCGGCGTCTGCGCCATGGCCACATCGCTGTCACCTCCAGTTTGGACGTTGCCCTCGAATGTCTCTAGCGACTATGTTGTATATGTGGCATCGTTCAGTGAAGGGGTCGGATGTGGCCTCGGCGTAGCCCCGCAGCAGCACCGGTCCGGAGGTTGGTAGGTGAGCAGTCGAGTCGAATGGGAGAGTCGTCACCCCCTTGCGCACGTGCGCCAATCGCGCGGCTGGTCGCTGTCCGACGTCGCCCGGATCGTCTCGTGCCGCTCGGGCCTGAACATGGCCAGCTGGCGGCAGAAGGTGAACCGCTGGGAGCGGCGCGGGGTGGTACCCGAGCCGGCCGCCCAGTACGCCTTGGCCGACGAGCTGGACGTGCCGCGAACGGCCGTGCAGCGGCTCGGCTGGCCGCGCTGGCTGTTGACCGTCGACGCCATGGAAGAGCTGGACGTGCCGTGGACGGTTGAGGAAGCAAACCAAGTCTTGTCTCGAGTGATGGAGTCCGCCGTGTTGGATCGCAGAGATTTCCTGGTCATCTCCGGCCACCTGTTCGCGGCGGCCGCCGCGACGTCACTGCTCACGCTGCCCGAACCGGTGCGCGCCGCGACCGCCGGCGGCGTGGCCGGCAGCGAACTGCTCGCCTCCCTGCGCACCCGGGTGGCCCGGCTGTGCCATCTGGACGACGCGCTGGGCGGCGGAGCCTGCGTCGAGGCCGCCGCTTCCGATTTGCGTTTGGTGGGTACCGTGCTGGGGCGCGCCAGCGTCAACGGCACCACCGAAGCCGACCTGTACTCGGTGGCCGCGTCGATCGCCCGCCTCGCGGGCTTCGCCGCCTTCGACTCCGGGCAACACGCCGCCGCGCAACGGTTCTGGCACGCCGGGCTGCGCGCCGCGCACGTCGCCGGCGACCGCAGCGTGACGGTCTACCTCCTGTCAAACCTTGCCCTGCAAGACATCTACGTAAACCAGGCCCGCCATGCCATCGGCATGCTCGATACCGCACGCTCCAATGTGGACACCTCGCAGAAGACCGTGCTCGCCATGCTGGACTGCTGGCAGGCCCGCGCCCACGCCGTGCGCGGTGAGAAGCGCGAGGTGGCCACGCTGCTCAACCGGGCCGACGACCTGTACGGCCGGCGCCGTCCCGGCGACGACCCCGAATGGATCTACTGGATGAAACAGCCTTCGCTGACCGTCGAGGCCGGGACCGCCATGCGCCAGATCGGCCGGCCGGCGCACGCGCAGCGCCTGCTGGCCGAGGGGATGACCCACGTGCGCGACGGTGCCACCCGCGACCGCAGCTTCTATCTCGCGCGCCTGGCGGAGGCGCAATGCGAGTCCGGCGACCTGGACCAGGCCGCGGACACCGCCCGGCAGGCGCTTGAGGTCAGCCCGGCGGTCGAATCCGCGCGGGTCTCCGCGGACATGGACGCGGTGCTGCGCCGGCTCCCACCCTTGGCGCTCACCTGACCGTGATCCCGTCGTACCAACGGTTCGCCGCGGCGTGGATCAGATTGACCGTGACGATCGCGGGCGCGATCACGGCCACCGCCTGATCGAACTGGATCTGCAGGGTGAGCGCGAGGATGATGGCCGTGATCCCGTTCTGCTGGGCGAGCGCCAGATGCCACCGGTCGTGCCGCGGCACGCCGCGCGTGAGCACCGCGGCCACGACGATCTGCGCGGCGAACGCGGCCGCGCCCAGCGCGATCCCGCGCCAGATCTGCACGCCGTCGATAAGCAGGAAGCCAAGCCCCACACTGGCGACATACAGCGCGATCCGTGTGATCGGCCCGATGGCCTTGTCCAGTTGCCGGGGCCGGGCGAACAGCCCGATGAGCGCGATTGCCAGCATCCAGCCCGTCGCCACCGCCGCCGCGACGAATGCGAGCAGTGCGGCGTACTGGAAAATAGCCGGTTTTCTGGCAAGGAGTTTCCAGATGAGGTACGTGGCGCCGGCGAGCAGGAGGTTGCCGCCGAGATCCATGGCATACAGCAGGGCGGGGTCGGCGTCGGTCGGTGGGTGGTTGCCGATGCCGAAGGTGTTCACGGCGACGGCCGCCGCGTAGATCGACAGGATGACGGTGAACGGGTCGTCGAACGACGACCATGAGGCGAGCACGTTGCGGGCGCGGATGCTCATGCGCTCGTCGTCCATGAGCGCGGCCACCGAGAGCGGGTCGATCTGGGCCACCGCCACGCCCAGGATCAGGAATATCGGATCCTGCCAGGCGAGAGCGAGGGTCACACCGATCAGCGCGGCCTTGACGACGACGCCGATGGTCACCGCGGAGATGATGATCGTGCGATCCTGCCTGGCCCGTTGCAGATCGATGCCGTATGTCGCGCCGTACAGGCCGATCGCCAACAGCAGGTAGGCCATGGTCTTGTAGGCCGGCGACTGCGCGATGGCATCGACATCAGCCGATAGCGTCCAGGCCAGTCCGAGGCCGATCGCGATACACAACAACAGTTGCCCGATGCGGCGCACGCACAGTCCCTTCGCTCGCGATCTCATTCATATCAACAGGACGCAAGCGCCGGCCATCGTCTTGAGTGGTTGCTTGGCTGTCGCGGGTAGCTATTCGGCGAGCTCGGCGACCGGGCGCACCTCGACCATGCCGAGCGCGGCCTCCGGCAGCTGCGCCGCCAGCTCGACCGCCCGATCCCGGCTGTCGCACTCGACCAGGTAGAAGCCCGCCAGATACTCCTTGGCCTCGGCGAACGGGCCGTCGGTCGCGTCGATGCGCACGCCCTGCGCCGGATCGGCGAGCGCGGCCGAGGCGATGTATTCGCCCGAGGCCTGCAACCGCTTCGTGAACTCGGCGTGGATCCGGTAGCCCTCCGCCCGTTCGGCGTCGGTGAACCCCTCCCATATCGCCCGCAGGGCCGGGTTCAAATGGATAAGGATCATGTACTTCACATGTCGAGAATAGGCGTCCGGCTTCTACGTCTCTGATGAAGGTGTTCCCACCATCGCAAGGAGACGCACCATGAACGTGTTATCGACCGGGCTCGCGTTCGGCGAGTCGCCCCGCTGGCACGCCGACCGGCTGTGGGTGTCCGACATGGGCGCCAACGAACTGATCACCGTTGACCTGGACGGCAAGCGTGAGCACGTGGCCGAGATCCCGGGCATGCCGATGGGCCTGGGCTGGCTGCCCGACGGGCGCATGCTGATCGTCTCGTCGCGTGACGGGCGCCTGCTGCGCCTCGAACCGGACGGCTCACTCGCGCCGCACGCCGACCTGGCCGTGCTGTCCCGATTTCCGTGGAGCGACATGGCGGTCGACGGCCGGGGCAACGCCTACATCGGCAACATCGGGTTCGAGTTCGGCGTGGGCGAGCCGGCACCCGGCACGCTCGCGCTGGTCACACCTGACGGCACGGTCCGGCAGGTGGCCGACGGGTTCGGCTTCCCCAACGGTAT
The DNA here is from genome assembly GCF_003426775.1 of Allorhizocola rhizosphaerae. Lineage (GTDB taxonomy): Bacteria > Actinomycetota > Actinomycetes > Mycobacteriales > Micromonosporaceae > Allorhizocola > Allorhizocola rhizosphaerae. Next base: position 13,521 of record NZ_QJUG01000068.1, on the reverse strand, counting down.
CGCGGTCACACCGGACAACGGCACACTGATCGTCGCCGAGTCGTACGCCCACCGGCTCACCGCGTTTGACATCGCCGCGGACGGCACGCTGTCGAACCGGCGCGTGTGGGCGGAGCTCGGCGATGGTGTGCCGGACGGCATCTGCCTCGACGCGGGTGGCGCGGTCTGGTATGCCGACGTGCCCAACGCCAACTGCGTCCGCGTGGCCGAGGGTGGCGCGGTGCTGCGGACCGTAACGGTCGACCGCGGCTGCTTCGCCTGCGCGCTGGGCGGCCCGGACGGGCGCACGCTGTTTGTCACGGCGGCCGTGTTCGACGAGCAGGCGATGACGTTCAGCGGGCCGCGCACCGGCCAGGTGATCACCGTCGATGCACCCGAGCCCGGTGTCGGCTGGCCCTGATCGTTTCAATCACCTTCCGGACCAGCCGGAGGGCGAGGATCGCGAGCACAATGAGGCACGCGAGGGCGAGCGCGAGCCCACCCGCAATGGCACTGTCTGGATCGCCCAGCTGAGCATTCTCCGATCTGTGTGCACGGCCACGCCAAACGCGGGGCTCCGCCGAATCCATGCGCCCGGCCACGGCAACGCGGGCTTTGCCGAAATCCGCGTGCCCGGCCACGGCAACGCGGGCTTTGCCGAAATCCGCGTGCCCAGCCACCGCAACGCGGGCTTTGCCGAAATCCGCGTGCCCAGCCACCGCAACGCGGGCTTTGCCGAATCCGCGTGCCCGGCCACGGCAACGTGGGGTCCGCGGGGCTCGGCCCCGCGGCCGGTATGGCGATCGCGGCCACGCCGAAGCCGACCGAAGGTCGGCGAGCAGCCTGGCCCCCGCGAGCGCGGGCCTCTAACCCCTAAAGGCCCGCGCTCGCGGGTGGATGGTGATGCTGTTGTTGCTGCGAAAGGGTTTTGCGGCCGTGGTCACCCCTTGGGCACCCACTTCCACTGCTGACCATGCTCGGTCTTGAGCGTTTGGAGCAGACTGCGGGCGCTCATCTCGTCGCCGAAGTAGTGCCGGTGTCGCTGCGCCCCGATGCCGCCGTGGCGCGACTCGACGCACCACGCCTCACCGAATCGCTTCAGCCACAGGTCGCTGCGCTGATCCTGCCCGAACTTGCCATTCCACCAGCACTCCAACAGCTCGCCCGCCAGCGATCGGGCCCTCGTCTCAAGCCTCAGGGTCATGCCACCACCCTATAGAACACGTGTTCGAAGATGCAAGGGTGAAACGGCGTCACGCGAGGTCCAGCGATCTCGTTGCATATTGCATGGACGTGTTCTCGCGAACGTTCCTTCCCGCCTCCAGTGAGGCGGGCATTCCAATGCCGACCGTCAGCCGGCACATGCCGGTGTTCCGGCGCTGTGTGGAGCCCGATGACGCGACGGTCCTGGTGACCCGGGCGCACCGGCCAGACCGGCCGCTGGCCAACGATTTCCTACTCCTGCTGACCTATCGGCGCCTGGTCATCACGCAAGAGAGCCGCATCTTCAAGCGGTTGCGGCTGCACCTGAACACCGAGCTGCGCCACCTGGCCAACATCACGTGGCATCCCGACCCGCGCCTGTCGGCAATCGAGCTGGCCGCCACCGCGATCGACGGCATCCGGGAGCGCTTCTGGATCCACGCCGGCCATCCGAAGCAGGTGTGGCATCTGGACGCGCTGTTCAGCCACATCTTCCGGCCGCGCGTGGCGCAGCAGCGCTCGCACGAACAGATCGGATTCAGCGACCACCTGGTCCGCGTTTGACGGAATCTTTACGTCGCGCTTACATGGTTCGGACATCATGGGCCGGTGACGGAGAAGGGTCTGATCCTCGTCGTGGAGGACGAACGACCGATCGCCGAGCTGGTCCGGATGTATCTGCAGCGCGACGGCTTCGGCGTCGAGCTGGAGTCCGACGGGCATGCCGGCCTGGCCAGCGCGCGACGGCTGCGTCCCGCCGCGTGCATCCTCGACATCGCGCTGCCGGGGCTTGAAGGCACGGAGATCTGCCGCCGCCTGCGCGCCGAGGACATCTGGGTGCCCATCATCTTCCTCACCGCCCGCGACGACGAGGTCGACCGGATCGTCGGGCTGGAGCTCGGCGCCGACGACTATCTCACCAAGCCGTTCAGCCCGCGCGAACTCGTCGCCCGCGTGAAGGCCGTGCTGCGCCGCTCGTCCGGCGTGCCGGAGCCCGATCGCGTGAAGACCGTTGGGCCCGTGCGCATCGATCCGGCCAGCCGCGGCGTTAGTGTCGACGGCGTGCCCGTCCACCTCACGACCACCGAGTTCGACCTGCTCTCGCACCTGATGACCCGGCCCGGCCGGGTTTACACCCGCGACGAGCTGCTCAGCGCGGTCTGGGGCTATGCCGCGCACGGCGGCACGCGCACGGTCGACGTGCACGTCGCGCAGGTGCGAGCGAAGCTGGGCGACGCCGCCTCGATCATCCGGACCGTGCGCGGCGTCGGATACACCGCCGGTGACTGACCGGTGACTGACCGATCCGACCTGACCGTGCCGATCCGGGTGTTGCCGGCGGCCAGGCCTGCCAGGAGCGCCAGCGTGACCTTCCGCGCGGTCGTCACCGGCTGCGTCGTCGCGCTGATCTCGGTTTTCGTGACCGCGCTCATCGCGGTCCCGATCTATGTGCAGGCGGCCGAGCGCTCGTCCCGGGAGGCACTTGCCACCCAGGCCAATGTGGTCGCCGCGCTTTTGCGGGCGAAGAGTTTCCGGAGGGTGCCGCCAAACGAGCGGCCGACCATCAAGCAGCTCAGTGATCAGGCCGTCGACGTGTATCTCCTCGTCGACGGGAAGGTCGAGCCGGCGGGGCTGCCGCCGCAGCTGGTGCAGCAGGTGGCGCAGGGCAAGCCGGTCAGTGTGCGGTTCGCCCCGATCAACGGGCGGCTGTCCATGGTGGAGGGCCGGCCGCTGGGTGAGGGTGACGGCGTGCTGCTGGCCCGCGGGACCGGCACGGGCCTGACCAAGCAGGTGCTCAAAAGCCTGTGGGTACCGGTGCTCGCGGGGCTCGCGTCCGGTGTGCTGGCCGGAATCCTGCTGGGGCGCAGGCTCGCGCGCCCGATCCGCAACGCGTCGATCGCTGCCGCGCGCCTCTCGTCGGGCGATCGCAGCGTGCGCCTGGCGGTCGAACGGCCCGCCGAGGTCGAGCGCCTCGCGATCTCCATCAACGAGCTGGCCGAGGCGCTGGCCACAAGCGAAGGGCGGCAACGGGAATTCCTGCTGTCGATCTCGCACGAGCTGCGCACGCCGCTCACCACGATCCGCGGCTATGCGGAGGCTCTCGCCGACGGTGTGGTCGATCAGGAGTCCACGGCCGGGGTCGGGCGCACCGTGCTGGCCGAGGCGGAGCGGCTCGACCGGCTGGTGGCCGATCTGCTGTCGCTGGCCCGGCTGGAGGCGGCCGATTTCGCGATCGAGCCCACCGAGGTCGACCTGGCGGACCTGATCCGCACGGCGGGGCAGGCGTTCGCGCCCAGGTTCGCGCAGCACGGGCTGGAGTTGCGCCCGGAGCTGCCGGCTTTTCCGGTTTCGGTGCGCACCGATCCCATGCGGCTGCGGCAGATCGTGGACGGGCTGGTGGAAAACGCGCTGCGGGTCGTGCCGCCCGGCAAGCCGATCGTGCTCGCGGTGCGGGTGACGCCGGGCCGTGCGGTGGTGGAGGTGCGCGATGGCGGGCCGGGGCTCAGCGACGACGATCTGGCGGTGGCCTTCGAGAAGGGCGCGCTTTATCAGCGGTACCAAGGAGTAAGAAAGGTCGGCAGTGGATTGGGCCTGGCGCTGGTCGCGGCGCTGGCGCGGCGGCTCGGCGGCACGATGGAGGCCGGTCACGCCCCGGAAGGCGGGGCCCGGTTCACGGTTTACCTGCCCCATACCGTCGACTGACCCGGGCTTAGACAAAGCTCGGCACGCTTACGACCATGAGACGAATTGCTCTTGGCATCGCCGCCCTCGCGGCCTTCGGCCTGGCCGCGTGCGCCCCAGGCGCGACTGCTTCCGCGTTTGTGGCCACGGCGGAGGCGGAAGCGCTCGCCGCCATGGGCGTGGACGCGGTCGACCTCGCCGTGACCGCGTCGGCCGACCCCGCACCGAAACCGGACGACGAGCAGCGCAAGAAGCGCTGGGACCGGCGGCATCCGCAGAAGGTGCTGTTGCACCGCAACGTCTTGCACGGCGAGGCGGTCGTGCAGAACAAGGACGGCGAAAACGTGACCGTCGCGGTGCAGCGGGGCGTGGTGACCGCGATCGATGCGAGTTCGGTGACTGTCAAGTCGAGCGACGGGTTCACCTGGACCTGGACGTTTCACCCGGAGCTGCGGGTCATCGAGAAGCGCGCGACCATCCAGCCCAGCGAGATCAAGGCGGGCGCGACCATCGCGCTGGCCGGCCCGAAGCCCGGCGATCAGCCCCAGGCCCGCCTCATCGTCTTGCCCATGAAGCAGGCCTAGTCATCAAACCGCGGCAACGGGCCGCCGTCGTCACACCCGCTCGATCAGCTGCGGCCCGTTGTTGCGCACCACATTGACCAATGTGGACACCGGGTAGACCTCAAGGCTGCCCTTGGCCGGCGGGGCCATGAGCGAGCGAATGTGCTCCACATCGGACAGTCGCGGGTCGAGCCAAGCCTCCCAGTTGTCCGGCGTGACCACCATCGGCATGCGGTCGTGTATGTGCCCCACGTCGTCGGTGGCCTGCGTGGTGAGGATGGTGAAGCGGGGCACCCACAGCTCGGGGTCGTCGTCGGCCAGCTCGGGATCGCGCCAGTATTCGTAAATGCCCGCGGCCGCGAGCACGCCCCCGTCTTGGGCATGCAGGAAATATGGCTGCTTCACCGGCTTCTTCGCGCCTTCCTCGCCCTCGACCGGGAACCACTCGTAAAACCCCTCGATCGGAATGAGGCAGCGCCGCGCGCCGAAAGCCCTTTTAAAGGAAGGCTTTTCGTGTACCGTCTCGGCGCGCGCGTTGTTGAACGCCTTCTTGCGATCCTTGGCCCACGACGGGATGAGCCCCCACCGCAGCACGCGAAGCTGCCGCACCGGGTCGGCATCCTTCGGGCCGTCGTCGGGCGCCTTGGCCAGCACGGCGGGCGCCTTCTTGGTCGGGGCGACGTTGTAATCCTCGCGCAGGGGCTCTTCGCCGTCAGTCTTCTCGGCGGCGAACAGCTGCATCAACTGCTGGCGACTGCGCACCGAGGCATAGCGTCCACACATGGCAACCAGCCTGCCATGACCCTCCGACGGTTTTCGCCCCCGCGCGGCGACTACTGAGCGTAATATGCCTAAATAGGTGTTTTTGCGGCAATTTCCAGCTCAGGAGGAGGACGGATGAGGAAGACGTGGATCGCCACAACGTCACTTGGCGTGATCGCGGTCGTGGCCCTGGCCATGCCGGCCGTGCGCGGGCTGGCCATCGAGACGCACATCGAGGAGCAGTCGAAGGAGTGCGCCACGGCCGCGGGACGGCTCACCAAATCGGCCACCGAGCTGCAGAACGGGCTCGCGGCCGTGCCGCCAACGCTCGGCGACCTGGCCAAGACCACCAACGGACTGCTCGGTCAGGTCGCGGGCCTGATCGAGACGGGCTGCCTGCCCGAACCGAAGCTGCCCGACGGCACGCCCGCAGAACACGAAAAGCAGCCGCCACTTCCCCCGCTTCCCTCGTTTCCGCCGTTGCCTTCGGGTTTCCCATTCCCGTCAGGCTTTCCCATGCCGACCGCGCCGGCGTTCCCGTCCATGGCCGCGGCTACGTTCCCTCCCGCCGGGGGCGCCCTGACCGTGCCGGTGTGTACCGACCTGACCGCTGATCTGCTCGACTCGGTGACGGGCGTGCTCGCCGCGCTGCTGTCGCCCGACCAGCCCGATGTCACGGCGGCGTCCAGCGCGGTAACGAGGCTGCTCGAAGCGCTCACCAAGCTCAGCGACGTGGCGAACAACTGCCTGCCGTCCGCGTCGGCGAAACGTTAGGCGTGCCAACCTCGGGCTGCTGTCTTAGGGTTTGCGAAGGCAGCAGCCCGAGCAGATTTTGGGCTCGGGCAGGGTGAAGGCGAGGCAACAGGTCTTGCGCTGCACGGTGGGCTTGCCGTCCGCGCCCGGGACGAGCTCGATCAGCCCCTCCAGATCGAGCGCGCTCAGCAGCGTGTTGATGCTCTCCGCGGGCGAGCCCGGCAGGCCCTTCGAGGCGCGCAGGATGCCATGGGCGATGCCCGACGCGACCGACCCGCGCAGGTTGTGCCGGCCCACCTTGACCGAGGCGTGAATGCGCTCGGCCAGCGGGTCCAGGTGCCGGTCGATCAGGCTCACACGCAACGTCTTGAGCAGGAGCTCCTCGTCGCTGACCACCATGATCCCGCGCTGGCCCGAGTGGGCCAGCGGGTCGTCGGGCAGTACGGCCATGCGCACGCGCGACAGGCCGATCTGCATCAGCGGCGAGTGGGTCCCGAAGTGGACGAGCACGTTCTCCGGCTCCAGGAACGGGACCCGGCGGGCCGTCGCCCAGCTGAGCGTCGCGGGCATGACGAGCCAGTAGGTGTACGCCTTCCACGCGAGTGTCGCGGCCGCGTGCGGCTGTGCGTTCCACCGCTCCCGCGCCGCATCGAAAAAGTCCGATAGTCGTGTGCCGTCGACCAGATCGGTGGCCGGAATCCATCCATCGCGGTCAACTATTAGGAGGGGATCGGCTAGTCCTTGTCGCGTATCGAGTGTGCGGAGAGTGACCGAGAGAGGGCTCAGCGCATCGGAGGCAGTGGAGACCAGCATGCTCATTGCCGCGCCACCTCGCTTCCTCTGCCGCTCGGCCAACCGGGTCACTGTACCCCGCTAAGGCTAGCCTAACCAGACCTCCCCGGAATTGCGCTACAGACCGTCATGCATAGCACCTGTCAAGGCATTCGTCAGGAAATCAGCAGTTCTCATAGGATCATCTACTAACCACGAAGAATGAACACATGAGCGTCTCGCCTGTGGAGCGGGCGGCCGAGGCATTTGCCAGCGAGCTAGCCCGATGGCGCGTCGATCGAGGCATGACGAAGAAGCAACTTGCTGCACGCATGGGTTTCGATCCGTCGTACATCAGTCACATCGAAGGTCGCCGACATCGACCAACGGAGGATTTCGCGCGCAGGGCCGAAGCGGTCCTCAGCGCAAGCGGCGCGATCTGGCGCCGGTTTCAGGAATATGACGAGGCAAGGCAGGCGCGGGGACCCACCACCCTGCTGACCCGGGAGCCGGCGGTGCCCAACCAGTGGTTGCCGCCCGGGGCCGGGCTCGTCATCGAGCTCGAGGAAGCTCAACTCACCTACGACGAGAAGGCCTACGCGCTGGTGGTGCGCCGGGCCCTCTACAACGCCGGCGGGGAGCCGGTGACCCGGTACCTGATCCGGGTCTCGGTGGACCGATTCCCCGGCCAGCCGCAGCTTTCCAACACCCATCACCGGATGCACCCACTGACCATCGACGAACTGGGCCTGTCCGCCGAGTGCGGCGAACCCGGCGCGACCGAGCCGATGCACTGGCGCGCCAAGGTCGACCGGGACGCGTTCAAGGAGATCTGGTTGCTCTTCGAGAACGACGACGGCAGGTTCCCGCTCTATCCCGGGGAGCGCACGACGGTGCAGTACAGCTACACGGTCAGCGACCTGAAGTGGGGCACCTGGTTCGAGCGCGCTGTGCGCCTGCCGACCCGTCGGTTGGTGGTGCAGATGCGTTTTCCCGCCGATCTCGGCCCGCAGGTGTGGGGAGTCGAGACATCGATGGCGGCCGAGGAGGCGCCATTGCGGACGCCGATCCTGCGCGAGCGGGCCGGCGATCGCGAGGTGTTCACGTGGCGCACCGACGATCCCACGCTGAACGCGCGTTTCCAACTGCAGTGGCGGTTCAGGACGCAACCGGGCGCCAACGACCGATGACCGCGCACCACGCCCGCTTCTTCAACGGAGGGGCGTCAGTGATCGCTGAAGGCGTCGTATTTTATCCGGGTGTACGGCACCTGGAGCTGGGTCAGCACGCGTAGCGTACTGCGAATCATGGGCGGCGAGCCGGAGAGGAAGAAGTCGTGTGCACGCCACGGTCCCGACCGTGACACGGCCGCAGCGACGGTCCCTTCCTCGCCGCCCCATTCGCGATCGTGGCTGCACACCGGTACCAGAGAAATCCATGGATAGGCCTGGGCAAGCCGCTGCAGGTATTCCAGATCGTAGAGGTCCTCGCGGTCACGCGCGCCGAAGAACAGGTGCACCCAGCGCGTGCGGTTGAACGTGGTGAGCTCCTCCAGCAGGGCGCGCAGCGGCGCGAGCCCGGTGCCGCCCGCGACCAGCACGATGTCGCGGTCCGACCGGCGGTCGAGCACCATCGTGCCCATCGGCGCGGCGAGGCGGATGATCTCCCCGACTCTGATCCGGCGCACGAGCGCGCCCGAAAGCCAGCCCGCGCCGAGCGCGCGGACGTGAAACTCCATCGTGCCGTCCTCGCGTGGCGCGTTGGCCATCGAGTAGGTGCGCCACACGCGCGGGTGGTGTTCGGGCGCCTCGATGGACACATACTGCCCGGCGCGATAGTTCAACTGCTGCAAGGGTTTCACCGTGAGCACGGCGATGTCGCGCGACCGCCGCTCGTGCCCGACGACCTCGGCGTGCCACCACGCGGGGTTGGTGTCGGCCAACGCACCTCCCTGCATCTTGCTCGCGATGACGGCGTACGCGTCGCGCCATGCCTGCTCGTATTCGACAGTCCATTGGTCGCGCGCGAATGCCCGCAGCGACTCGATCAGCGCCGCGCCCACGACCACGTATTGCTCGGTGTCCACGTGAAACTTGCGATGGTCCCGCCCGAGCGAGCGCAGGTATTCGTCGAACCGTTCGGGGTTTTCCAGCGTATGCACGGCGGTGACGATCGCGCCCAACAGCCGCGCCCGCTGGACTTCCATGCTGACCGGGAACAGGTCGCGAATCGCCGGGCTTCTCAGGAAGAGCCGGGCGTAGAAGTACCCGGCGAGTTTCTCCTGATGTTCCTCGACCAGTGTCCAGCTCTCTTTCAACAGGCGCTGAAGGTCGCTCACGCTGCCTCACCCTGCCCGCGACGATGCACGGGATGTCGCACAGGGTGTGCGATCCTTGCCTATCATGGAGCAGCGGCGCAGCGAGGTATGGCTGGTTCTGGGTGTCTCATTAGGACAGTCCGCGGTCTATTCGGTGGTGTCGCTGATCGCGAAGCTGACCGCCGCGGGACCGCTCAACCAGCAGGCGTCGCGCATGAACACCTCCCTGGCCCCGGAGCGCCCGTGGCTGGACCTGACCTATCAACTGCTGCGGATCATCTTCGCGCTGGTGCCGGTACTGCTGGCGATGCATTTCTTGAACAGAGACCCCGGCGGCGCAAGGGGTTTGCTCGGCCTTGACCGTCCCCGGCGTTTTGATTTTCTAGGGGGTACGGCGCTGGCCGCCGCGATTGGGTTGCCTGGGCTTGGTTTGTACTACGTGGGCAGGGAGCTCGGCTTCAACACCACGGTCGTGCCCGCGGGGCTACCGGACGTGTGGTGGGCGGTGCCGGTGCTGATCCTCGCGGCGGCGCAGAACGCGGTGCTCGAAGAGGTGATCGTGGTCGGCTATCTGGTCACGCGGCTGCGCGAGCTCGCGTGGAGCGTGCCCGCCGTGGTCGTCGCGAGCGCGTTGCTGCGCGGAAGTTATCACCTGTATCAGGGCTTCGGCGCGTTCGTGGGCAACGCCGTCATGGGCGTGGTCTTCGCGCTGGTTTACCTGAGATACCGGCGAATCGGGCCATTGATTGTTGCTCATACATTGCTGGACGTGGTGGCATTTGTGGGTTATGCCGTGCTCGCCGACCATCTCCGGTGGCTTCAGTGATCAAATCGTTATGAAGTGAACGCTCCGCAACTTCGAGAGGCGCTCTAGGCTGCCGCTTCATGGGCCGCGGTCAAACGTGCGGCCCATTTTATGGGAGGCAGGGAGGAGCACCCATCTTGAAGCTCAATCGACTGGCCGGCAGACGCCCGGCCGCGATGGCTGTGTCCATCGTCGCGACCGCCACACTCGTGGCGTCCGCGGCCGGTGGCGCTCAGGCCGCCCCGACCGGGCAGGCCGACACCGCGCTCTACCTGGTGCAAACCACCAGCGAGCCGCTGGCGACCAACGAGGCGACCAAGCCCGCACCGGGCCAGAAGGTCAACACGGAGACGCAGACGGCCCGGCAGTGGCTGTCGAAGCTGACCGGAGAGCACGACGCCACACTGCGCGCCACGCGCGTCAACACCAACAAGAAGGTCTACGACTACGGCGTGGTGTTCAACGGCTTCGCCGCCCGGCTGACCCCCGCCGAGGCGGCCCGGATGAAGTCGGCGCCGGGCGTCGTGCGCGTGTGGAAGGACGAGATCCGCCAGGCCGACACGACCACCACGCGCGACATGCTCGGCCTGTCGGGCAACCGTGGCGTGTGGCAGAAGCAGTTCCGGGGCAGCGCGCATGCCGGCGAAGGCATGATCGTCGGAGTCGTGGACTCCGGCATCTGGCCGGAGAACCCGGCCTTCGCCGCGCTGGCGGAACCGCGGCCCGACGCGGCCGCGATCGCCGGCAAGTGGAAGGGGTCGTGTGACACGGGAGAAGCGTCCGACCCGGGCGCGGTGATCGCCTGTAACAACAAGGTGATCGGGGCGCGGTACTTCAAGAACGGCATCGGTTCGATCGGGGACTACGAGTTCCTGTCGCCGCGTGACTTCAACGGGCACGGCTCGCACACGGCGTCCACCGCCGCCGGAAACTTCGGCGTCAACGCGACCATCAACGGGTTCGCCGTCGGCTCCACCTCCGGTGTCGCACCGGCGGCGCGCATAGCCGTGTACAAGGCGCTGTGGGAGCAGCCCGATGGCACGGGCAGCGGCACGACGGCAGACCTCGTGGCGGCGATCAACCAGGCGGTCAAGGACGGCGTGGATGTCATCAACTACTCGATCTCGGGGTCGCGGACCCATGTGGTGAGCGCGGACGAGATCGCGTTCCTGAACGCGGCCAACGCGGGCGTGTTCGTGGCCACGTCGGCCGGGAACTCCGGCGACACGGTCGGTGTGAGCAGCGTGGCGCACAACTCGCCGTGGACGACCACGGTCGCGGCCAGCACGCACGACCGGGGCAACGCCAAGACCGTGACGCTCGGGAACGGCGCCGGCTACACGGGCGTCGGTGTCATCCCGCCGGCGGTCGCGTCCTCGCCGCTGGTCAACTCGACAGCGGTGGGCAAGGCCGGGGCGAACGCGACCGAGGTGCGGCTGTGCTACCTGGGCACGCTCGACCCGGCGCTGGTGGCCGGGAAGATCGTGGTCTGCGACCGCGGGGGCAACGCCCGGACCGACAAGAGCAAGGCGGTCAAGGAAGCGGGCGGTGTTGGCATGATCCAGGCCAACACGAGCGACGCGCAGTCCATCAACGGCGACTGGCACTACGTGCCGACCGTCCACGTTGGACCGGCGGCGGGCACGGCCATCAAGGCGTACGCGGCCACGGCCGGTGCCACGGCAGCGTTGTCGGCGACCGACCCCGACCCGGTGACGGCACCCGTGATGGCGGGCTTCTCGTCGTACGGGCCCGCGCAGGCGGGCGGCGGTGACCTGCTCAAGCCGGACATCACCGCGCCGGGCGTGGACGTGATCGCGGCGGTGGCCCCGCCCGGCAACGACGGCAAGGACTTCGACGCCTACTCGGGCACGTCGATGTCGTCCCCCCACATCGCGGGCATCGCGACACTGATCAAGGCCAAGCACCCGGACTGGTCGCCGATGGCGATCAAATCCGCGATGATGACCACGGCGTCCACAAAGGACAGTGAGGGCAGGAACATCCAGTGGGCGTTCGGCGACGCCACCCCGTTGAACTATGGTGCGGGGCACGTGGTGCCGGGCAGCGCGTTCGACCCGGGCCTGGTCTACGACTCTGGCATGGGCGACTGGCTCAAGTACGCGTGTGGGATCGGGCAGCTGCAGCTGGTTGGCGCGGACTGTGGCGCGATTGGGTCGATCGATCCGAGCGACCTGAACTACGCCTCGATCGCGGTCGGTGATCTCGCCGGTTCGCAGACGGTGACGCGTACCGTCAAGAATGTCTCGAAGCGAGTCGGGGTGTACGTCCCGGTCGTCCAGGCACCCGCCGGATTCACGGTGAAGGTGTCCACGCCGGTGGTCGTGGTGCTGCCCGGCAAGACGGCCACGTTCAAGGTGACCATCACGCGTAAAGACGCCGCGCTCGGGCAGTGGGCGTTCGGCACGCTCAAGCTGAAGGAGATCGGGACGGGCCGGCATGTGGTGTCCAGCCCGATCGCGGTGCGCCCGGTGGGCGTCGCGGCCGCGGGCGAGGTCGCTCTCAGCGGTGCCAGCGGGTCGTCCGCGCAGCAGGTCAAGTCCGGCTTCGCCGGCACGATGTCGGCCAAGGTCGCGGGCCTGGCGGCGTCGGCCGTCTCGGAGCTCGCGTTCGCGGGCGTCGACACCGGCTTCGACCAGTCGGCACCGGCCGAGAGCGCGGGCGTCAAGAAGATCACGGTTGAGGTGCCGGCCGGGACCACGCTGGCCCGGTTCGCCACCTACGACGCGGACGTGCCGGCCGACACGGACGTGGACCTGTTCGCGTACCAGGCGGGCACGGCCGATTTGGCCGGCGCCAGCGCGGGCGGGTCATCGGAGGAAGCCGTGACGTTGACCGAGGCGGGCACGTACGACATTTATGTCGTGCTGTTCGCGGCCCCGGGAGGATCGGGGACGGTCAAGCACCACGCATACGCCGTGCCGGACATCAGCGTGGGGAACCTCACGGTGAACCCGGCGTCGCAGGCGGCCACGATCGGCGGCCAGGCGACGTTCACCCTGCAGTGGACGGGCCTCACCGCCGGAGCACGCTATTTGGGCGTGGTGTCCTACAGCGACGGAACCACGACACACGGCCGCACGATCATCTCGATCGCCGGATAAACACGGGCAAGCGACTATCCCCGCGCCTCGCGGGGATAGTCGCTTTGCTCACCTTGTCCGGGCACGGTATTCTCGTGCGTCGGATGGTCTCAGGCCATCTGTCAGGGAGGCTTCGCCTAGTTCGGTCTATGGCGCCGCACTGCTAATGCGGTTGGGGTCCAAAGCCCCTCCCGGGTTCGAATCCCGGAGCCTCCGCGCTAGACCGGTTGTGTATGCTGGTCGAGCACCTGCGCCCGTAGCTCAACGGATAGAGCATTTGACTACGGATCAAAAGGTTAGGGGTTCGAGTCCCTTCGGGCGCGCGCGAGGCGGCCTCGCCTGCTCGCTGGCCTGTGGTCAGCTTCGGCGGGGCCCGCGTAATGCCAGCCGGGGGGCCGAGCCCCCCGAACCCCCACGATCGGTGGGTGCGCGCCGCGGTCGGCTGGCGGCTCCGCCTGCTCGCTGGCCTGTGGTCAGCTTCGGCGAGGCCCGCGTAATGCCAGCCGGGGGGCCGAGCCCCCCGAACCCCCACGATCGGTGGGTGCGCGCCGCGGTCGGCTGGCGGCTCGCCTGCTCGCTGAC
>NZ_QJUG01000067.1 GCF_003426775.1 Allorhizocola rhizosphaerae | reverse complement strand
CCCGACCCGCCGACCTCACCCGGATACAACACTGGTCCGCCTGGCGCCGACACCACCAAGCCCGAGCACGCGCCAGCCACTACAAACGCCGGCACCAACTCGAATCAACCTGGTCAAGCCATAACCCGTGACTGCCGTATTAGAGCGCAAAGTTCCGCGCCCTGACCCCGAAGACCCCGGCTCAAAGCTTCCTCGCCCCGATCTCGAGAACGATCCCCCGTCCTTTCCCACCGGAGAGACACTGAAAGCGAGCCAGATAGGCAAACGTGAAGACCAGGCAATTGCCGATTTCGCCAGCCTAGAAAGGACAGTGACGTGACAGACCCGGAAAACGAGACCATCGCTCGCGACCTTACCAAGATCTTTACCGAAGCCCAAGTGCGGCTTGCCGGCTACAGCGAAGGCGATCGGTCAATGCTCGCTGAGTCAAAGCGATCCGTTGATGATCGGGCACGAGAGGTCGTGCTGGGCCAAGTAGACCCGATGTCCCGGTAGCTTGCCAACGAACAAGGAGAACCGACAGTCGCGCCGAATGTTACCGGACGTGTAGGTCCGCGTCAGAAATGTCGGAGCCGATGCAGTTGGCCTGGTGTTAGTAAAGGCTTTCTCATCGATATGACGGCGGAATCCTCTCACCGATCTGTCGTTTTCTTGAGGATTGTTTTGGTGGGCAAGTCCAGGGTCCGATTTGGCGAGGCGGTAGAAGACGCGGTTGTGGCAAGCTGGCCGCGTGTGGTGCCTGGATCTTGATCTGGCGGTCTTGTCGTACCGGGCTCCTACGATGTACCGATGACGCGATTCGTGCAGCAGCCCGACTACGAGGGTGCCGAGTTCATCGACCTGTCCATGGCCAGCGCGACCTTCCGCGAGGTGGATCTCAGCGGCGCCCGGATGCGCGGCGTGGTGCTGTTCAACGCTGACATCGACGGGGCGATCGACGGGTTGCGCGTCAATGGCGTGGAAGTCATGCCGTTGATCGAGGCCGAGCTGGATCGCCTGCATCCCGAACGGCTGCGACTGCGGCCGACCACACCCGAGACGATGCGCGACGCGGTGGACGTCATCGAGGAGCTGTGGCAAGCGACGATCCGACGTGCAAACGCGCTGCCGGAGGAGGCCGTCTACAGGTCAGTGAACGACGAATGGTCACTGGCCCAAACCCTGCGCCACACGATCTTCGTCGTGGACGCCTGGTATGGCCACGCGGCGGCCCTTCGCCCCAACCCGTTCCATCCGATCGGCGTGCCGGCATCGTTCACCACCAACAGCGCCGAGTTCGGCATCGACGAGTCGGCCGCGCCCACCCTCGACGAAATCCTCGCCGTGCGCGCCGAGCGGATCGCCGATCTGCGCGCATATCTGGCGGAGGTCACGCAGGAGGAGCTGGACCGGGTCCGGGGGCCGAACACGACGATCGGCTGCCCGCCGCCAGCCGAGCGCACGGCGGTCAAGTGCCTGCAAGTCATCTTCAGCGACGAGTGGGCGCACGTGCAGTTCGCCAACCGCGACCTGGCCATCCTGGAACAGGAGTATGCGTGATGCTCCGCAAGCGCTGTACCTGGCCGTGGGGCACTGCGGTACTGAGGTTTGACCCGCGAGGTGGACACTCTGAAACTTGGACCTGTTGGTTCAGGAAGGGAATGTCCAGGTGGGACGTCCATCGAAGTACTCCGACGAGTTCAGAGCTGACGCGGTCGCGTTGTACCGTGCGTCGGATCGTTCCAGCGTGAAGGTGATCGCCGATCGGATCGGCATCAACCACGAGACGCTGCGGCAGTGGGTCAAGGCTGCTGATGAGGCTGATTCCTTCAACAGGCCGGCTGGCGGGCTCAACGCCGATGAGCGGGCCGAGTTGGCGCGGCTGCGCAAGGCGGAACGGGAGTGGCATCTGGAACGGGAAATTTTGCGTAAGGCTGCCCAGTTTTTCGCCAAGGAGATGAAGTGAAGGCCTGCCGTTGGGTCTTCATCTCCATGCACCGCAACGAGTTCGGTGTGCAACGGTTGTGTCAGGTCCTCGGCGTGCACCGCTCGGCCTACTACAAGTGGCTGGCCGGAACCCAGGCCCGCGCCAGTCGGGCCGCCGATGAGGCGCAGCTGCTGGCCGCGATCCGGACCGAGCATGCCGCCTCAGGCGGCACCTACGGCGTGCCGCGTATCCATGCCCAGCTGCGTGGGCAGGGCCGACGGATCAACCGTAAACGGGTGGCCCGGCTGATGCGCCGCCACGGCATCGCCGGGCTGCACCTGCGCAGGCGTCGCCGGACCACCATCCCTGACAAGACTGCCGCGCCGGCGCCTGACCTGCTCGGCCGGGACTTCACCGCGCCCGAGCCGAACGTGAAGTGGTGCGGGGACATCACGTATCTGCGGGTCGGCCGGTCGTGGATGTTCCTGGCCACGGTGATCGACCTGTACTCGCGGCGGCTGGTCGGCTATTCGATGGCCGATCACATGCGTGCCGACCTGGTCGTCGCGGCGTTGCGCAACGCGGTGACTGCCCGGGGCGGCGACGTGGCCGGTGTCGTGTTCCACACCGACAGGGGATCGCAATACACGTCGGAGAAGTTCGCGAAAGCCTGTGCCGCGTACGGGATCCGGCGGTCGATGGGTGCGGTCGGGTCGAGCACGGACAACGCCGTCGCCGAAGCTTGGTTCGCGGCGCTGAAACGAGAACTGCCCTTCGGCGCCAGATGGGCCACGGCGCAACGAGCCCGGCTGGACGTTTTCGGCTGGATTTCCTTCTACAACAACACACGACGGCACTCCACCCTGGGCTACCTCAGCCCGGTCGCCTACGAGAACCGTCACCCCTCAACCGCTATGCTGGCCCTGGCCGCATGAAACCCGGTGTCCACCTCCCGGGGCAAACCTCAAGTTCAGCCTGTACCCATTGGCAGGTCAGGGTTTCCATCGCGAACACGTCCAGGCGGTTGGTGTCGAGCAGGACGTACTCGCCCGGCCTCGTGGCGCGTAGCCTGCCGTAGACACCTTGCGGCCGGGCGGCGATCGCCCGTTTCTGTTTCGTGTGCCGGTGAATGCGTTGGTGCCCTTGGTGATCCGGGTCAACATCTTGTACCCGGTCGACTCTGCCGGGCAAGGCACGACGTCCTGGCCGTAGCGTTCCGTGACAAGTGCTTGCGTCTGGGCCAGGATGAGCGCCTTGGTCGGCCGGCTGCCATCGACATGCCAGGCGAGCACTTGCTGGCAGGCGTCGATCCAGCGTGGATCGGTTTGGCCCCAGGCGTTGGTGGCCCAGCCGGTGTGGGCGGGCAGCAGGCCCTGAGGCCCATGCGTTTCCAGGGTGGTTGCCCACCGCCGCAAGGTGCTGATCCCCACCCGCAGCTCGTCGGCTTTGGCCCGGTACCGGTCCATCCGCGACACCCCCGGCGCAAACTGGGACCGTGGCTCTCCCGGCAGGGCAAGGTTTTCATCGCCGAGCCGGTATCCGGTCAGCATCTCCCGCAAATGCTCCACCTGATCGCGTAACACATCGGTGCGCGCCTCATCCAGCGTCCCGAACGCTGCACCGCTACTGCCACCGGGCTGCGCCGGTACGGTGGAAACATACGTGGTCGGATGGCCCAGCAGCCGGGCGGTATCGACCTGGCGAAGTTCATCACCGCCACGGCGTTGCAGCAGCAGCCTGCGCCCGGCAAATTCCACTACCGTCCACATCGTACCGTCGTGATGCAGCACGGTGCCAACCCGAAGCGTTGTCAGCCCGCTCATCGCGGCGCCTTATACAGCACCGAATCCCCGCCCAGCCGACGGTTCAAGTCGGTGCGCAGCAGCCCACGCCACAGCGCCGCCAGCAGCGCCGGCCTCACCCTGAGCACCAGCCCATCGGTGGCCAGGCGCTGCTCGGCGCAGGCGAGCTGTTCGCCATCACGTACCGCGTCGGCAGCCGCAGCCGCCAAGGTCCGGGCCACGACGGTATCGCGGCGGTAACCGGCCAGGAACCGCACATTCGACATTCGCCAAGACCGTGGCGTCGCAGCCGGTCCATACCTCATATCCCCAGCCGCGCGCGGTAAACAAGGCAGCCGGCCACGCCAGCTGCTGCGCAACACGCGGATCAGCAACCCGGCTGGCCAGCTTGACATTCACCACGGTCACCGTTCCATCCACCGAGACCAGCAGGAAATCCGGGACCTGCGAACGCTTTCGCCCGCCAACCATGGCGGTCAGCCGCAACGGCTGCGCCCGTATGTCGACCGTCGAAACGTCGAAGTCTGCGAGCAGGACCCGGCACAGTTCCAGCTGGCTCTCGTAAACGACATGACTACTTGTTGTCGCTGACCAATACGAGCCAGGTAGATGACGCTGACCCGGCCGTGACCGCCACCGCCGAAACGGGACCGCCCGGGCCACATCCGCAGCCCGCAACTGTCCCAGCGCCACGGAACTCACTTGTCCGTCACCACCGCGCAGTTGGACGACCGCATCGCCGCCGCTCATCTGCGCTATCGCATCACCCGCCGGGTCGTAGAACTCGTGACAGCCTTCAACCGCAACGTCTTGCGCCATCGCAGCAGACAGGATCATGCCCTGATCTGATCAGGGGACGCGCACCAAGACCATATTCACACCCATGAGTGAAACTGAGTGAACCTGGCCTGTGCGGATGGGCGCCGAATACCACCACATCCCTGGGGGGCAGGGGCGGGGCTTCTCGCCGGTTTGTCCCCGGTCGGGGAGCTGTCCATTTCGATGAGGGCGGATTACTGCCGCCTGCCTGGGCAGGCGAATTCAGACACCCGTTGGATAGCTGTCAAGCTGCGCCGATGACGCTGGTGTCCGAACCGGTTGTCGCGCTTGGCGGGTAACGGTTAGGGGGCAGCGCTGTTGATGATCCTTACCGGTTCTTTGGTCCAGTCGTAGTCCCATGCCACGCATTCGGGCTTGGATTGTTCGGTTTCGCAGAGTACGGCCTCGAATCCCATCCGGTAGGAGTAGGTGTTGTCTCCGGAGCGGTATGTGATGCGCAGTAACGCGCCCCGAGCGGTCTTGTCGGTGGGCTTGCTGAACTGGACGCCCACTTGGGTTCTATGCTCGGTGGGCGTGCTTTCCATCCCTTGCGTGCAAGGTGTGTCGATGTTCGCATCTCCCTGCCGATATCCAAGATCCCAGAGCGTTTCGCTTTCAGTGACCGGCGACGGATATGTCACGCCAGCTGGCGGTACCGCGGGTCGTGTGGCGAACGCCTCGACGAAGAAGCCACCGTCCGTATATTCCATGCTCACATCCACGATCTTGATCGAGCCGGGGCGATCGATACATAAGTAGATGCTGTCGAAGATGGCGGGCTGGCCCGCGCGACGGTGCGGCAGGGACATCCCTGACCATCCGTCACCCTCCTTGGGGTGCTGCGGTATCCGGGGATCATCCTGATCCGTGCAGCCGGTGACCGGGGTCATGGTGAGCAGACTCGTCATGACGACCGCGATCGCGCGGGCCAGCCTTCTCATTGCGTTACTCCCGTCGAACCTCGGGGGCTACTGTGGGTAGGCACCAGCTTGAGGAGCGGACACCCAACCGGAACTGTTTGAGCCGCAGAGCTTTCCGGGTCCGGAGAAGGTCCACTTCAGTTTGGTGTTGTTGCTGAATTGCGCTTGCGCACTCACGTTGGCCACGGTGAGGTTGACCCCTGTGCTGAAGACGACGTTAGTCCCCGAATTCTTCGTGTAGGTCCCGCTGCTATAGTTGGTGCAGCTGGTCCACACAGGTGTGATGCTGGGGCCGAACCCCGAGTTGAGTGCGTAGTAGCCGATCGGCCTCCACTCGTAGTACCAGGTCCAGGCGCAGAAGAAGCTGTACTTTCGGTAATTGACCTTGTTGTAGACGATACGTGCGCCGCTGCTGTACGTGGTTTCGGCGCTGGCACCGAAGCTGAGGGTGAGACTGCCGCTCTGGTGCCAGCTTCCGTTTCCGCCGTCGTATGCGACGCCCAAGGTGTGCTGGGTGCCAACCTCCTGGTCAACAGTGGGTGGGGCGTAACCTGAGCCGACCGCCTGGACGAAACTTTCTGTCCGCCCGTACTGGTATTCGTCCATCGGAGACCAGACTGTGCAGTCGAGCGGCTGGAAGGAATCTGCTGTCTTGCTGGCCATGGTACGTGGCCCGCGGGTCACCTTGGCGGCCTCAATGCCTTTGACGGGGCCGAGAGGCTGTCCGTCGATGCCAACCCATTTTTCCGGTTCGTTGCCTTCCTCAACGACGTGTGCGACGTCTCCGATATCTATCGACAGCCGTGTGGGTGCCTGCCCGGCAACGCTGCGCTGGGCGAGCAGGGCCGGGGAGACACGTGGGTTGCCCCATAGACCTGGTGCATTCTTGTCGGCCTTCGTTGCGGTGAAGTTCCACCGGATCTGGTGCTGGCCGTCCGCGGCGATCAGGGTAAGGTCCACTGCGCCGTTGGATCCGATGTAATCCTTGGCAAGCTTGCCCAGATCGACAGAGATCGCGAAACGACCTTTCGCGTCGGTGGTTTCTTGGGCGACAAGCTCCTGACGGAACCCGGCACCGGCGGGTAGCTTGGCCAGAACCTCCGTCGATGGCCAGGCCACAGCATTCACATCAGCGCCCGACACCGGCTGGCCGTTCTTTGTGACTACGCCACTGACCATGGTCGCGGCGTTGATCGAGGGACCAGGCACATCCCCATTGTCGGCAGCGGCGGCGGTGGCTGGGACAGCGACCACAGCGCTGAAGAAGAGCGGCACGACCAACGATGCTCGCCACAGCCCTTCGACGCGGCGCCGACCGCCATCGCGGCCGAGGTGCGCACGCTCTTCTTGGGCGCGTATCATCAACAGAGTCCTCATGTTCCTCCTTCGACGTGGACGAGGACGACAGCGGCTACGGTGTTCCCAGCACCGCAGCCGCTACTTACGTTTCAGGATTGCGTCCAACCCCCTGAAATATTCCAGAGCCCTGAGGATAGTGGTACGCCGATGCATCCGTTGGCCCCGTTCCAGTGATGAACGTCGCTGCAAGTGGGGCATGACTTCGGACAGTGACGGCGCAGTGAACTTACGAACCTGGTCAGAGGCCAGCTGTCATTGGAGTTCGGGGCCGAGGTAGCCAGAAAGTTACGCATAGCGATATGTAACGAACTGGTAACGGCGCTTTCTTTGCGATGAACGGACCGTGCCTTGCAGCTCAACTCAAGGACATCACTTCCGAGAATGGCCATCAGGTTCGGTAACCTACAAACAGCATCAGAGCCCTGGAATCCCCATACTGCGGAGGAAGGACACGGGATCGACGGCCTGTCCTGTGCTGTCTCGATCGGCGTTGAGGTGGACCTCGATATGGAGATGTGGCCCAGAAGAGTGGCCGGTGGATCCCACGACGCCGATCGGTTGGCCGGCAAGGACCTGATCGCCCACCCTGACCAGCGGCGCGGTGTCCAAATGACAGTAGCGTGTCATCACATTGCCCGGATGGAGCAGCTCAAGGAACCAGCCGCAGCCACCAGTAAGATCGGGATCTCCGTCTCGGTCACAGCCCCAGTCGCTGCCGTCGCGCCGGTCGATGGCATTGCACCGTACCTTTATGACCTCGCCCGCGGCGGCTGCGCGGATCGGCGTCTGCCTCGGGGCTGGCAGGTCCGCACCATCATGCGATGGCCTTCCCGCGGTGCGGAACCCGGAGGTAACCTGGTACCCGGGAAGAGGGTGAGTCCAACCGGCAGTGCTCACGCATTGCTCAAGGTCACCGAGAATTGCCCATGATCCCTGAGAAGCTACAGCGTCGGCGAGCTGGATCGCATCACTGGTCCACTTCGCGTACGCCTCGGGATAGGCGCTGACCTGAACCCGTTGCGCTGCTTCGGTCAGCGGCATCTGCTGCCAGCCAGGGATGGTCAGCAGCTTTTCGTAAAACTTGCCCGCCTGGTAGGTGGGGTCGGCGAGCTGTTGCGGCGTGCCCCAGCCCTGGCTCGGGCGTTGCTGGAACACACCGATCGAGTCGTGGTCGTTGTTCTCGCCGAGGTGGGGCAGGTTGCGTAGCTGGGACTCCTGCATGGCGGTGGCCAGGGCAACGACCCAGCCCCACCGCGGCACGCCTTTGGTGACACCGACGTGGACGATGGTGGCGGCGATGGAGACCTGCTCGCGGTCCCAGCGGCCGATGCCGGGCTGGCCGGAGCCGTTGGGGTACGCGGGTGTGCAGCCGCCGGAGCCGCCCAGGACAGCGGAGACCAGCAGCATCGGCACGCCGATGCAACCGAGCAGGACAGCGACGATGAGGCCGGTGATGGCTTTCGTAGTCATGGCGTGATGGCCTTTCTGGGCAACAAAAAAAGGGGCCGCGTGCGCGCTCGGTGTGGCCGGCGCGGCGGCCCAGAAGGACTGGGGTGGTTCAGGAAAGGTGTTGGCGCAATTCGGCTGTGGCCGTGCGCAGGAGGCGCGCGATGGCGCTGTCGGCCGGGTTGCGGTCGGTGGTGACCGGTGCGGCGCGCCGCCAATCGAAGCGGTCCGCCGCGAGCGTCGGCACCGTCCACAGGTCGCCGTGGTAGTTGAGGAACAAGGCCGCGTGTGGGGCCAGCAGAGTGGTTGGCTGGGTGGCGCAGGTGATCCGGCAGTGGCAGCCGGAGTCGTTGTAGGTGAAGCGGTGCCGTCCGTGGTGCGTTGGGCAGCGGCAGTCGCAGGTGCGCTCGAAAGGGCTCGGTGGCAGGCGGGTCACGTGCGTTCTCCTTGGGGTGAAACACAAAAAGGGCCGGTGGGCCGCCCTCTCGGGCGGCCCGACCAGGCCCTTGGTGTGCTGGGTTTACGAGGGGTCGCGGCGCAGCTGCGTCGGGTTGGCCAGGACGGTGGCGGTCTGGCGCAACTGCGGGTGATGATGAGGCTGCGTCGTAGAAGTCGTGGTGTTCGTGGATGTGGTCGGCGGTACTCCAGTCCCACTGGCCGCCGGGAAGCCGGTTGACGAACCATAGGTCGCCGCCGTTGTCGAGGAGCAGGGCGCAGTTCCACTGCTCGGCAAGCAGGGTCATCGGCTGGGTGGTGCAGGTAAACACTGTTGACCGCACTAACGGCGTGTCCTACGCGGGTGAGCGCCGACCCGGTCGGAATCTCCTCCTGGAGCAAGAGCGAAGGAGGAGATATGGGCGGCCCAGATGTGATGCGGGACATCGCCTCGCTGACGGTGGCAAGGGTGGGCTCGGTCCGGTCCAGGCCCGACCCAGTGCTGCCGTGGATCGTGGTCGACGGCGCGGGTGAGCCTGTTGGCCCAGTCAGCGGGTTCTTGCGCAACGTGCTGGCCTGCGGGTCGAGCACCGCGTCCTGCCGTTCGTATGCGTTCGACATGCTGCGCTGGTTCCGATTCCTGGCCGCGATCGAGGTCGAGTGGGACCGGGCTCAGCGCAGCGATATGCGTGACTTCGTACTGTGGCTGCGCACCAGTCACAATCCGGCCCGGGACCGGCGCCGAAGGGGTGCTCCGGCTCCGGGATCGGTCAACCCGCGCACCGGCAAGCCGTATCTGCGTGAGGGGTACGCTCCGGCGACGATCAACCATGCAATCTCGGTGATCGCCGAGTTCTATGACTTTCACCTTCGAAACGGCGATGGCCCGGTGGTATCGCCGGTGCCGCCGCGCCGGTATCGGGGCGGCCGGGTTTATGCGCACCACAATCCGCTGGAGCCGTTCGGGCTACGGCGACGGGGGCCGCTGCGGCAGAAGCAACCCGAGCTTGCGCCACGGGCGGTCCCCGATGAGGTGCTAGCGGATCTGTTCGCACACTTGGATTGTCACCGGGACCGGGCACTGTTCAGCATGTTTTTGACCAGCGGTGCCCGCGCCGCTGAGCTGCTGGGAATGAGCGTGTCCGATGCACACCCCGGCGATGGCCGGATCTTCGTGCGGGGCAAGGGATTGGGCGGTGCCAAGCAGGCGTGCCCGGCGTCGCCGGAGGCGTTCGCATGGCTGGCGTTGTATCTGGGCGACCTTTCGCAGCAGGGCCATCGGCCCGAACCGTGCGAGCCGTTGTGGTGGACCCGCCGTAACCCGTTGCGGCCGTTGACCTACACCGCGCTGCGGGCCGTCCTACGCCGGATCAACGAGAGGCTCGCCACCAACATCACGATCCACGATCTTCGCCACACGCTGTGCCTGCGGCTGGTCAACGATCCGAATGTGAGCCTGGTGGATGCCCAGCAGGTAATGCGACACCGGCATATCACGACTACCAGCGGCTACGTGCGACCCCGCGTGGACGAGGTAATCGCCAAGTTGCAGGAGCACTACAACCGGCCTGCCGCGCCGCCGGTGCAGGCGGACGGCTGGCACTACGACCAGTCCGATTTGGACAGCGTGTTCGGAGGCCGTTGATGCCGCGCTATGGAAATGTGCCGCGTACCCCGGTCAGCCAGCGGCGACCGGAACTGTTGCAGGTTCCCGCTCCGATCGCTCCGCCACCGCCAACACCCAACGAGCACGACCACGCCACCGTCGCGGTGGTGCTGGAGCGGGTCACCGAGTTGTTCGATGACCCCACAGCGCGGGTGCGTAACGCGCGCCGGTTGTCGGTGCGGCGGGTCCTGGCCTGGCTGGACGGTATGCCTGCCGACACATGGCAGGACCGGTGGCTGTTGTCCACCGCCGACAATCAGCCGCCGGGCTGGGTGCCCGAGCCGTTCGACGGCCCAAAACGGTCGCACTACTTCACCGGCGTCAGCACGCTGAT
Organism: Allorhizocola rhizosphaerae; assembly: GCF_003426775.1. Lineage (GTDB taxonomy): Bacteria > Actinomycetota > Actinomycetes > Mycobacteriales > Micromonosporaceae > Allorhizocola > Allorhizocola rhizosphaerae. Next base: position 26,799 of record NZ_QJUG01000067.1, on the reverse strand, counting down.
AGTGGTCGGGGTAGTCCGCCCGTCATACGAGTGGCTGTTCGGCAACCGCCCGCAGCACCTGTACGACACCTACCGCCGCCACCATCAGCGGGAAGCGTTCGCCGAACTGGAGCGATTGGCGCAGGGCCATGTCGGATCGGCGATGCATCGCCAGGCTGCGTTAACCATCCTGACCCGTGTGGTCATCGTGACCGGCAAAGACCTGCGGCAGGTCCACTTCCGCGACCTGACCACCTACGCGGCGGCCCGCCTTGCCACCGGCCGCTACACCACCGCGCTGGCGCTGGCCTACGACCTGCTTAAAGCGATCGGCGGGCTGGCCGATGCGCCGCCGACCTTCAGGCAGGCCAGTGCCCGTGGGCAGCTGACCGTCGCGCAGATGGTGGACCGGTACCCGATCGCTAACAAGGCGATGCGTGACGTGCTGGTGCACTATCTGGCCGAGCGGGCGGCGGCGCTGGACTACAACTCGCTGTCAACGCTGTCGCAGGTGCTGGCCGAGCATTTTTGGATCGACCTGGAGCGCCACCATCCCGGCATCGACTCCCTGCGGCTGCCCGCCGAGGTGGCCCAGGCGTGGAAGCAGCGCATCCGGGTGCTTCCCGATGGGCGGCCCCGGCTGCACTACGAGACCATGCTGCTGGCAGTGCGGGCGTTCTACTTGGATCTGCAGCAGTGGGCGATGGACGAGCCCGGCCTGTGGGCGCAGTGGTCGGCCCCGTGCCCGGTCACTGACGCCGACATGCGCGGCACTGTTAAGGAAAAACGGCGCCGTCAGGCCCGGATGCACCAACGCACCCGCACCCTCATTCCCGTACTCCCACAGCTGGTCGCCGCTGCCGAAACCCAACTGGCTCAAGCCGAGCGGCTCCTGGCCGCCGCCCGCGACACCCAGGCCGGGGACCGGTTCACCGTCGACGGCATCACCTACGAACGCACCGGCAAACCGACCAAGGTATGGCAGCCCTATAAGCTGCTGATACGTCCGATCTCGACCGACGGGCCGCGGCTGGACGCAGCGGTCGAGGAGGACCAGGCGTTTTGGGCGTGGGCCGCCGTCGAAGTGTTGCGGCGCACCGGAGCTCGGATCGAGGAGCTGCTGGAACTGACCCACCTGTCGCTGCGCCAATACCAGACCCCCAACGGGGAAATGGTGCCGCTGCTGCAAATCAGCCCCTCGAAAACCGACCGTGAACGGGTCATCCCCGCCAACCCTGAACTGGTGTCGGTGCTGGCACGCATCATCCGCCGAGTCAAAGGACCTGATGGGAAGGTCCCGCTGCTGTCACGCTACGACCACCACGAGCGAGTCTTCGGGCCGCCACTGCCGCACCTTTTCCAGCGCCGCTCGCTGAACCGTCTCGCCGTCATCAGCGCCGGCTACGTCGGCGACCTGCTCGACAAACTCGCCGCCCAGGCAGGCATCACCGATGTGGACAGCAGCCCCATCAGGTTCTCCGCCCACGACTTCCGCAGAATCTTCAGCACCGAAACAGTCAACAGCGGCCTGCCCATCCATATTGCCGCCAAGATCCTCGGCCATCTTGATCTTAATACCACCCAGGGGTATGTCGCGGTGTATGAGGAGGAGGTGATCCGGCACTACCGGGCGTTCATCGACGCAGGACGTGCCCGTCGGCCCAACGAGGAATACCGCGAACCCACTGATACTGAATGGGCTGAGTTCCGCGACCACTTTCAGCTGCGCAAAGTCGCCCTCGGTATCTGCGACCGCCCCTACGGAACGCCATGTCAACACGAACACGCGTGTGTCAGGTGCCCGATGCTCCGCCTTGACCTGCAACAACTTCCCCGGCTCTTACAGATCGAAACCAACCACCGCGACCGGCTCGAAGAAGCCCGCAAGATGCAATGGCTCGGCGAAGTCGCCGCGATAGAGGAGGGGCTACGGCACATTGAGACCAAGAAGCAGCAGGCTCAACGGCTCCTCGTTCAGGCAGACGCCGGACCCGACATACTCTGCTGATTCTCCTGGCGACGGTCAGTCAGGAGCCTGGTCAGTTGATCCCAAGGTCGGTCGCGAACGCGGTGAAACTGGGTGCCACGAGCCGCCATGAACATTGCTTCGGGTCAGTCCAGAAGTCGCTGGCCACAACGCGTGGCTTGCCGTGGTCTTGGCGATAGTCCAGCGCGATGGCGACATCGTCGCCAGGAACCCTGTTGACCGCTATCAACACAGCCCGCTCGATGTCGAGCCATGGCAGCTCGACGGCCTCACCATGTGCGCTGCCGCGCACCGTCCTGAATAGTCGTGCCGACAACTGGTCGTCGGCGAACATGTCCAGCGACGCCGACTCTTGATCCATCTGCTTCATGCTGGACAAGAAGGCCAGCGGCGCTTCGAACCACGGCAGAAAGTGCCGCAATGCTGCATCGCCTGGATACCGCCACCGCCCGTCCGTGAGCATGTCGATCAGAAGCCGAGGAAGCGGCAGGCCACGAACCGTCGGCTCGGTCACGGCACTTTGCCCATCTGGCGGCGACGCTCGGCGACCCCGGACAGGTAGGTCTCCCACTGGCCGGAGAAATCACCAGGGCTGGCGAACCTCTCCAACTGGCCCACATGGTCCACCCAGGCGCGGCTCATCCGTGAGATCAAGACGCCGTTGATGGTGCGTATCCAGATGCTGGCCGCTTCCTTATTGGAGCCGTCAAGCAACAGATTGAACTGGAATACGCGCTGAGAACACAACCGTGAGTCGCGGATCAGGTCGGCATCCGGTCGTGGCGAGCGTCGCAGCTCCCACTCCAGTCCGTCAGCCGAGGTGAATCGCTCGTATGGAAGGTCCAGACCGAACGGCTGGAGCGGATGGGACACTGGCGGGGAGAACGGATTAGCCCGGTCGGCGATGTCGAACCAGATGCCCTCGGCGATGGCCTCGACGAAGTAGTCGTGGAACACGAATAGGTAGTGCCGGTGCGTGTCCAGCAGCGGCGTCGAGTAATGGCGGGTCTCATACGCGTGCCGCTCTCGTAGCCACCGTGAGCCGTCCACGGTGAACACCCAATCGCCATGGCTGTATCGGATGGCCGAATCGTCGAACGGGAGGTGCTCGCCACGCGAGCCTCGGATCGCATCCAGCCCTTCGAAGGTCACCCGGCCTAGGTCGCCAGACCCGTTGATCTCAAAATAGAGCGCATGGTAAGCCGAGTCGGTCCCGGCTGCGTTGGCCACTTCGAGGCCGCCGTAGACGAGCCGCGGAGACGCCACGCTATCTGCGGTTAGCGGCACCGCCATCACTTGCAGTGACTCTGCCGTGCTGGTTACCACGTGCTCTTGCGCAGGCATTGGCATAGCGTCCCTCATTGCCTATGCGGAGTCCATGGCCGGGTTGCATCGAACTGGTGCGGGAGGGCGGACGGGTCCGGGGCTGGCACCTGCGCCTGATAGCCAATGACAAAATGCCCACCCAGTCACCTATGTACGAATTGCGTACTTCCCTGGGTGATCAGCCGCTGGACCGGGATCACAAATCGTGTGCGTTCCTGCTGGTGAACTGGCAGGATCGCGGGATGCCACCGTCCACGCCTGCTCATTCCGCTACCGGGCTGACGACATCGCATGATCTTGTCATGGGTCACACGGTATACGCGTGCGTCGTGGGCTCCCGGGCGTATGGCCTGGCCCAGGCTGAGTCGGATACAGACCGTCGTGGTGTCTATCTGGCGCCTACCGAGCTGTTCTGGGGTTTGGATAAGCCACCGTCGCATGTGGACGGGCCTGCCGAGGAGCAGTTTTCATGGGAGCTGGAGCGCTGCTGTGACCTGGCGTTGCAGGCCAATCCGACGGTGCTGGAGTGTCTCTGGTCGCCCATCGTTGAGCAGATCACACCGGTGGGTAGCGAGCTGCTGGAGCTGAGGCAGGCGTTCCTGTCCCGCAGGGTGGCTCAATCCTATGGTGGCTACGCGCGTGACCAGTTTCAGCGGCTTGAGGCTTCCCGCCGCAAGAGCAACAGGGTCAAGTGGAAGCAGGCTATGCACATGCTGCGGCTGCTGCTTGCCGGAGCGCACGTGCTCAGGACCGGGCAGATCCTGGTCGATGTCAGCGATCACCGCGAGGATCTTCTGGTGGTCAAGCGCGGTGAACGTTCGTGGGAGGAGATCCAGCAATGGTCCTCCCTATTGGAGGATCAGCTGCGTGACGCTGCCGGGAAAACGATGCTCCCGGACGAGCCGGACCGTAACACTGTCAACGATTTCCTGATCAGGACCCGCCGTGCCCAACTCTGACGACCTGCCCGGCTGGCTACACACCATCGTCGGCGAGCAGCCATATCCGCTGGTGTTCGCCACGATTTCCGGCGCGCACCTGTATGGGTTCGCCTCGGTCGACTCCGACGTGGACATGCGCGGCGTGCACGTCCTGCCCGCCGAACAGGTAGTGGGGCTGAGTCACGGCGAAGACACGTTGCAGCACATGGGAACACGCGACGGCGTGGAGCTTGATCTCGTCACCCATGACCTGCTCAAGTTCTGCCGGCTTCTGCTGAAGAACAACGGCTATGTGGCCGAGCAACTGCTCTCGCCGCTCGTTGTGGCCACCTCGCCGCTGCATCAACAGTTGGTGGCGCTGGCACCACAGTTCTTGACTCGCCATCACGCCCACCATTACCTCGGGTTCGCCGCCACGCAGTGGAAGCTGTTCGAGCGCAACGGTGAACTGAAACCGGCCCTATACACGTTGCGGGTGCTGCTAACCGGCATTCACCTGATGCACACCGGCCAGATCTTGTGTGACTTGCGCCTGCTCTGGCACGAACACGATCTGCCCTTTGTACCGGAGCTGATCGCCGCCAAGCGGGAAGGCGAACACCGCCAGCTCGCCGACATCGTGGCGGCAGAGCGGCTAGCCGCCGCGGTTACCCGGCTGCGTGGCACTCTGGAGCAGGCCGCCGTTGATACGAGCTTGCCCGACCGGGCCACGGCCTACGACACGCTGCACGACCTGATCGTCCACGCACGCCTCGCGCCGTTCAAGACGGACGGCCAAAAGGGGAAGTAGATGACCCACGTGGCCGAAGACAACGATGGCAACAGAGAAGCGCTGTTGCATGCGATCATCCAGGCGCTGGAGGACTTGTGGAACAGCGGCTGCCCGGTCCCTGTACCGGGAAACCGGCAACGGCTGGCGGCCATCGGGCTCCGCCGCTGGCGCAACATCGAACGCCGTCACCGTAAACCGCAGCGTTTGACACACGCGGACCGTATCCGGGATCTGACCAGGGGTCTGATCGAGGCGTGTGAGCCAGAGCCAGCCCTTGTTGGTCCGCTCGCCCGCGATTACGAGTGTGCCGCCGAGGCTATTGCCTATTCCATCGGCGCCGCCCCGCGATCAGCCGTTGCTGCCAGCCATCACGGCAGCCCGGCAGGCGAATCCGCTTCGGCGCAACCCACGCGGCTCCTCCCGCCCGACTTGAACGGGGATAACACCATGAAGACGGTCACGCTCTGGCGTCCCACCGGCCCGCAGGAACTGGAGCTGGTACGCCAGTCCGGGTGGCGTTACTGGCCACCCCGGCTCCCGGATCAGCCGATCTTCTACCCGGTGCTCAACGAGCAATATGCCATCATGATCGCCCGGGATTGGAACGTTCCCGCGTCCGGCGTTGGATATGTCACGCGCTTCGAGGTCGACGTCGAGTTCGTTGCCCGGTACCCAGTCCAGCAGGCAGGCGGGCGCGACATCCTCGAATTGTGGGTGCCGGCCGAGGAACTCGATGAGTTCAACCGGCACATTGTCGGCCTCATCGAGGTAGTACACGAATTCCGGCCCACACCGCCACAGGACGAGCGCCATGGCTGACCAGTCAAAGGTGTTCCGGGATCGGCAGATCACCGTTCATCATTTCGCTGGTAACGCTCTGGTCGTGTGTCCACGCTGCGGCCAGCCCGCCCGGGTGTTCACCGCTGACGGCAGCGAAAACTTCTACCAGGCCCGGCAGTGGCGTGTGGTCTGCCGGTCCTGCGGCTTCCACCGAGATAAGACGGCACGTTGCCTGACCATTTACACCGGCAGGCGTGGCACTGTGGGCGACCCGGTGTTCGGGTTGCCGCTGTGGCTTCAGAAGACGTGCTGCGGCGGGAATCTCTTGTGGGCCTACAACCTCGACCATCTGTCCTTTGTGGAATCCTACATCGCCGCCACCATCCGTGAACGTTCCGACGCTGTCCGCATGGGCGAGGGATACCGGCGGCGGATGTCGATGGTCGCCAAGCTCCCCGCGTGGCTCAAATCAGCGCGTCACCGCGACGAAGTCCTGAAAACCATCCAGAAACTCAAGCGCAGCCTGGTTACTTCACAACGGGCCTGATTTAACGAGGGGGATATCCCGATGCCGGGCATGACGTTCACCTGGACGCTCAGCGGCCATGGCTGGGCCGACTGCCTGGTAGCCGACGATCAAACTCAAGCGGAGGCGACCGCCTCGTACATCACCCTGGCGCCGAACGATCTGCTGGAAGCCGTCACCCGCATCGTCGCTATGCCCGGCGAAACACGCGCTCAGTTCGAGGCGGAGCCGACCATTTTCCGCTGGATCTTCTTCCGCGAAGGCGACCACGTCTGGATTCAGATGCTTCAAATGCCCGATCGCCAACGGCACGACAAGGCCGGTATCCAGCTGTGGAGTAGCTGGCAAACCGTCGACACGCTGGCCCGCGCCATCATCCGGGGGTTCGACACGGTCGCATCAGAACGCGGCGAAAGCCGCTATCAGGATAAATGGGGACACCCGTTTCCTCGCACTGAGCTGGAGAAGCTGAGGGCCGTGTGGCGGCAGTATCAGTCCGGTGGCAGCAGCGAGGGCTGAGAGTTATCTCGCTGGCGAATGCAGCCTCGGTCCGCCTAGGGTGGCCGGGAGTTTCAGCAGCGTGTAGCTCAATTAGGCAGAGCACCGGGCTTCGGACCCGGAGGGTGCGGGGGCAGTGCCCGCCACGCTGGCGATGAGCAACAACGAAACCCCTCCGATTGGGCTCGGCTACGCGGCCGGGCAGCTCGCCGCTGCGCTAGTGACCGCGGCCACACACGAAGACGCCGCCACCCGGCGACGCGCCGGCCAACGCGTGCAGCGGTGGCACAGCGTGCTGGCAGGCATGACGGATGGCACTGTGACCGTTGGCTCCCGTACCCCGGTAGCTGGGCTGCCTGCGTGGGTGACACCAGAGGTCGTCCGGGGCGGCTTCGCCACCGGAGCCGCAGCCGCCGGTGGGCCGCTGCGTGACCATGAGCTGGCCGTCATCGAGCGGATGGGTTTGCCATCGCAACGCAGCGCGCTGTTCGCCTACTACCTGTCCGAGCCGGGCATGACCGAGCTATACGCAATCCTGGATTCCGGCAGGTACCGCATCGAGGTACCGGAAGAGGCAGCGCTGCCGGCAGTGGCGTGGCTGCTACGGGCCGACGACCGTGATCGTGCCACCGAGCTGGTGGACACCCTGCTGCCCTACGCTGGCCAGCTACGTTTCGCGCCAGCATCAGCTGATGAACGAGCGGGCGATCCGGAGATCGTGTGGCGGGAAACCGCCGGTCACGTCCGTCAGACCCTGACCGCCAAGAAGCCCAATCCGCGCATCGAGTCGATGCGCGAAGCACTCACGGTGTGGAACCCGTTCGCCGACGACCTGCTTGCCCTGTGGTGCCAAAGCGCCGATGACACCGGCCGCGTCGGCTACCAGTTTCCGCCCGGCTGGAAAAATCAGGCCGTCGCACTGCTGGACCGATACCGGCGCCTCGCCGCCACCCACACCTGGTGCTCGAAACATCGCAAGCCCAAAGAGAACATGGCAATCCTGCGCGGCGCGCTGGAAAAGTATGTCGCCGGCACCGGGATCGGCTCACGGGAAGCCAGACTGCTACAGCATGCCGTCGACTCGATGCTGCGCCGCCGCGGCCCGATCGGCTCGGACGCTCACACCGCGCTTCGTGAGCGGCAAGCCGCCGACGCCGCCCGGCCCACCCACCAGGCTCTCGCCGTTCTCGTGGCCGGGCGGGTTGCCGCACAACCAGCTGAGACCGGCATAGCTGACACAGCGCAGGCCATCGCCTCCGTCGCATCGGATGAGGCAGCCGAGACAGGTCTGCCGCCGGGAGCCGCAATCCCGCCATCGATCGCCCGGGTGGTGCGCCGAGCGCAGGCCGGCACCCCAGAGGAACTCATCGCGGCAGGTGTGATCGGATCAGCAGAAGTGCTGGCCACCCTCGTGCCACAGCTTTCCGCTGCCACGATCGCGGTCAGCTACCCCGATCCAGCGCTGCAAACCCTTGCCGCAGCACACTACCGGGCGTTCCGCAACCGGCGCTCGCTCCTGCTGCTAAACCTGGAACATCAAGTCCGCATACACGAGCTGCCGTGGATACAGGCCCTCAACAGGCATCGCCGCATCGCCGGCACGGCCAACAAGCACGCGGCACACACGTTGCGCCGCCTCGGCGGCCTGGTCCTCAACGGTTTCCCGGCCACCGTGCTGCCCAACCCCATGATCACCGAACTCGCAACGCTTTCCAAGCAAGCGAACATCGAACTGCCATGGGTCGAGGAACTGGCCGCCGACATTTTCATGGGCACCTTCTCAGCCAAGTTCCTGCACGCCGCGAAGACCGCTGCCGAACTGCTGCACGGCAGCCTGTACGAGCGCTACTACGGCATCGACTACGCAGCAGTGTCTGCCATTGACGACACCCGCCGCAGGTGGCGGATTGCCCGCACCTCGACCACGTTCGACGCTCTCTGCCACGACCGGGCCAGCAACCCGACCAGCCGATACTCGGTGGCAGCCAACGGAATGGTCATCGAGCAGGCCCAGATTCTGACCACACACAACCTCGCCACGCTCGTCGCCAAAGCCGATGTCACACCGGCCAAGGGCTGGGACAGCCTCGCTCAGCAATGTCTCAACCGGATAGTGGAATTGGCCAGGCAGCTCGACCATAACCCGCGACCGCTGCGCACCGTCAAAGATCTCGCGTACGCGTGGCGGCACATGCTGTTCTATCTGTCGCAAACCGCCCCGGCCATCCAGCGGCGGTTCGTGACCGACGCGCAAAGTTCCTTGAATTCTCAGGCCGATCATGTTCAGCTACGGCTTCAACCCGCCCTCGACGGCCTCAGCCACATCCTCGACGGCGGTTCCTTCGATCAATCCGGCACCGCCGGAACAGCCCGCCGGTTACTGGGATGGTCCACAAACGGTCACTGGCTCCTGCAACCCAACCGGCCGGCCAAGGGGTAGGCAAAAGGAAGCGCCGCAACACTTTTGCCAATTGCTGGTCTTCGCCAGGAGGCGGCAGGCGAGCCGTCAGGTGTTGACTCGCCTGCCGACCGCTCACCAGCGGCTCGGGGGTCGGTACACCAGGCCGAGTGCTTCGGCGCCGTTCTTGCTCCCGCCGATCATTTCCGCCGACAATTTTGGATCGGCGTTTCGCAATGAATCAATGACGTGGGTGGCCAGAGTCTGAGGATCGCGGTCCGCGACGTCGATCACCACGCCGAACTGGACCGACGGCTCGTCAAACGACACCCGGGTCGCGGGATACATGAAAGTCAGCCGTGCGCTGTCGTAGTCCTGCAACCAGGCCGTGCACCAGCCCGGCGAACAGTCCCACCGGCCCAGAATCGCGGGGTCGGCGCGCAGCTGGCCGGCCACGAGCCGGGCTACCGTCCTGGCTGGCCACTCCCAGCTGTAGTCCTGCTCGGCCCGCGCGACCTCGTCGTCGTACTCCACGGCGTTGAACCGGACCTCTGGCGGCAGGCAGTCCGGGGAACTCGTCCCTGTTGCCGACAATCGCCAGTCCTTCCAGACAACCTCCGGTCCCTGGCGCACGATCGTGACGTACAGTCCGCCGCAGCATCCTTCCGTGCAGTACGCTTCGGCGAGCCTGATCTGTCTGGGTTCGCTGGCTGCCTGGAGTCGCCCGCTGCCCACCAGCAGTTCTGGACTCTCAGCTGGGCCCTTATTGAAAGCTGCGGCAACCACGGGCACACCATCGATCACGATCCTAGCCTCGACCTGGGGAAAGCCGGCAGGTACGGGGTCGGGCACCACGATCCGCACGGCGAACCCGGTCTTCGGCACATCGTCGCGGGTGATCTGGTTGACAACCCAGGCCGCTCGCCTTGCCTCGACAGGATCGCCAGCCGACGCGGCACTGCGACGCAGCACCTTCATCCATGCCGGTGAAGTCAGCACACTGAGTATCTCGGCGACTAAGCCGTGGCGAAGCTCGCCAGCAACCGGTGCCGCCTGGCCAGTCCTCACGTCCTCGGCCACCATCGCCAGCAGTGCGGCGCGTGGCACGGTGGCGGGCCGCTGGGACGCTACGGTCACCCAACGCTGATAGACGGCAAGCGCGTTCTCGTACCGGCCGATCTCGGACTGGTAGTTGCGCGTACTGGTCATGGCCAGCAGAAGATTCCCGGCCTGATCCCACAAATCATCGGCCACCTCGGGGCGGTCGAGCATCGCCGCTAAATCTTGCCGTTCAGCGACTTTCCGGGCGAGGTCGCCGGAAAGTAGGTCCCGGGGCGTGGACAGCACCCACTCGCGCACCTGCGCATCAGAGTGCTCCGCCAGCGCCTCGACTGCGACGATCCGAGTGAAGCTCCGCGACCGCTCCGCCAGCCAGATCAGATCCAACTCAGCTCCGCCAATGCCGGCCAGTACCTCTGCGGCAAGCTGATCGACTGCGCGTAGCAGCCCGATGACCCTGATGAGAGGCGCATCCTGTAGCTCAGCATTACCCCGCATTAGGCCAAGCCCCACCATGACCGCACGCCGGTTGGTGCCGTGACGCACGAGCCACCGGCTGGCCTCACGCAACCGCGGTGAAGGCTCGGGAGCCAGTTCCTCGACGAGGACCTGCTTCACATCCCGAGCGTGGAAGGTCATCTGCGCACATAGGTCGTGTAAGTCCTGTGCCGACGCGTCTGGATTCTCGATGAACTGACGCAATACAGCAGAAGGGGCACGTAGACGTTCTTGATGCGGAACACGGTGGTCATCGCAGGTGTCCGGGAACGGATGTCCTCCACCAGGCAGCGGCTCGTCCGGCGCCAAACGATGCAAACGCAATGCGTGTTCGTACAAGGAAACCGGGCGGTCGAGCGCCTCGCGCTCGTATACCTCGCTCACCGGAGGAACAGGGACTCGATTCTCTTTGACATGGCGGGAACCTTACATGTCGGCGAGCAATTTGGCGATGGTCTTCCTCCCACATTGACCATCAGACCCACCCGCCGTTAAATCGATGATCTTCTTGGTGCGGAGAAGCGGCCCTGAAGACGCACCAATCAAACTGAGCACCACCGTACGTATCCTCGGCGACCGCCGACACTCGAAGCCAGCCGACGAAACAAACGACTAGCAAAAATGCCGATGCGGTGGCGGGGGCATGATCCCCCGGCACCGCAGTCAAGTGTCCTTTCGTTGCTTCAGGCAGCGGGCAAGATCGACGTTTCCGCTTGGCTCCGGCGCAACCGCACAGTGGAATGATCACCTGTCCATGCGCGCCAGCACCCTCCCCTGGTGTCTCCGCGCCGGGGAGGCGATGATACTGATCATGCGCTTGCTCGTTCTCGGTGGAACGCTGTTTCTGGGTCGCACGGTGGTCGAGGCTGCGCTCCGACGCGGCTGGCACGTCACCACCTTCAACCGAGGGCAATCTGGCGCCGACGTGCCCGGCGTGCAGGCTCTCCGCGGCGACCGGACGAACCCTACCGACATGCGACACCTCGCCGAGTCCGGCGCATGGGAAGCGGTAGTCGACATGTGCGGATACGTGCCACAACAAGTGCTCGGTGGCGCACGTTTGCTGCAACCTGTCTGCGACAGCTGCGTCTTTGTGTCCACCGTCAGCGTCTACGAGGGCTGGCCGGCCGAACCACTGTCCGAAGCCGCACGCGTCCTTGATTGCCCGGCCGACGCCGACGAAGACTTTGGGCCGCCCGATGTTGAGGACGGCCCCACCCGCTACGGACGGCTTAAGGCGGGCTGCGAACGCGCCGTGCTGGAAACCTTCGGGGCGGAGCGAACCATCAACGTGCGACCGGGCGTCGTCCTCGGCCCCGGCGAGTACGTTGGCCGACTGCCTTGGTGGCTGCGACGTATCGCCGCTGGCGGTCACGTGCTGGCTCCCGGAGCACGCGACCGAAGCATCCAGCCGGTGGACGTGCGCGACGTTGCCAACTTCGTCCTGGATAGCCTGGTGGCAGGGACCGCAGGAACGTTCAACATCACCGCACCGATCGGCCGGGACACCTTCGCTGACCTGCTCAACGCGTGCAAGAAGGTCACGGACTCGAACGCGGAGCTGGTCTGGGTGCCAGATGATCTACTCCGCGCACACGGTGTCAGGCAATGGTCCGAGCTACCGCTGTGGCGGACCCACCGCGGCGTATGGCAGGTCGACTCTACGGCTGCCCATTCCAACGGCCTGAAATGTCGGCCCCTCCTGGAAACCGTTGCTGCGACCTGGGAATGGCTGTCCACAACGGACCAGGCATTGATCAATGAACGCTCCACTGAGATCGGCCTATCGCGGCAACGCGAAAGCGACATACTTGCTTCACTGGCCTAGCGATCACTGACCGCGCGTTGCTGGTGATGCGCCCACTGAGTAATCCGGTCATCGAGCTGTTGCGCAAGCGCACTCCGCCGGTACTGAGGCTCGCGCAATTGGTTCTGGACCGCTGAGAGCCTGCCGGCAATCGTGGAGATCCGATGAGTGACAGGTAGTCCGAAGATCGGCTCCATCGCCATGCCGGCGCCGTCAAGGTCGCCAGCGAGCACAAGCGCAGCCGCAAGGTCAACCCGCGCGCCATTGACCGGCGCCCAGGGCCGCAGTGCTGTCGGAAGAGCGTGGTACGCGTCAAGCGCCTCGCGCAGATGGCGCTGAGCCAAGACGCCATCGCCAAAATGCAGCCATGCCGCCCCGGCACATGCAGACGCCCTAGCACGATCGAACCGGAACTCTCCGCCGATTTCGTCTTGAAGGAAGCCGCCGCCGGCCTCCCCTGGGTAATGACGGACGGCTTGCGACATGGCGTCTTCGGTAGCCCTCCGATTCCCAAGTAGGGCATGGGAGCGTGCCGCAATATGGTTCAGGCGATACAGGCTCACAGAGCTGGACGCTCCGGATCGGGCCTGCTCAATGTGGCCGAGTGCCCTTTCTGGCTGGTTCCGCCAGTTGGATAGTGTTGCCAAAAGACCTAGCGCCCACACCTCGGCTTCTGCATGTCCTGAAATACCGGCCAGAGTTCGTGCAGCGCGGGCCAACCCCGCCGCAGTGTTGGGGTGAGCGAGGTCAAAAGCGGCCGATGACATCAATAGGCTGCACAAAGATGCAATCAGATAGACATCAGCAAGGTCGTTCGGTCGTCGTGTCTTGGCTGAGAGATCGAATGCCAAGTCACGCAGTTGCCGTGCAAGAGCGAAGGTCTGCCATCTATGGTGACCCGCGTAGTCGCGCGCAATATACCTGACCTGCTCGAACAGGTCGGTCGTCGTTTCCGCGGCCAACCCCAGCGCTGCTCCTGCGGCGAAGACAAGCGCTTCGTCGGCGGACTGATCGAGAGACTCCCGGCCGTCCAATCGCAACCGCAGAACAACGCTATCTTGTCCGTGCTCAGCCGACGCGTCCGATGTGGGCCTGCCTTCCGGCTCACGGAACTCGGTAACCCGCTTCGCCTCAGTCGGCTCCGCTACCTGCACCCGATGAGTGCGTGTCAAAGCCTGTAGGTCGTCATAGCCGCGGACCAGCCCGCCGCCCGCTCGGAGCACCTGGTCACAACGCACCCAGAAATCCCGAGCGCTAACTTGGCGACCTACCTCGGTGTTGGCGATCGAGCTGCGCGACACGATGAGCTCTCTCGCAAGATCCTTTTGGCGGTATCCCGCAGCCTGCCGCAACGCCGCGAGCTTCCGTCCAAGTGACCTTCTCGCTTCCGCAATGTCATGCGCCGTAATCATTTGGCCACTCCTGCCGTAATCCCTCGATTCTGATCGTTATAACTAGTAGGCGGGCGATGACGATAGGTATAGCGTGACGAGCCATGGTCATCCTGTCGAGCTCTGGGCCGGGCAGGGTCTGGTACGTCAACGGACGGTGGTGGCTAGGGCGGGAATCACCGAGTCCGGCCGCGATCCGGCAGTGACATGGTGCTGGCGGTAGTGGGCCTCCACGTCGCGAACTCGCTCGTAGGCCTGGATGAGGTTGCCGTCAGCACGAAGAAGCTCGTCGCATCTCTCCCAAAAGTCCTTCGCACTGACCTGGTGGCCGATCTCGGTGTTGGCGATGCTGCTACGCGACAGGTGCACCGCGTTGGCGAGGTCTTCTTGCCGCAGTCCTGCCGCTTTGCTCAGCGCGGCGAGCTGAGCGCCAAGCGCCCGCTTGGCCTGTCGGATGTCTTGCGGCGTGATCACCTCGCCTCCTTGGCTGGTTGCCCGTGTCAATGCCATGTCAATTGTGGCTGTCGGCCCTGACCGACATCGTGTGCGCTGACTTTAACTCACAATGCGGGTCCGGTTCTCCGACAGCACGGCAGGTGAGCTGAATTCAGTTTCCGGGCCGCAGATACGTCATGGCCGATCATGAACATGAGGGCAGGGAGCATCAGGTGACTCGATCATTGATTGTCGACACGCATGCCAGCAGCTGCTACTTTCGCACGTCGGTTGGCGGTGTAGGCCGGAAGGCGCTGGTGCAGATCACCGAGCGGTGCAACCTGCATTGCGCCCACTGTTTCGTGTCCTCGACCGCTGTGGGCGGTGACATGCCGCTGGACATCTTCGTTGACGTGGTGTTGCCGCAGCTTATGCGTGCGCGGGTGCAGCGGGTGACGCTGACTGGTGGGGAGCCGTTTGTCCACCCGAACGTGCTGGAGTTCTGCGCGGCGGTGGTGGGTGCGGGCCTGCCGGTGGGGGTGTGCACCAACGCAACCCAGATCACCGATGAGCAGATCGCCTACCTGGCGGAGTTGGGCAACGTGCACGTCAACGTGTCCTTCGACGGCTTTCGGGCCGAGTCTCATGGCAAGTTCCGTGGTGACCGCTCGTCGTTTGCCGCGACGGTGGCGACCACGCGCAAGTTCGCACAGGCCAGGCTTTTGCAGGGCCTGTTGTCGACCCCGAACGCGTTGACGGAGCCGGGTGAGTTCGCGGATCTGTGCGAGTTCGCCGCCGAGGTGGGCGCCAGGTATGTGCTGATGAATCCGCTGTCGTCGTTCGGGCGGGGGGTGAAAAGTCAGGGCCGGCTGGCTGCGCCGCAGGAGGCCATGAGGGCGATCCAGGCAGTGACGCAGCGGTTCGCCGACCGGCTCGACATGGTGTATATCCGCTTCCCGAACCACGGCAAGCCGTTGGGCGGCTGCGATGCCGGGAAGCTGATCTATGTGTTTGTGGACGGTCAGGTGGCGGTCTGCCCGTACCTGGTGTTCGCCGCACGGACGCCGCAGTCGCGTCACCCGGACACCGACTTCCTGGTCGGCAACATCATCGACAGTGGCGTTGCCGAGTCGTTGGATGCCTACGACTTTCATGCCCGGTTCCCGATGGGCGGCAATCCGACGTGCGGCTCGTGCCAGATGGCCTCCGGGTGCGGCAAGGGCTGCCCCGCCGCTGTGGTCGCGGCGGGTGAGCGCATCGGCGCTGTGGATGCCGAGCAATGCCCGGTCGCCGAAGGACGACAACTCCTCCCATTGGCAGCGGTTCGGTCGTGACCAGCCTGTTTATCGCGGTCGAGGGTCCCAACGGGGTCGGCAAGACCACGGTCGCGGGCCGGTTAGCCGCGCGGCTGCAGGCCCGCACGGGTCGGGAGACGCACGTGACCAGCGAGCCCTCTGACACGCCGTTGGGGCGCCTGCTGCGCCGGTCGGAGGCGGTGCTGCACGGCCGGGCACTCGCGCTCGCGCTGGCCGCAGACCGCAGCGCCCACGTCGAGGAAGAGGATCATTCCGAGGCTGGACTCGGGCAGCCATGTGGTCACCGACCGCTACGTGCCGTCCTCCTTGGTGCTTCAGGCACTGGACGGGTTGGACCTGCCGGAGATCTGGAGTTACAACCGCTACGTCATGCCCGCGATCACGTTCTACCTGGAGGAGGACCCTGAGGTGATCGCCGGCCGGTTGGCGGCGCGTGAGTCGCTGACTCGGCTGGAGCAGGTCGGCAATCCGCGGCAAGAGCTGGAGCTGTACCGGCGGGCGATGGCGTTCCTGGGAGGTGAAACGTGGCGTCAGCACGTCATCGACTGCCAGGGGAAGAACCCGGAGCAGGTGGTCGCCGGTATCGTCGACCTGCTCGACACCGACAACCGCGGTCAGCCAATCGAGTGAGGCCATAAGGGGATGCTGTCGCTGCTGACGCTGAACATCCAGGCACCAGCCTTGTCTCGTGCCCGCGACCTGCTGGCATGGCTGGATACCCGCGATGACGACCTGGTGATCCTGACCGAGACCAGCGCTGGGGAGGGCACTGCTCATCTGCTTGAGCAGTGCCGGCGGGCGGGTATGGCGGTGCTGCATACACCGCATCCCGGCGAGCGCGGCGTGGCCTTGCTCGCCCGGGTTCCAGTGACCGCGCGACCCGAGTTGCTGGCCGGCGTGAGCATTCCCGGCCGCGCTGTGGCCGCCACTGTCGACATCGACACGCCGTTCACCGTGATCGGCGTGTACGTGCCCTCCAGCGACCGTGCCCCGGACAAGGTGACACGCAAACGCGTGTTCGTCAGCACGTTCCTGGACGCGATTGCGCGGCTTCCGGAAGCGCAGCGGCACCGCCTGGTCCTCGGCGGGGACTACAACGTCATCGCTCGCGACCACCGACCGGCCTATCGCGGATTCCTGCCCTTCGAGTACGAGATGCTCGACAGACTGCACGAGTACGGCTTGGCGGATGCGCACGAGCACTGCTGTCCGGGAGTTCAGGCACATAGCTGGATCGGCCGTACCAGCAACGGCTACAGGTTTGACTATGTCCACATCGGCGCAGCGCTCGTGGACCGGCTGACCGGCTGCGATTACCTTCACCAGCCGCGGGAACTGAAACTGTCCGACCATGCGGCTGTCGCCGTGGGGCTGGACATGGCGCCGCTTCGCCGTCTTGAGCTGGATCCAGCGGGTCTGACCGGGACGGGAACGCTGTTCTAAACGCCGAGTAGTTGGGCGCGGATGAGCGAGTCGTAGGTGTCGGTGGTGCGCTGCACCGGCACACCCAAGGACATGACGAACTCGTCGAGGCGTCGCTGCGTCGCCAGACCGGACTCGGTAATTGGTACGAGCTGCTCGACTTCCAGGAACCCACCGGCGTGCTGGACGTCGTCCACGCACAACGACAGACCATCGAGCACACCGGTGCGGCGCGTCTTGACGATGCGGATCGTGGGCCTAAAACCCATGGCCAGCAACGCTTGATGCATCTGATCCCGATCGGCCACCAGGCTCTCGTGCTCCCGGCAGGCCATCTCGTTGTCGACCGGCACCTTCACAGTGAACAGGTGCCGGCCTGCCTCGGTGCGCAGACGCGCGAACGGCACGCCCACCTTCGACTGGCCGTAATCCCAATGTGCGGGCGCGTATGCCTGGTCGTCCTGCGTGATCGGGTCGGACAAGACCACGCCGCGTAAGGCCAGGGCGTCCAGCAGCGGCTCCAGCCGCGCGACACGGTATTTGACCTCGATCTCCTGGACCCCAGCGAGGGTGCTCGGCGACTCTTGCACGCCTGGCAGCCTAACGCCCGGCCGGACGGTATTGGGCGTCCACACCGGGTCACCGGTTCGGTGCCGAGTCAATGGCGTGTCAGCGCTGTGTCTGACCTACATGTCAGCGCCCGCCGACATGGTCATATCCGCAGTCCCCTACCCGTATCAGCAGCAATACCTGTGCGGACGATCCAACAGGGGTAGACCGCCATGGCAGACATGCACGCACCGCAGCTGTCACCTACCGGCGTTGCGGACCGCAGCCAGTCCCTGACCCGTGCAGAGGCGGTCGCGATCTGGCGCACACACCGGCCCGACCGGGCCTGCATCGAATGGGGCTGGCGCTGGCCGCCAATCAGTTCGCCGCCCACGGTGCACGGCCTGCGCGGTGGCGCGGCCATGCCCACCGATTCTGACCCCGGACGATCACCTGGACTAGAACCATCCGGCTCCGCTTGGTGACTACGGACAGCGATGTCAATGAATTGTCAGCACTAACGAAGATCGCTAGCCGACATCGATGAGCCGCTGTTTAGGTGATGAACGCCGCCGTGACCGGACGCTGCTCAGACGGCGGTGCCCAGTCCACAAAAGGGGTGGCACCACGAAAACCCAATGTCGTTTGTGCACCGCGCCTGTTGCCGGAGGGAGGCCAGATTCTCGTGTTCGCGCTCGCGGACGACTTCTACTGGCTTTCCCACCATGACGGCACAGGCAAGCCCCGGCTGCACGCCAGGGCCATCGAGCTGGGTTGCGCTGCCGCGTTACTGGCCGAGCTGATCAGCAGCAGGCACATCGGCGTGGAAGACGACCGGATCACGGTGCTGGATAGCCGTCCACCGGCGGACGCGTTGATGCATCTGATCCTCGACCAGGTGATTGCTGAGGCGGCACGCGCCCATTCGATCCGGACATGGTTGGCGTTTCTTGGCCAGCATGCCCCCGGGCAGATCGCGATGCGGCTCCTGCGCGCCGGCCACGTACACATGGAGGCGCAACGCAAGCTCGGCCGCCAGGTAGGCGTGCTGTATGTGCCGGTGGATGTCAACGTCGCTGCCTGGCCGTGGGCGATGCTGTCGCAGCATCTGCGCCGTCACGAGCCGCTGGAGTACGAGCCGCTGTGCCTGGCCGGTCTGGCACTGGCATCCGGCCTGCACACATACCTGCTCGACGGCGCCCCCGCCGAGACCTTCGACTACCTCAACCGCTCTGTGCGCACCCTCTGGACTCCGATGCGGGCACTGCTGTTTCACACGCATGCCGCTATCGGTGATGCGGTGCTCGCGCACCGCACCTGAAACATCAACCCCTCTCATTCCCCGGGAGTTCCTTCGTGACCACAACAAAGCCAGTGCGGACCAGCAACGTGGCCAACACGTTGGCGCGCAGCCGTCTGGGCACCGCCTCGGTGGTGTTCTTCGTGATGGCCGCCGCCGCACCGTTGACCGTCACCGCGGGTGGCGCCACGTCCGGCTTCGCGATTACCGGCAGCACCGGCATCCCGATCGCCTACCTGGCCGTCGCGGCGATCTTGGCCGTGTTCGCGGTCGGGTATGTGGCGATGTCGCGCCACGTGGTCAACGCGGGCGCGTTCTACAGCTACATCAGCCAGGGCTTGGGCAGGCCCGCTGGCGTCGCCGCCGCCTTCATCGCGGTCCTGGCCTACAACGCCATGCAGATCGGCCTGTACGGAGGATTCGGCGCCGTCCTGTCCGGCTTCCTCGACCAGCGGTTCGGGGTCTCGGTGGCGTGGTGGCTGTGCGCACTGGCCGGATGGGCTATGGTCGCCGTGCTCGGCGTGCTGCGGGTCGACATCAACGGCCGTGTGCTGGCCATCATGCTGCTGGCCGAGATCGCCATCGCCGCGCTGTTCGCCGTCGTCATGGTCGCCCACCCGGCCGAAGGCGGCATCACCTTCTCCACCCTGTCACCGGGCTTCCTGTTCTCGGCCTGGATCGGCGCGGCACTGGTCACCGCCGTCACCGGGTTCGTCGGGTTCGAGGCAACCGTGGTGTTCAGCGAAGAAACCCGCGACCCCAAGCGCACCATCGCCCGAGCCACCTACATCGCCGTCGCCGTCACCGGTGCGCTGTACGGCCTGTCGGCGTGGGCACTCACCATCGCCACCGGCCCAGACAACATCGTCGCCGCCGCGCAGGAACACTCCACCGAACTGATCTTCACTCTCGTGCAGCCGCACGTCGGCCAGTTCGTCGTCGACCTCGGGCACATGCTGTTCATCACCAGCCTGTTCGCCGCGCTGCTGTCCTTCCACCACACCGTGGGCCGGTATCTGTTCTCCCTCGGCCGCGAACACGTCCAACCCGGCGGGCTGGGCAACACCAGCCGCCGCACCGGTGCCCCCAAAGCGGGTTCGATCACCCAGAGCGTCCTCGCATTCGTCGTCCTGGTCGGCTTTGCGTTGGCTAGAGCCGACCCGATCGTGCACCTGTTCTTCTGGGTCACCGTCACCGGTGGTCTCGGCGTGCTGATCCTCATGACCCTCACCTCCGCCGCCGTCGTCTGCTTCTTCGCCCGCGACCGGCGCGGCGAGCCGTTGTGGCACCGCATCGCCGCACCCGTCCTGGCGACCGTGGCACTGGGCGGGGTGCTGTACCTGACCGTCGACCAGTTCGCGATCCTGCTCGGCGTTGACCCGGCCTCCCCGCTGCGGTGGGCGTTCCCGGCCTCGTTCGCCTTCGCCGCCGTGCTTGGGCTGATCTGGGCGGGGTTGCTGAAGACATGGCGGCCCGACGTCTACGACACGATCGGGCTCGGCGCGAACGCCGCCCCGGCCGCCAACCCGTTCGCCGACGCCGCACCGATGGCGGAGAGCCGGTCATGACCAGCATGCTTTCCGAGGCCGAAATCGATCGGGCACAACCGGCCGACGTCGAGTATGTGTCGCGGCTGCTGGCCGACGCGTTCCTGATCTCCCCGGTCGGTGATTGGCCGATCCCCGATGTAGCGGTACGCCGCCGGATCTACGTCAAGTACTTCGCCATCTTCGTTCTCCACGGCCTGTGCCACGGGATCATCGGGCTGAACCGGCAGCGCACCGGCGTGGCGATCTGGTACCCGCGCGCAGCGGACACACCCGGCCCGGCCAACTACGACGCGCAGCTGGCCGCCGCATGCGGCCCGTGGACCGACCGGTTCCAGCTGCTCGACGCCACCTTCGCCGAGCGGCATCCCACCGAGTTCCATCATCACCTGGCCTTCCTCGGCGTCTCGCTGGCCGAACAGAGCAAGGGTGTGGGCAGCAGCCTGCTGAAGCACCACCACGCGTTCCTTGACCGGGTGGGCATCCCGGCCTACCTGGAAGCCTCCACCATCCGCAGCCGGAACCTGTACCTGCGCCACGGCTACCACGCCGCAGAGCCTTTCCACCTTCCCGATGACGGCCCGCCACTCTGGCCGATGCGACGCAACCCACGCCAGCGATCCCGAAAAGACAGATACCACGATGACCCGCACCAACCACGCCCCGCCCAGGGCCGAACCGCAACCGCTGGCAAGCGTCGGCGCTGGATCGCGCCCGCTGATACCACCTCCCGCCCGTCATTCGCGGCCACCACAGTCGACCGATCCCGCACCCGCAGCACAAACCAGTCTCGGGTTCACCACGTGCCGAGAATCAATGGTCATGCGATAGGGCCCCGACGCTTCCAACAAATAGCAATCACAAACTAGGAAAGGACAACGGAAAGTGAGCAAGCACGGAGTCGAGCGCAGAACGGGAAAAGTCGACGAGATGCTAGGCGAGGTACTCGTGGGATCGGACGCTGCCGTGGCCACCGTTGCCAAGGCGATTTGCGACGTCAACGAGACTTTCGCCGTCCACGCCGCCTGGACCGAGGAGCGCTTCGAGACGGTGGACGACCGCCTGGTCAGCCTGGCGCGAATCCAGGTCATGGCGTCCAGCAAAGTCGAGATGCAGATCGCCGGGATCGACTCGCGCATTCGCGGATTCGAGGCAAGCCAGTCGGGAATGCGGCAGACCTTGTCCAAATTGGAGCACAACCATGCAGTCCTCATGCAGGATCACGCAGCCATGTGCCAGAAGGTCGAGCGCCTGGAACTGGGTCAGGAGGCATTGCAGCAAGGATTGGCGGCGCTCGTCGAAACGATGCGAGGGTTGACGGTTCGGGTGGGTGAGGTGTTGGCGCATGCAATCTCCGAAGAGTTGAAACACCATGTGACCAGGCCGACCGACTAGCTGTGCGCGCGGAATGCGAAACGATGTGCTGTGCTGCCTGGCGCCAATCGTTGCGGTGAGCTGAAGCAGTGCATCTGATTGGGCTTGGGGTTAGGCCACAACCCCAAGCAGCCCGCCTTGCTAACTCAACATAGTTGAGTTAGCATCAGGCGCTCCCCTAGATTGAAAGGCCTGACCTGATGAGCAAGTTTGAGAAACTTGCCGCCGACATCCGGCGTCAGATCCAAGCCGGACAGCTCAAACCGGGTGATCGCCTGCCATCCGTCGCCAAACTCTGCGAGGAACATGGCGTGAGCTACGGCACGGTCCGCGCCGCGATGCTCATTCTCAAGGTGGAGAAGCTTATAGTCGGCCGTCCCGGCGACGCCCTTTATGTCCGCGAGGAGGTCGACAGGATCTTAGCCTGAATCCGTGGACTGATCGGCGTGTGCAGTCGGTGAGCGGTATGGAGATGTGATGAGAGTGCCTGTCGTGCTGGGATAATCAGGTTTGTCTAGGACCTTGATCAGGCCGGCTTGGAAGGCACTCTCGGTGCAAGCATTTCATGTCCGGCGCGCGGACGGCGCGGTGTTCGATGAGGACAATCTTGTGTCGCACGCGGGTCTGGTCCCGCTGCTGGAACTGGCCGAGCAGACCGGCTTGTCGCGGCTGCTGGGCGAGCATGTGCGGTTCATCAGTGTGAGGTGCCACCCCTGATCCGGACACCCTGAAGTCCAGACATTGTCTTGGGGAAGGATGTCCTGGTGGCAGGTAAGTCGAAGCATCCGGAGCAGTTCCGGCGGGACGCGGTGGCGCTGGTGCTTTCTGGTCGTGGTACCCGGGAAGTGGCTCGTGAGCTGGGGGTTCATTATGCGACGTTGCAGTCGTGGGTGACCAAGGAGCGTCAGGTCCGGCAGGTTGGTCGCGGCGGGTCGGTTGTCGACGATAGGGATGCCGAGGTTCGTGAGCTGCGAAAGCGGGTCGCTGAGCTGGAGACGGAGGAGGAGATTCTCCGCAAGGCAGCCGCCTATTTTGCCAAGGAGATGGGTCGATGACCTACCGCTACCGGTTCATCTCCGAGCACCGCGCCGCGTACGGCGTCAAGCGGTTGTGCCGGCTGTTGGGTGTACGCCGTCAGGGCTTCTACGAGTATCTGGCCGCAGAGCCGGCACGGGCGCGGCGGGAGGCAGCCGACGACGAGCTCGCCGACCGGATCGCCGGAATCCATGTGGCGCACCGGAAAGCGTACGGTGCCAGGCGTGTCACGGTGCAGTTGCGTCGCGACGGGCGGCGGGTCAACCGCAAGCGGGTGGAGCGGATCATGCGCCAGCGTGGGATCGTCGGGTTGACTCGCAGGCGGCGCCGGTCGTTGACCGTAACGGAGGCTGGCGTCGTAGCCGCGCCGGACCTGCTGTGCCGCGACTTCGGCGCTGCCCGGCCGGGTGAGGTGTTTGTCGGCGACATCACCTATCTGCCCACCGTGCAGGGGTGGCTGTACCTGGCCACCGTCATCGACCTGTGCACCCGCGAGGTCGTCGGGCACGCGATGGCCGAGCACATGCGCGCTGATCTGGTCTGCGAGGCGATCGAGGTAGCCGCAGCCCGTGGGCTGACCCGCCCCGGCGCAATCTTCCACTCCGACAAGGGATCGCAAGGTGAATTCAACTGGTCGTCGCAACACCTCGAGGTGGAGGTGGGGTATGGGCAGGCCAGCAGCGTGGATGAAGGCGTTGACGGCAGGTCGGCGATGAAGTCGCCGGGGGCGCCGTCGCTTCGGCGGGATGTCGAGCGCCTCTTTTGGCGTGAGATCGCGAAAGGGCTCACCAGTGAGAACGCTGCGATCGCGGTCGGCGTGTCGCAGGCGGCCGGAAGCCGCTGGTTCCGGGAACGTGGTGGCATGCCGTCATTCATGCTTTCCCCGCTCACAGGCCGGTACCTATCGTTCGAGGAACGTGAGGAGATCGCCTTGCTGAAAGCGCAAGGTGTTGGGGTCAGGGAGATCGCCCGCCGGACAGGTCGTGATCCCTCGACGATTTCCCGAGAGTTGCGCCGCAATGCGGCGACGCGGGGAGGCAAGCTCGACTACCGGGCGTCGGTTGCGCAGTGGAAAGCCGAGCTGCTCGCACGGCGACCCAAGACGGCCAAGCTCGTCACCAACGATCGGTTGCGTGAGTACGTGCAGGAGCGCCTGGCGGGCCAGGTCCGCCGCCCTGACGGGAAACCTGTGCCCGGACCGGCTGCGGCCCAATGGAAAGGCCGCAACAAGCCACGGCGTGAGGACCGGCGATGGGCGAGCGCGTGGAGTCCAGAGCAGATTTCGCAACGATTGAAGGTTGATTTCCCGGATGATGAGTCCATGCGCATCTCGCATGAGGCGATCTATCAGGCGCTCTACGTTCAAAGTCGCGGCGCCCTCAAACGTGAACTTGTTGCCTGCCTGCGAACCGGGCGCGCGTTACGTGTTCCCAGGGCCCGCGCCCGCCAGCGCGCAACCGGACACGTGACGCCCGAAGTGATGATCAGTGAACGGCCGGCAGAGGTGGAGGACCGCGCTGTGCCAGGCCACTGGGAGGGAGACCTCATCATCGGCCTGGACAAATCCGCCATCGGCACACTCGTCGAGCGCACGACCCGTTTCACGATGCTGCTGCACCTACCACGCATGGAAGGCTATGGCGTCGAGTCACGCGTCAAGAACGGCCCGGCCCTGGCCGGCCACGGCGCCGAGGCTGTCCGCGACGCGATCGCCACAACGATCACCACCCTGCCTGACCAACTCCGTCAGACCTTGACCTGGGACCGTGGCAAGGAACTCGCCCAGCATGCTCAGCTGACGATCCACACCGGTGTCCAGGTCTACTTCGCCGACCCGCACAGCCCATGGCAACGCGGTACCAACGAAAACACCAATGGCCTTCTGCGCCAATACTTTCCCAAAGGCACCGACCTGACCCGCTGGACCCGCAACGACCTCGACGCCGTAGCAGCCACGCTCAACAGCAGGCCCCGCAAGACACTCGGCTGGAGGACACCCGCCGAAGCCATGAACGAACAGCTATTATCGATCTAATACAGAATGTTGCGACGACCGGTTGAACCCGGGCAGTACACCTCGACCCAGTTCGGGGCCACGCTGACCAGGGCGCGGCTGCGGCCCTCCACGGGCCGGACCGGTTCGTGTTACGACAACGCCGCTGCGGAAAGCTGGTTCGCCACCTTGAAAACCGAGATTGGCACCAGAGTCTGGACCGACAGAACCGTTGCCCGTCAAGATGTTCTGAACTATCTCACCTACTACAACCGGCAGCGTCTACACTCGACATTGGGCTACCGCACACCGTACGAGGCGCGGATCGGATATCGTCACAACCTCACCCTCGTTGCATGAAGATCCGGTGTCCGGTCAACGGGTGGCACTTCACAGGACACCTCGTCGTGGTCATCAGCCACATGCGCGCGGTCGCCCAACATGTTCCGGCCCTACTGCGCGTCACCAAAACCACCGCGGGCAGCACTGTCCGATGGGCGACTGAGGTCGAACTCGCTGACCTCGCCGATTAAGCCTACATCGGCGGTCTGCATCAATGACGGATCTATCGGATTTCCGCCTCTGTTTCAGCTCGGTGGTGACGGACGAGAGACGACACCTGTCTAAATTGGACGGCAGTGTCAACGACGGCTGAATTCTGGATCTGACCCGCTTTCCGTGAAAGTTGTTGACCCTGCTAGGTTCTCACGATGCGAGCAGGACTCGTTTGCGGAGCAGGTCAAAGTTGGCGCGGCCGTACATCTGCCTTTTGATCATCTTAAAAGTTACGTGGAATCTGAACCGGCCCCGGGGAATGATCTCCGGGGCTTTCTACGTGACTAAGGAGATGTGTTGGACCGCAAGCAGATGGAGGACAGGTGGCCGGTCCTGGGCCGGCATGAGCGGGCGGCTGAGTGGCTGCTTGTGTGGGTTGACCTGGGACGGGCGCCACGCACGATCGATGCTTATGCCCGTGGCCTGGCCGAGTACCTGCAGATGTGCGAGCAGGATGGCGTTGATCCGGTGACGGCGACCAGGGCTCATATCGCCGCGTATGTGCGTGAGCTGACCAGCCGGCCGAGCCGTCACGGAGCCAACGTGGTATCCCTTGATTCGGCTGCTGGGTTGGCGAACGCGACATTGCAGCAGAGGCTGGTCCCGGTCAGGTTGTTCTACGACTTCCTTATGGAGGAAGGCCTTCGAGCGTCCAATCCGGTCGGTCGTGGCCGTTACACTCCCGGGCGGCGGTTCGGCGGGCAGCAACGTGCACTGGTGCCGCGGCTGAGCAAACTGCCGTGGATCCCCACCGAGCAGCAGTGGCTCGATGTGCTCGCCGTGGCCGCCCGGGAGCCGGTGCGTAACCGGGTGATGCTGGCCCTGGCCTACGATGCGGGCCTGCGCCGCGAGGAGCTGTGTTCCCTTCGAACCGACGATCTGGATCCCGCGCACCGAACCTTGCGGGTGCGGGCGGAGACCACGAAGAACCGGCGGGAGCGAGTGGTGCCGTACTCGGCGGCCACTTCCGTTGTCCTGTCAGGATATCTGGCGCATCGCGCGACCATCAGCCGTGCCCGGGGACCGCTGTTTCTGTCCGAGTCGCGCCGCAACCACGCCCAGCCGCTGACGCTGTGGACCTGGTCGAAGGTAGTGCGCCGCATCGCCATAGCCGCAGGGGTGCAACGGTTCTCGACACATACCATGCGGCACTTGTGCCTGACCGATCTAGGGCGTGTTTAAGAAGTGGTCTTCGCTGCTGGAATCGTTGATTACGACTCGGCAGAGCGTGTGTGTCGTGATTGGACAATAAGAGAGATCTCCGGTAGATGAGTCGTCGACCAAGGCGACCGTCACCACCGGAGATCTCGT
>NZ_QJUG01000066.1 GCF_003426775.1 Allorhizocola rhizosphaerae | reverse complement strand
CGCCGCCGGCTGCCGCGCGGCGAGGTGGGCCGGCGCCTGACCGCCCTGGGCATCCCGCCCGGCCGGTGGTGGCGCCGCCCATACGCGTGGTCCGGCGGCATGCTGCAGCGCGCCACGCTGGCCGCCGCTACCGCACACGACCCGCCTCTGGTGCTGGCCGACGAGCCGACCTCCGCGCTGGATGCCGACCTGGCGGTCTCGGCGGTACGCCTGCTGCGGGCGCGATCCCGGGCTCTGCTGCTGGTGACCCACGACCCCACGGTGGCCGCGCAGTGCGACCGACGTGTGGACCTCACTCCCGCCGTGCTCGCGCCGTTGCCCGCAAGCGGTACGAAGACGGTTGGCGGGCAACCGGTGGTCGAACTGTCCGGCGTGACGCTTGTGGCCGGCTGGCGTCGTGTGCTGGCCCGGGGCGTCGAGCTGGCCGTGCGGCCGGGTGAGATCGTCGGTGTGGTCGGGCCGTCCGGCACCGGCAAGACCACGCTGCTGCACGCACTCGCCGGGCTGCGCCCGATCGGCGCGGGCACCGTCCGGTACGAGGGTCGGCCCAGCCCACCGCCGGGCTACGTGATGCCGGTCTTCCAGGACGCCGCCGCCGGCCTCGACCCGCGGTGGCCGATCTGGCGTACCGTCGCCGAACCGCTGATGGCACCGGATCGCGTGGCGGCCAGCGATCTCCTGCACCGGGTCGGATTGTCCACAGTGGACCCGCAAGCGCGGCCACACCAGCTCTCCGGCGGGCAGCAGCAACGGGTCGCCATCGCACGAGCACTCGCCGCCCGACCCGCGCTGCTGGTGGCCGACGAGCCGGTGGCACGCCTCGATCCGGCCGCCGCAGCCGGCGTTTACGCACTGCTGGCCGAGGCCGCCGCCGCAGGCATGGCGGTCGTGATCGCCAGCCACGACACCGCACGCCTCGCCCGGACCGCCCACCGGCTTGTCCGCCTCACACCCGAAGGCCTGCGCCCCATCCCGTAAGCCAACGCCATCTCACCAGCTCGCCTTGTGCATCCGCATGGACATCATCACGCCATACACCCGGGCCTGCCACCTGGAGGAGACCTATGACTCAGTTCTCCAGCACAACGATGTGCGATGGTGCCGGCTGATCCAGGCCGACGGCGATCCTCCCGGGTTGCCAGACCGGATCAGGTCCGATGAGCGCGTGTCTAACGAGGCCAATTCAGGATCCTGCGGGCCGGCGTTGACCCGCAATCATGCGCTGATGCGCTCGACCGCGCCGTTCGTCTTCGCCCTCGACGATGACGATCTGCCCTGTCCCGGGCGCTATCGGCCTTGGCCCGAGCGCTTGAGCGATCCGCTGCTCGACGGCAGCTGTGCACAGTGTCGGATGCGGGCTGAGCGGAGTGGACGCGAACGCGCAGTGCGATCGGGAGCCGGCAGCGTCCTATGCTGAGCGGGATGGCCAAGTATCTCGACCTGCACCCGGACGATCCACAACCGCGGTTGATTGCCCAGGTGGTCCACCTGCTCCGTGAGGATGGGTTGATCGCCTACCCGACCGACTCCTGCTATGCGCTGGGCTGCCGAGTGGGCAACCGTGACGGCCTCGAGCGCATCCGCGCGATCCGCAAACTCGACGACAAGCACCATTTCACTTTGGTCTGCCAGAACTTCGCCCAGCTGGGCCAATACGTGCAGATCAGCAACGCGGTGTTCCGGCTGGTCAAGGCGAACACGCCGGGTGGTTACACCTTCATCCTGCCGGCTACCCGCGAGGTGCCACGTCAGTTGTGGCATCCCAAGAAACGCACCATCGGAGTACGGATCCCGCGTCACACGGTCACCCAGGCCCTGCTGGCCGAACTCGGCGAACCGCTGTTGTCGAGCACGTTGCTGCTGACAGGCGATGACGAGCCGATGACCGAGGGTTGGGAGATCAAGGAACGGCTCGACCACCAGGTCGACGCCGTCATCGACGCCGGAGACTGCGGCACGGTCCCGACCACCGTGGTGGACCTGTCCAGTGAGCAGCCGCAGGTCGTGCGCTACGGCGCCGGTGACCCGACACCGTTCGAATAACCACGCGCCGGCCCCGGATTCGGGGCACATCAATCGCGCTTCCTCACAACAGATCGACTTGCCCGCTCACCATTGGTTGTTGTTCGCCCGGTCCAGAAATCGCCTTGTTTACTTACGCCGCACGCGGATGGCGTGTGCGTCCGCCCGTTCCACGCCGGTGGCGTCCG
The DNA here is from genome assembly GCF_003426775.1 of Allorhizocola rhizosphaerae. Classification (GTDB taxonomy): domain Bacteria; phylum Actinomycetota; class Actinomycetes; order Mycobacteriales; family Micromonosporaceae; genus Allorhizocola; species Allorhizocola rhizosphaerae. The sequence goes on along the minus strand of NZ_QJUG01000066.1, from coordinate 35,303 downwards.
GGTTGGTGATGCGCACCAGGCCGCGAACCTGGCCACGCAGGCCGTAGTGGGTCAGCTGCACCACCAGCATGCCCGGGTCGGTGCCATGGGACGAGTGCGGATCGCCGGACAGCGGGTTGGGACCACGGGTGGACAGGAAAAACCAGGCCCGGTCGGGTGAAACGGCGAACAGGTCGGGCGTAGGGTCGGCGCTGAACGCTGAGGTCAGGTCCACAGTGGTCAGACGCGCGCCGGTAATACCGTCGAAGACCTCGGCCACGTTGGCGTCCCGGTCGGCGACCCAGACGTAGCGCCGGCGGTTGGTCGCCTCGCTGCCGTGCGCGTCGCGTCCCGCGGAGTCGTCGTCGAACAGCCGCTCGACCGGTGGCACGTTCGGCGGGTTGGCCGCAGCGTAGCCGTTCATCGGCAGGCGGAACACGCTGAACTGGTCCAGGTTTGCCGGGGTGCCGCCGCCTCCGTCGGCGAAGACCTTGCCATGGGCCTCGGTGAAGCCGCAACCGTTGGCGGGAACACTGGCCAGATCGTACTCGGCGACGATCGACATCGGGGTGGTCCGCCAGTCCAGCACCAGCATGCCGCCGCCACGCAGGCTCACGAACAGCGGCCCGTTGTCCGAGGCGATGAACGGGCAGATCGGCGCGTTGTCCGGCCGGATGCCCGCGGCCTGGCAAGGCGCGCCGTTGGGCGTGGTGCAGGCGGCCAGGTCGACGGTGGCGGCCGGCTCCTGGACGAAGGATCCCGTCTGATAGTCGGTACGGAAGCGCTCCATCTTCTTGCCGTTTTGATTGGCCACCATCAGGTACCGGTCGTCGCGCGATGGCCAGATGGCGTGCGCCTGCCGTGCCCCGCCGGTGCCGGGCTCGGTGCGCACGCAGGCGAGCGGCCGGCGGTTGCGCGCGTCCAGGAAGACCACGTGTCCACTGGCCACAAAGGACAGTGCGGCGTGGGTCTCGGCCCAGTTGAACGTGAGCATGTGCGGCCGTACCGGATCGGCGCCCGTGCTGGCACGGCACAACCCGGCGGTCTCTGCGCCCAGATCCACGACGTCGGTCGGAACCGCCTGCGACGGAGCCGGGCCGGTGAGATCACGGCCGTCGTAGACGCGCAGCGTCCCGCCGTAGCCCAGCCCGGCGGTGTCGGACTGGTCGACGAGCCACACCTCGAACGGCGGGATCGCCGTGGTGCTCGCGCCCACGGTGCCGCTACCGCCGACCGCCAGCAAGATGGCGGTGGTGAGCGCCATCGACGAACTGATGAGCTTCGTTCCGGTACCGGCCATGCCGTCAGTGTATTCGCGGGCCTCTACCGGACGCGGCTGGCAGCAGCGGCGCCCGCGCTGCCCACTGCGTCGGTCAAGTCGTGCTTCGCGGCATAGGCCGAGTGTCTAGACTCCGAACCGTGGATCGCGTCGCCGTCGTGTACAACGCGCGTTCCGGCGTGCTTCTGGGCAGGCCCGACGACTCACCGGCCGAGCAGCTGACCGAGCTGTTCGGCCAGCGGGGCGTCGCGGCCGAGGTGCGGGCGTTCGACCCGCAGACGTTCGCGACGGATCTGCGCGAGCTGCTGGCCGGTGAGCCGGACGCGCTGATCGTCGTCGGCGGGGACGGCACCATACGGTCGATCGCCGAACGCATGCTGGGCAGTGACGTGCCGTTGGGAGTCCTCCCGGCGGGCACGATGAACGTGCTCGCACGCGATCTGGGCATGCCGGGCGACCTGGACAGCGCGGTCCGCGCGCTGTTGAACGCCCCGGTGGACCGGATCGACGTGGCCACCGTCAACGGCCTGCCGTTCCTGTGCAGCTCGACGCTGGCGATGATGCCGCACCTCGGCCGGCTCCGGGAAAGTGCGCGTGGCGGGCTCGGGCTGGACGCGTTGCGGCTGCTGGGAAGGGCGCTGCGGCTGGTGTGGCGGTACCCGCGGATGCGGCTCACTATCGTCGTCGACGGGCAGGAGCACCGAGTGCGCACGCGGGCGGCCGTCGTGTCGTGCAACCCGCTGGCCTCCGGGCCCCCGCCGATGCCCGGCAGGCAACGGCTCGACGCGGGCACGCTCGGCGTCTACGTCGCCCGGGACCGGACCAATTGGGATCTGGCCGTGGTCGCCGCCAAGCTGTTCGACGGCAGTTGGCAGCGCGACGAGCGGATCCTGCGGTTTGAGGGTAAGACTGTCCAGGTGAGATCCTCCCGGCTGGCGTTGATGAGCGTGATGAGCGACGGTGAGATCGCTCAGCTGGCCATGCCGCTGGACTATGAGATCCGGCCGCGTGCGCTGGCCGTCCTGGCGCCCGGAGCCGCCACGTGAAGCCGACCGGCCTGCGGATCGCCCAGATATCCGATCTGCACTTCGGCCGCGACGTCCCCGCGATCGCGCAGACGCTGCGGGCTGAGCTTCGCGACGCCGCCCCGACGTTGATCGCGGTGTGCGGCGACCTGACGCAGCGGGCACGCACCGTGGAGTTCCAGGCGGCACGGGCGTTCCTCGACCAGCTCCCGGCTCCGGCGCTGGTCGTGCCCGGCAACCACGACCTGCCAGGCTGGCGGGTGTGGTCCCGGATTGCCCGGCCATGGCGCAATTGGCGGCAGCAGATGCTCACCGACGCGAACGGCACGGTCATTCACACGGGCGACGGACTGGTCGCGGTCGGCGTCAACACCGCCCGGCAGTGGAGCCTGCACCCCGACTGGTCGCGCGGCCGGATCAACATCCGGCAGCTAAACGAGATCTCGGAGGCCTTCGACGACGCGCCAAGGGACGCGCTGCGGGTGGTCGTCGCGCACCACCCGTTCCTGCTGACCGAGCCAGGACGCTACCGGGGCCTGGTCGGGCGGTCGCGGCTGGCCCTGCAGCACCTGCACCGGCGCGCGGACCTACTGCTCGGAGGGCATATCCACCTGGCGTACAGCGGTGTCGTCAGCGGCCTGGTCATCGCGCAATGCGGCACCGCCTTCTCCGACCGGCTCAAGGGCGAGCCCAACAGCTACAACCTGATCGAAGCCGAGGGCGACCGGATGACCGTCTCCATCCGGCGGTGGGACGGCGATCGCTTCGACACCCACCAGCGCACCGAATACGTCCGTGACGGGCACGAATGGCGTACGTACTCATAGTGTTTCCGGGCTCCGTTCGGGCACCCGTCTATCGAACGAACGGCACCGCCAACACCCCCAACAACTGCCTCGGCAGCGCACCCGCAGTCCCCAACTGCACCGGACAACATCCCAACCCTCGCGCACAGCAAAGCGCGAGGGCACGCGGACCAAACCATCACACCCGCCAACGAATCCCGCTCTCGCTCTGCATTGGGCGGATCACCATGATGGAAACGAACTCACCACCAGCGGCGGCGGTGTCCTGGGAACCCCAGTTCCTCACCGCCACCAGCAGCGTGTTCAGTGCATTTGCTATTCGATGATTACCACGATGAGTGTCCGTGGTTCCCAGCCCGGCACCGTGACCGTGATCGTCACGGTGGCCGCCTCCAAGAACCGGCATTCCCGGACGGCCGCTTCGTATCGGCACGAGACCTTGCCGGATGGTGTTATCGAAAAGCCTTCAGGACCAAGGTTCTCCACTCGCATCTCGGTACCCACCTTCACACACATCGCGGCCCAGGGCATCCCGCCCTCGGTGGCGTTGAGCGTGAACTTCTCGGAGGTACAGGCTGTCGAGGGTCTCGGCGGTGTAATCGCCTTGGCTATCTCGACGTTGAAATGCCGGGGATCGCCCGGGGTCACGGTATTGAACCGGATGGTTCCTGTGTGGATCAGGCGACACGAGTGAACGCCGCCGGCGTAGAAACAGTCGACCTTGTCCCAGGAATCGGCCGAGAGCATCCCCGGCCCCAGATTCACCAGGCGGAGGAGGCCGCCGACGGTGATACACACCTTCGCGTTGCGAGTCTCGTTGACGATGATCGAGTGGACGATCGCTCCCATGCAGTCGGCGGGTGAGCGCTGGGAAATCGGCGCAACGGTTGCCGGTGGTGCCGAGCCCGTGCTGCTTGACTGGGCGACGGCTGGTGGCTGGTCCTGGCGGGAGGGTGGCGCCGCGCTGCAGGCAGCCGCGGTCGCGGCGAACATGAGGGCAGCGGCGGTGACGATGAAGTAGGGACTTGAACGGTTTCGCATCTGTTCTCCTTTGTAGATTTAACCTTCATCGTGTTAGTCACCGTCCTCACCGCTTTTGTTCTATCCGGATCCAGTCGGGTACCTGACACGCCCCCGACTTCGCGCTTCGGGTTAGCCGTACCTCCGGGTTGACGTGCGTGATCGGCGCAAAATACAGCTAAGTGCGGTCACCGGCCATGATCCGTTTTGGCTGTGACGGCGGCATGCGTCGTCGACAGCGTGACTGGGAATTTTCACCAACACGCCTACGGGTAGCACGGTTTCTGATCGAGGGGCACCCGCGCGGAAGTGGGTTGAAACTGCCGGGTCGAGTGGTGTCATCGAGCCTGTGGAACCGGGAGCACTTCGAGGTCGCGACCCTCGGAAGGAAAAGGACCTTGACTATGCCCGCCAGCGACGCAGCGCGGCGGAGTATCCGCACGCGGCGCGCAGGCAGCTGCCACGCAAGAAGGCACGCGCACAGCGAGCCTTCCGCCGCGGGGCGGCCCAGGCATTGCGCGCTGCGCGCGGCCGCATGCAAGACGAGTCGGCGCAGCGGGCGACGATCGATCTCGATCGGGTGGACCGGCGGACCGTGGCGACTTGGACGAACCCGACGCTCGGGGAGCATGTCCAGCAGGCACTGGAAAAGCGTGTCCAGCGGGTCGCGTGGAACTTCTTCAAGCACCCGTATGACACTGACCGGCACCGCCAACCGTTCGCCCGGTTCCTCGCCGCGCTGACCGCCGGCAGGCGGGGGCACTCCGGCGAGATGGCGCGGCGTTTCGGTCTCATCCTTGACGCGCCAATGCGTGCCGATCCCGGCCCGGTTCGGGTGTGGCCACCAAGCCTGTCGCAAAACCACCAATGGCTGTCAGCCTTCTTCGCCGACGAACCCGACTGGAAACCGAAACTTCGCAGCTGGATCGCCGAGGTGCGCCCGGACTAGCAAGCAGGTTCGGCTCCGACGACGTGTTGCCGAGCACGACGAATGATGACGAGGCAGCCGCTCGCAACGGACACTTGCGCCCATGATCGGGCGGATCAGTTGATGATCACGTTGTGATCGACGCTCCTAATCGGACGGTGCCTACCATGTCCGGGTCGGAACCCTGACCGAACAAGGGGAGGCGAGCTTCAACGCTGTCGAAGACCGTCCGCAGAGGTGTCTTTGCGCGCTGCCGGCTCGCCTCCAAGCGGGGCCGGGGTCGTCGTAGACAAAGGGCGTAAGCAGGATGCCCCGGATCGCGTCCATCGCTGTGTCAACCCGCTGGGCGAAGGCCTGGACCCGGCCGGGGAGGAGCGTTTTCGCGACCTCGACGACGGTGGCGTTTGGTGGCGGGCTCCACAAACGACAGTTGCCAGTGGTCGGCGTCTCACTTGAGGGTCCTCGCCAGACAGCGCTGACCTGGTCTCAGTTCGGAACCCGCTTGCGGACAGTTGATTTGGAGCTATTGGCAGCAGTGGCCAACGCCAGTCAAAGAATCCGATGAGCGCGCCATGGTCGCAAGGTGCGAGCAGTGCAGCTGCTCGGATAGCCTGCGATGGTGTCACTCAGCTGGTCCCAGGCCTTGGCTTGGCGTATGCGGCGGCAGTTGCTCGACCCGGTCGGCACCGAGTCGGTTGCAGGCGTCGTGCGCCGCTTGGGCGCCATCCCGGCTCAGCTTGACGCAGCGGCCGAGCTTGCCGTGCGTGTCAGGCGCCAACGGTCCCGGCCGGGCGAAGTCGCCCGCGCCTTGGCCGATGGCCGGGTCATCAAGACGTTCGCCTTTCGCGGCGCGACCCACCTGGTGACGCCGGAGGAAGGTGGCGCGTACCTTGCGTTGCGGGCCGCCAGCCGGATGTGGGAGCTGCCCAGTTGGCAACGCTATTACGGCCTGACGCCCGCGGACTGGCCGCGTTTGCGGGAGGCTGTCCGGGAGGCGCTTGCCGATGGGCCGTTGACCCGCGACGAGCTTGGGGCAGCGGTCACTGCCCGGCCGAAGTTCGGTCATCTGGGCTTTGCCTTCGCCGACGGGGCCGGCACATTGCTCAAGCCGCTCGCGTGGCAGGCGGACATGAGCTTCGGCCCGCCGCGAGACGGACGTGCGACCTTCCAACGCCTGGATACCAACCCGCGCTGGGCGGGCTTGCCTGACCTCGACGAGGCCGGCATGCGTGCGGTCGAGGCGTACTTCCGGGCGTACGGCCCGGCGACGCCTGACCACGTGCACTACTGGCTCGGCAATGGGCTGGGCGCAGGCCGCAGGCGGATCCAGTCCTGGATCGCGGCCTTCGGTGACCGCCTCGCGCTGGTCCACATCGAGGGGGAGTCCGCCTATATCCTGCGCGAGGATCTCGAGGACCTGGCCGCGACGCCCGCGTCGGCTGCCGTACGGCTCCTGCCGGGATACGACCAATGGGTCCTGGGTCCGGGAACAGCTGACGCTCACGTCGTGCCGCCTGCCAGGCGGACGCTGGTCAGCCGCGGGGCAAACATCGTGATCGTCGGTGGAGTCGTGTCCGGCACGTGGTCGCTTTCCGGCGGCCAGGTCGTCGCTGCGTGGTTCGCCGAAGCGGGGCCGCCACCCGCGCGGGAAGCGCTGGCAGATGAGGTCGCGCGGCTCGCCACGATCCTCGGTCGGCCCCTTCAGCCGACTGCCCGGATGACGTGAGGCCTCCGCCCGTACGGGGAAGGGCCGCCAACCGCGGGTCGGGTGCGGATCGTTGCCGACACGTCGCGATCACGGCACGTGTCTCATTTCGACGGCCTATTCGGACGGCCGTCACCTGGTATCAGCTGGGAACCCCGAGCGGACGGTCGGTGCCGCGTCGCTAAGTCGCTATAGGTGTTAACCCGGAACAGTTCTACCGGCTGTGCCGGCAGACCAAACAGCACCACCATCACCTGGTCTGCCGCTACTGCGCGGGCACCATCGACGTCATCGGACGGCGGTGGAGAAGTGGGCCGACCGTGTCGCCGCCGAACACGGCTTCACCGATATGGGCCAAACCCTCGACATCTTCGGGATCTGCCCGAACTGCGCCGGCTGAACACCAGGTAGCCCACACCCGCCGTGACGGCAAGAGGCATCCAACCGAAGACCACCCCCGCAGTCAACGCGAGAAGGGTCAGCGGCGGGAGCAAGTCCCGACGTTCCACACCGCACCAGAATCCGGCCGAGACGCCACGGGCGAGAGCGTCGGCGAAGCGGCGATCACGGGCCCGTTCGGCTGCCGCGATCTGGGCCAGGATCCGCTCCGACGCCGCGTCGAGCATTGCTCACCAGCTCGCCTTGTGCACGCCCGGCAGCTCGCCACGCAACGCCATCTCGCGGAATCGCACCCGCGACAGGCCCGCCTTGCGAAGGAACCCGCGCGGTCGGCCGTCCACCATGTCGCGGTTGCGCAACCGGGTGGCGCTGGCATCCCTCGGCTGGCGCTGGAGCTCGGCAAGTGCGGCCTCACGTGTCTCGGCTGCGGTCGACGGCGACACGATGACGCGTTTGAGCTCGGCCCGCCGCTCGGCAAACCTGGCCACGATCTCACGCCGCCGCTCATCCTTGACAATCTTGCTCTTCTTGGCCATGGAAGCTCCACATCATCGGTTGGCGCCTGCTACGCTAATACATAATGACAATCGTTTTCAAGAGTGGAGGTGGAGATGGCCCGCGTCGGTGCTCCGCCACGGGTCGCGGCGACGGTGGTGTCGGGCTTTCGTTCCCACGCCAACCTCGCCGTGGCCATGGACCTGCTGGCGGTGCGCAACCGCGCCGTCTTGGTGCGTCATGACCTGAGACAGCTGGCTTCGGGTGTGGTGCGGCGGTTCGTGCGCACCCGCGATGCCGTGCTGGAGGACGAGACGGTCCACCTGGTGCACGGGTGCGTGGCGTGCACGCTGCGCGAGGACCTCCTGCCCACGATGGTGCGCCTGGCGCGGGCGGATCCGGGCCGCGAGATCGTGCTCGTGCTGCCGGAGGCGATCGAGCCCGACATGGTCGCGGGCGCCTGCGCGCACTGCGTCGTCGACGGCGACCCGGTCGCGAAATGGGTGCGCATCGACTCGTACGTCAGCGTTGTGGACGCGGAGACCTTTCTGTCCGATCTGGACAGTGGCGATGACCTCGTTCACCGCGACATGCAGGCCGACGCCGATGACCACCGGTCCGTGGCGGCCGTCGTGGCGCGGCAGGTGGAGTTCGCCGACACCATTGTGCTTTCCGGCGCCGAAGGGCTCGCCGCCGCGGACCTGTTCCAGTTGCGGGTCCTGCTGCACCGGCTGGCGCCCTGGGCCGCGCACGTCGACGGAATCCCGGGCACTGGCCGCTCACGGCCGGACTGGCCCGATGCCGTTGCCCGCGGTCTGGAAGGCTACGACCTCGGCGTGCACGAACCGGCCAGCGAATGGGGGGTCACGTCGGTGGTCTTCCAGGCCCGCCGGCCGATGCACCCGCAGCGGCTGCATGACGCGTTGCCGTGGCTGGCCACCGAAACGCTGCGCTCCCGCGGCCACGTGTGGCTGGCCACCCAACCCGACCTCGTGCTCGGCTGGGAGTCGGCCGGGGGCGGTGTCGCGCTGGGCGGCCTGGGCCGGTGGCTGGCCGCGCTGCCCGAGCCCGAATGGGAGCAGGCATCGCCGTTGCGCCGCGCCGCCGCCTCGCTGCGCTGGGACCCGTACTACGGCGACCGCGACAACCATCTTGCGCTCGTTGGCATCGGCGTTGATCCCGACGAACTGCACCAGACCCTGACCGGATGCCTGCTCACCGATGCCGAGCTCGCGCTGGGACAGGACGAGTGGAGCACCCTTCCCGACCCGTTCGCGGGTTGCTTCGAAAAGTAAGGACTGGCAATGAAACCAGGTATCCATCCCGCCTACCGCCCGGTGGTCTTCCGCGACAGGAGCGCGGGGATGACGTTCCTGACTCGGTCGACCATCACCGGCGACTCCACCATCGAGTGGAGCGACGGCAACACCTATCCGGTCGTCGACGTCGAGATCTCCTCTGCCAGCCATCCCTTCTGGACCGGCCAGCGACGGCTGATCGACAGCGAAGGCCGCGTGGAACGCTTCCGCCGCCGCTACGCCCAGCACCGCGGAAAGTGAAGCGGTGCATCCCCCGATGTTGTTGACAATGGTTTTCATCTACGAGAGGCTGGGAGTCGGTTCGCTGTAAGAGTCAGTGGCAACCGCGCCCCGCCCGTGCTCTGCCTTGGGCGGGGCGTCCATTCATCGGCGAGGCGAGGAGTGGCGCGGTGGAGCGCGTTCGATGGACGTCGTGGTTGCCGATGTCTAGGCCGGTATCCGGCGGGCGAGCAGGAGACCGTCGAGCAGGCGGTGGAGGTTTTCGGTGAACCAGTCGCCGTGTGGGCCGGTGCCGATGCCGTGCATGGCTTCGGTCAGGGCTGGATAGCTGTCGGGGTCGGCCTCGCGGACCATCCGGTTGGAGTAGGAATCCGGTTTGAGGTGGTGCGGCGGTGGGTTCGTCGAGCAGGACGATGGGCGCGTCTTTGAGGATGGCGCGGGCGATGGAGATGCGCTGCCGTTCGCCGCCGGACAGCGCCGCGCCGATCTCACCGACGCGGGTGTCGTACCCGTCGGGCAGCCGCGAGACGAAGTCGTGCACGTTGGCCGCCCATGCGGCAGCCTCGATTTCCGCGTCCGTCGCGTCGGGGCGGGCCATGGCGATGTTGGCGCGGATGGTGTCGTCGAACAGATAAACGTCCTGGAAGACCACGGCGATGTGCCGGTAGATCCCGGCCGGGGCGACGTCGCGCAGATCGGTCCCTCCAATGCGGACGGTGCCGGAGTCCGGGTCGGCGTGGCGGGCCAGCAGCCGGGTGATGGTGGTCTTGCCCGAGCCGGACGGGCCGACAAGCGCGGTCAGGCTACGTTCGGGTGCGGTGAAGGTGACCTCGTGCAGCACGCGTTCTCCCGGCCGGTACCCGAAAGAAAATCGTCGGAGGCGCGCCGCGCGAGTTCGGCCTGCGGCATGGTGCGCAGGCTCTCGCCCAGGCGCAGCCGCACGTCGGCCAGCACGCCCGCCCAGGAGCCGTACTGGAAACGCAGCTCATACAACCGCAGCGCGAGCTCGACCAGGTAGCAGGCGACGAACACGGCCAGCCAGCGCCAGGCCGTCGCGGCGTCGACCTGTGGCCGGGTGAGCTCGTACAGCAGCGGGATCAGGGTGGCGTAGGCGGCGGCCTGTGCGATCGACGCCAACCCGAGCGCGATGAGCGTGCGCCGGTATTCGCGGCGGTACCGGCCGGCCGACAGCATCACCAGGTGCAGGATCCGTTTCATCGCGCAGCTCCGATTCCCCAGGCGCGGGCGCGTTCGTGGTTGGCCCACAGCGCCGCATATCGTCCGCCGTTTTCCAAAAGCTTCTGGTGGGTACCGCGTTCGGCCACGCGTCCGCCGTCGAGCACCACAACCTGATCCGCATCGACCACACTGGACAGTCGGTGCGCGATGACGACCACGGTGCGGCCGCGGGTCAGTGCGGCGATGGCATCCTGGATGGCGGCCTCGTTTTCCGGGTCTGCGAACGCGGTGGCCTCGTCGAGCACGATGATGCGGGCATCCGACAGCGCGGCGCGGGCGATGGTGACGCGTTGCCGTTGCCCGCCCGACAGCAGCGCCCCGCGTTCGCCGACGCGGGTGTCATATCCGTGCGGCAGTTCACCGACGATGAATCGTGTGCCTGCGCGGCTTTGGCGGCCGCCTGCACCTGCTCGTCTGTCGCATGTGGACGGCCGGATGGACCCGTCGGCGGGCAGGCGCGGCTGTTGCGGCTCGGGCAGAGGGTCGATGGCGAGCAGTTCGGCGATGCGGGCGGCACCGGCCTTGGACTCGTTGACGTAGTGCGACAGGAACATCAGCGGATGGATCGACTCGAGCCGGGAGCGTGGCCAGGATGAGCGCGCCGATCAGGCCGGCCGGGGTCATCGCGCCTCCGGCGATCAGCCAGATGCCCACGGCCAGCACGATCCCCAGCGTCGGCAGCGGCGCCATCGCGGCGCGGGTCAGCACGGCCGGACGCTTGCTGCTTTCCTGCCAAGCGGTCGCGCGCTGGCCGACCCGCTGTCGGCCTGCGGCTCACCCGGTAGCGGTGCGGCGCCCGTCTGTGCCACAACCTCCGATGTGGAGGTGTCCGGCCGGCCAGCGGCGGCGCGCGGGCGATCACCGCGATCACCGCACGGGACACCGAACGAGTGGGACAGAGGTGGCGTCTATTTGGTGGGCCAGCCGAGTAGTCGTGCGCCCAGGACGGCGGCGTGCAGGGTGAAGCGTTGGGTGGGTTCGCCGGGGTGGTATCCGGTGAGGGCGTGGATACGGTCGAGGCGGTAGGTGATGGCGCGTACGGACAGGTGCAGCTGGCGGGCGGTGGCCGTCTGGTTGCCCTGGTTGTCGAACAGGACGGTGAGGGTGTCCAGGTATGGCTGGGCTCCGCCGCGGGCCTGCTGCAGCGGGCCGAGAACGGTGGTGACCAGGTCGGTGATGGCGTCGCGGTCTCGCAGCAGGACGGGGAATACGAGCAGGTCTGCGGCGTGCAGGACCGGGGCGGTGAAGCCGAGTTTGGCGGCGAGGTCGAGGGTGTTGCGTGCTTCGGTGAGGGAGCTCGCGATGCCGTTGAGGCCGGGATGCGGGCGGCCGACGCCGATCTGCCAGGTGCCGGCGCCGAGCCGGGTGAGCAGATGGTGGGCCAGTTCGGCGGGCAGGCCGCGCAGGCCGCCGGTGCTGATGCAGACCAGTTGCCGGTCGCGCCAGGTGGTCAGGGTGTTGCCGGATCCGTATCGTGCCGCCAGCAGGCTGTCGACGTCGCGGACGATGGTTTCGGTGAGCCCGGCGCCTGCCGCGACGGTGACCACATGGGTGCCGGAGAGGCGGATTCCGTAGCGCTGGGCGCGTTCGGCGAGGTGGCCGGGGTCGGCGCGGCCGGTGAGCAGGTCGTTGACGAATTCGGCGCGCTGGCTGTCGTGATCGGACAGTTCGCTTCGGATGCGGTTGTGGAATCCGGCGATGGCGGCGTCGAGCACGTCGCCGGTGGCGGTGATGAGGTCTGCGGCGTGGGCGTGTACGGCGGCTGCGGTCTCGCCCGGGTGTGGTGCGCGGTTGGTCCAGGTGTCGGCGGCGGCGCGGAGCACGGCGCTGACGAGGTCGTCGATGTCGTGGGTGCTGTCGGCGACCTGGTGGCCCAGTGTGGTGGCTTGCCGGTGGCGTTCGGTTCCTTGCGGCATGTGCAGCAGCGCTGTGCATTGCGTGGTAAGCGATTGCGGGTCAGGCACGGTCATGGCGTCTTCCTTGGCGCGGGGTGGCCGCCGCAGGCGGGCGGCGGCCACCGGTGTGTGGGTCAGACGCCGACGTCACGCCGGTCGAACAGGATGATCCCAGCGATCGCTGTGGCCACCCCGATTCCGGCCAACAGCAGCAGATGACCGGGGTGCCAGCCGGTGTGCAGGGGATCGGTACCGATGAAGTAATAAAACGGCGAGAGCCACTTGAGCCATCCCAAGCCCTCGGACATGTTGGACAGCGCGTTGGCCATGTAGGTCGCGACGGCGAGCACCCCCGTGATGGCAAGCACGTTGCCGCGTTTGCCGCTGACGGCTCCCACCAGGAACGCGATCCCGGTGAAGCACCATGCCAGCGCGATGAGCCCGACGCAGGCAGCGGCCACATTGGACAGTGGGACGTCCATGGCGATCGCCGGTACCAGGATGCTCAGCAGGATCCACGGCATCGCCGCCACGACGGTGACCGCCACGGCCGCCGCCGTGAGACGCTGTGTCGCGAATGCCTTACGCGACAACGGGTTGGCCAGCAGGAGTTCCATGCCGCCGTCTTCCTCGGGCCGGGCGATGGTGCGTGCGGACAACGTCACCGCACACATCAGCACCAACAGCGGACCGATGAGAGAAAAGACCGTTGCTTGCAGGTACCCGGCGGGCGAGAGCATGTCGGCGATGCCCAGGAAGTCGAGCATCCCTTGCGGCAGCGCGTTTTGCTTGAGCTCGGCCGCGCCCTGGAACTGGCTGTAGAAGCCGGTGTAGATGGTGGTGAACGCGGCGACCCCGGCCGTCCAGCCGATGACGGCGCGGCGGTCGTCGCGCGACGTTTTACGCACCAGCGGCGGCAGTAGCATCGGTCGCTCCTTCCGAGTGGTAGTAGTAGGACAGGAACGTCTCCTCGAGGTCGGGTTCGGCCGACAACAGGTCGATCACCTCGTGCAGGGCGGCCGCCTTGATCAGCGGGTCGAGCCGGCCGTCGACGGTACAGCGCAGCACCGGGCCGGCGACTTCCACATTGGACACGCCGGGCAGGCCGGTGAACTCCGCGCGGCTGACGGGGTCGCCGAAGTGGATTTCGACGCTGCGCACCGCTCTGCGGCCCAGGGATTCGACCTTCTCAACGGCGGCGAGCTGCCCGTTGCGGACGATGGCGACCCGGTCGGCGGTCGATTGCACCTCGGCCAGCACGTGCGAGGACATGAACACGGTTTGCCCGTTGTCGCGGGCATCACGCACCATGGCCAGGAACTCCTGCTGCATCAGCGGGTCCAGGCCACTGGTGGGTTCGTCAAGGATCAGCAGCGCGGGCTGATGCATGAACGCCTGCACCAGGCCGACCTTCTGCTTGTTGCCTTTCGACATGGCCCGCACCCGGCGGGACAGGTCCAGGTCGAGGCGTTCGGCCAGCGAGGTCACCGTGCTCCAGGCGACACCGCCGCGGGCGTCACCGAAAAACCGCAGCAGGTCTTTGGCGGTTTCGCGTCCTGGGAAGGCGAGTTCTCCGGGCAGGTAGCCGATCTGGCGGTGCAGCACGGCCTTGTCGCGGCGCGGGTCGAGCCCGAGGATGCGGGCGTGGCCGCGGGTGGGGCGCAGAAAGTCGAGCAGCAGGCGGATGGTGGTGGTCTTGCCGGCCCCGTTCGGGCCCAGGAATCCCATCACCTCGCCCACTTTCACGTCGAGGTTGAGGTTTTCGATGCCGCGCTGTGCGCCGTAGAACTTCGTCAGGTCTTCGGCCAGGACGGCGATATCGCTGGTCATGCCATACAGCATTCGTCTTCTCCCTGCGTGCGTTCTAGGGCGGCACCCAGACAACTATGCGCCGCCGATGTTGCCGAATCCCGGCAAACACGCTGGTCACCGACCCGACGTAGCGCCCAGGTGCCACGCGCGCCCGCCAGCACAAGATCAGCGACAGAACCCAGGTGACCGGCGTGAGCAGCCAACCGGTCAAGGTGCGCGACGGTAGCAACGTCAACACCTTCGCGGCCTGCTTAGCCGCGGCTGATGCAGGGTAAACATAACCATGGCGAACGTTACCCAGCGAATAAGGCAGCTCCTGCGCAGCCCAGCCGGCCAGCGCGTGATCGACCAGGCAAGGCGGGAGCTGGCCAAGCCGCATAACCGCGAGCGGTTGAAGGCACTGGCGCACAGGTTGACCAAGCGCCGCTGATCTATTCAGGTGGGTCGGCTTCAACTCTATGCGGCCGGGGCGGCCATCGGTGGATGGCCGCCCCGGCCGTGGACCGGTGTGTCAGGCGAGCGGGCGGGTGTAGCCCATGATGTTCGCGTCCCTCCAGCCGTTGCGCAGCTGGTGCTTGGTGATCTGGCCACCGAAGTTCCCGGAGATGACCCGGATGTCGCTGCCGTCGGCGTGGACCACGATGGCGACGTGACCCGAGCCCCCGTTGGCCGGGTTCTGGTCGTGGTCCCAGACCACCGCGTCGCCGGGCCGGATGCCGGACGTGCCGGCGTGCCAGGTGCCGTGGTTGACGCCGTACCGGTAGAAGCTGTTGGCCGCCGCGGTGGTCTGCGACCAGTCGCGCACGCCGGCGTTCTTCCAGACGAACTTGGCGAAGTCGGCGCACCACTCCTGGCTGCGGTAGCCGCTGCGGCAGGTGGACTGGGAGCCCAGGCCCCAGTGGTTGGTGTAGAAGTTGCAGTTGGCACCGCCGGCCGCGGCCTCGGTGATGTTGCGGTCGCTGTTGAACTCGGCGTAGGCGGCGTCGACCACCGCCTGCCCGATGCTCTGCGCTGTCACGCCGTCGGTGCCGGCCGGTGTTGCCTGCGCGGCCTGTGCGGCGGCGGGCGCTCCGGCGAGGACCGTGGTGATACCGGCGAGTGCGGTGAGGGTCTTACGCATGGTTGTTCTCCATTCCTTGGGTGGTGCTGGTGGGATAGATGGCGCAGACGTACTTGTCCCAGTACCTGCCGTGGTAGTAGTCGTGATCGCGGAAGACTCCCTCGACCTGGAACATCCGCCCCTGACCGCTTTGCAGCTGGGGCCAGTTGAATCCGGGCACCTCGAGGTAGAGCTTGCGCAGCGGGAAGGTCTGGAACAGGTAGTCGACGAACAGCGAGACCGCTTGCGCGGCCAGCCCGCTGCCCGTGTGCCGGTGGTGGAACAGTGCGCCGAGGTACGCGTGGCGCAGGCTGAGGTCGGCCGCGTAGGAGACGACGAGGCCGACGGGCTGGTTGTTGTCGACCCGCCGGACCACGAACTGCACCAGCACCTGTGTCCACAGGTCGGCGGCGAAGCGGTCCGGCGGTGGGGGCGATCCGCGGTAGCGCCAGCGGAAGCCCGTCTCGGGGTGGGCGGCCAGCATGTACAGGAACGACATGTCGTCGGGTTCGACGACGGTGAGGCGTAAATGTTTGGTGTGCAGGATCGGGATCAGCGGGTCGCGCGGCCCGTCGTCGTCATCGGACGGTCCCAGCGGTGAGCCGTCCGGCGCGTACACCCGCAGCTTCGTGGCCACCGGCCGTTCGAGCAGGGCGAGCAGATCACCGACCGTGCGGGGGTGGGCTTCGACCTGGACGCCGCGGGCCTCCAGCCACGCGTGGACGCGCATCATGGCCAGGCTGTCCAGGCCGAGCCGCTCGGTGAGCGTGGTGTGGTCGCGCAGCTGGTCGATTTCCTGCTCCAGCAGGTCGGCGAGCTCCCTGCGATCGGCTTCGCGCCGGTCGGGCGTGACTGTCGTCATTGGAGGGCTCCTTGGGTTGCGGCTGCGGCGAACAGGGTGGGCATCAGGTGGCGGCGCAGTTTGCCCGACGACGTGCGGGGCAGCCCGCCCTTGCGGACGGTGATCACGGTGGGGGTCATGCCCGCCTCGTCGGCGACGCACGATCGGACCAGCTCCGGCAAATCGGTGGGCGTGGCCGGGGTGGTTTCGAGGGCGACGAAGAGCCTGTCGCCGCGCGGGCCGGGCACTCCGAATGCCGCCACCGCACCGACGCCCGGCACCTGCGCGGCGATGGCCTCGATGTCGTGCGGGTAGACGTTGCGCCCGGCGGCGAACAGCACGTCCTTCTCACGGCCGCACACGACGAGGTCATCGTCGACGAGATAGCCGAGGTCGCCGGTGCGCAGCGGGCCGCCGCCCGGCACCGACGGGCCGGACACCTCGATGGCGCCGACCCTGCGCGGGGCAAGGGTTTGGCCGGTGTGCCTGTCGACGACGCGCACGGACGCGGTCGGCACGATCCGCATGCGCGCCAGCGGTTTGTCGCCGGGTCGCGCGACGCCCTTGTTCTCCAGTTCGGTCTGGTCCACCGGGTCGACGGCCAATCCGGTACCAGATGGAGACATGGCAACGGTCAAGGTGGCCTCCGCAAGCCCGTAGGCGGCGACGAACGCTTTCGGGTCCAGCCTGTGCCGCTGGCCTGCCTGCGCCAGAGCTGCCATAGCCGGTACGGCGACCGGCTCCCCACCGGACACCAGATAGCGCACGCACGACAGGTCGTAGGGCGGCGCGTCGGCCAGCACCGAGGTCAGCACCTGATAGGCGAAGTTCGGCGCGCCGGAGTGGGTGGCCCGGTATCGTGCCAGTGCGCGCGGCCAGCTGCCCGGCCGGAGCGCGAAAGCCAAGGGCGGCTGGAGGAACAGATCCTGCCCCAGCATCATCGGCAGGCAGCAGAAGCCGATGAGTCCCATGTCGTGGTACAGCGGCAGCCAGCTCAGCCAGCGGATGTCCGGTCGCACTCCCACCGCCGCGGCCGTCGCCCGAAGGTTCGCCAGGAGATTTTCATGCGCTACCGGTACCGGTTGGGGCGTGCGCGTGGACCCGCTGGTGTACTGGACCACGGCCAGCTCATCGGGGCCCGGCCGGCGCAGCGGCGCGGGCGGCGCGCATGCGGCCTGCCCGACGAGGTCGGCGAAGGTGAGCACGCGCGTCGTGCCGCGCAGCGCCTCGGCGGCCAGACTGGTGCCGTCATCGACCAGCACGAGCCCGAACCGGGCATCGGCCGCCACGGCGAGCAGGGAGTCCACATGCGACTGCCGGTTGGCCCGGCCCGGCTGGGGCAGGACCGTCACCGCCCCGCCGGTGAGCCAGGTCGCCTGGATGGCGGTGACCAGCCCGATGCCGCTCTCACCGAACAGGCCGATCCGGCCGCCCGGCCCGAGGCCGTGCCTGGCCAGCACGGTGGACATCCGGCGCGCCAGTTCGTACACGCCCGGCCAGTCCAACCGGGCGGTGGGCTCGCCGGCCGAATCGAGGATGGTCAGTGTGCCCGTTTGCGGCGGACCGTCCACAATGGCGTCGACTATGGTCTGCATGGCGTTGACAATGGCGGTGGTGACTCACGGAAAACTCATCGGTGCTTCATCGACGCCACATCGGGGGGAACGTGAAATATCAGCTCCTGGGGCCTGTGCGCGCGTTCGACCCGATCGGCGCGCCGCTTCCTTTCGAGCCGCGCCACCTGCGCATCCTCGCCATGCTCCTGCTCAGCCATAACCACACGGTCGGTCGTGACCAACTCATCGACGCCGTCTGGGACGACCATCCACCCGCGACCGCCGACCGGCAGTTGCAAAACTGCCTCTCCGTGCTGCGCCAGCGCCTGCCGGACGATGAACGCGGCGGGTCCGTGCTTGTTACCGACCCGAGCGGGTACAGCCTTCGCGTGCCGCCCGACACCATCGATGCCACCGTCTTCGGCGGTCTGACGGCTTCGGCCCACGGGCTCGCCGCCGCCGGTCACGTGGAGGAGGCCGTCGCCACGCTGCGGCAAGGGCTCGCACTGTGGCGCGGGCAGGCGCTCAGCGGTATGCACGGCCGCTCGTTCGAGGCCGGCGCCGCCCGGCTCAATGAGCAGCGGCTCATCGCCCTGGAGGAGTGCCTCGACCTCGAGCTGCGCCTCGGCCATGCGCAGCGGGTCATCGGCGAGCTGAAGGAGCTGGTCGGCAGCCATCCGATGCGGGAAGGCCTCATCGGCACGCTGATGCGGGCACTGCACCGGGCCGGCCGGCAGCCTGAGGCCCTCGCTGAGTACGACCGGCTGCGCGAGGTCCTCGCCGGCGAACTCGGCCTCGATCCCAGCCCACAGCTGCGCGAGTTGCACGCCGAAATCCTGCGGGACGCGCCGGCGATGGGCGGGACGGCGCTCCCGTCCGGGCCGCGCCAGCTGCCCACCGCCGTGCGCCACTTCGTCGGCCGCACGGCCCAGCGTGATGTGCTGATGGCGCTGGCCGCCGATGCTCGCGCGGGCCACGTGGTGATCGCCGCCGTCGAAGGCGCGGGTGGCGTCGGCAAGACGGCGCTCGCGGTCAGCGTCGCCCATGAGCTGGCATCCCAATTCCCCGACGGCCAGCTGTTTGTCAACCTGCGCGGATTCGACCACACCCACAGCCCGGTGAGCCCGGCCGACGCGCTGCGGGGATTCCTCGACGGGCTGGGTGTGCCCGCCGGGCAGATCCCCAACGGCTTCGACACCCAGCTCAACCTGTACCGCAGCCTGGTCAACGGGCGGCGCGTGCTCATCGTGCTCGACAACGCCTACGACGCCGAACAGGTGCGGCCGCTGCTGCCCGGCAACGGGCCCGCCCTGGTCCTCGTGACCAGCAGGCACCAGCTCACGGGGCTGATCGTGGCCGAGGGCGGGCGGGTGGTCGGGCTCGACCGGCTCAGCGGGCAGGAGGCGCATGACATGCTCGCGATCAGGCTCGGCGCCGACCGGCTGCGCGCCGAACCCGAGGCCGTCGCCGCCCTGATCCGCCACTGCGCGCACCTGCCGCTGGCGCTGGCCATCATCGCGGCCCGCGCCGCCGCCGTGCCCACGTTTCCGATCTCGACGTTCGCGGCCGAACTCGCCGACAGCCGCCGCCGGCTCGACGCGGTCGATGGCGGAGACCCGTACACCCAGATGCGGGCCGTGTTCTCGTGGTCGTTTCAGCGCCTGCCCAGTGCGGCGGCGCACCTGTTCCGGCTGCTGGGATTGCATCCCGGCCCGGACATCTCCGTGCCGGCGGCGGCAAGCCTGGCCGGGCAGCCACTGCCGGAGGTGCGCCGGCAGCTGACCGAACTGACCCGTGCCCGCCTGCTCAACCAGGACAGTCCCGGCCGGTACTCGTCCCACGACCTGCTGTCGGCATACGCGCAGGAGCAGGCCAGGCTTGGCGTCGACCAGGCCGAGCAGCACGCCGTGCGGGCCCGGATCCTCGACCACTACCTGCACACCGCGTACTGCGCGGACAGGCTGCTCTACCCCCGGCGCGACCCGCTCGACCTGCCCGGCCCCGCGCCCGGCGTCACCGCCGAGCCACTATCCACTGTGGACGATGCGCTGGCCTGGTTCGCCGCCGAGCATCACGTGCTGCTCGCCGCAGTCGACCATGCCGCTGCGCACCGGTCCGGTACCGTATGCCAGCACCTCGCCTGGTCCATGGCGAGCTATCTGGAACGTCGCAGCCACACCGACGACTGGATCTCCACCCAGGGCACCGCACTCCGGCTGGCGCGCACCGACGGCGACACCGCCGGGCAGGCCGCCGCACTGCGCTCGCTCGGCCGGGCCAGCATCAGCCTCGCCGATCACGTGCAGGCGCAGGGGCACCTCACCGAGGCGCTGGGCCTGTTCACGGCGCTCGGAGACCGGGTCAACGCGGCACACGCACGGGTCAACCTGGCGCAGGCCATGGAGCTGGCCGGGCGGTTCCGCGACGCGATCGAACACTGCCATGAGGCCCTGACCGCCTACCGTGCCGCGGGGCACGCCCTCGGGCAGGCCAACGCCCTGAACTCGGCTGGATACATGCACGCGCTGCTCGACGAACCCGACCAGGCCATCGCCCTCTGTCGGGAAGCCCTTGACCTGCACAAAGACATCGGCCATCAGCTCGGCGAGGCCAACACCCTGCACAGCATCGGCTTTGCGCACCACCGCCGGGGAGAGACCGACACCGCGGTCGAGCTGTTTGGCAAGGCCGTGCGCATCTACCGCGAGATAGGCGATGGGTACCACGAGGCGATCGCGCTGATCGATCTCGGCGATGTGCAGCTGGCGCTGGGACTGCCGCACCTGGCCCGGCAGACGTGGACCGAAGCCCTTGCCGCGTGCGAAAGGTTCAAGCCCGCGCTTGCCGACTCGCTGCGTGCCCGCCTGGCCGGGCTGCCCGCACAATGAGCCGTGCCGCCCGCGGTGCGGCCTCGCCCAGCGGAGGCTTGGCCGACGCCGATCCCGGGCCGATCACGAATGCCAGCGGCAGCAACAAGACACCTGCCACCAGTCGATTGCTTGCTCGTCTCATGAGGAAAGCGTCGTCCACCGCCCGCCCACGGCGCATCAGGACGTGACCCGCACCCGCCCCCGAACCTGTACGAGCGCCGGCTCAGGCGAACCCGTAGTGGTACATCCAAATCTTCAACGTTCAGATGGTTCCCTGTAACGAACCGGGCCGAGGTGTGACTGGAAGTCATCGCGTCGCATGACGATACGAGATCCACACAGGTTCGGGAGGAAGGCATGACAATGCTGTACCCGACGGGGCGGCCGCGGAGCGGTTCAGCAGGGTGCTCCGGCAGACCCGCTCGCCTCCCAGTCGGCGCCGGCCTACGACAGGTGGTGACCGGCCTGCCACGTTCGGGCGGTCGCAGCGGCGAGGGCATCGTCGCGCTATAGCACCCGCCCGCTGGACCAACCGAAGAAGGGAACGAGCATGGAAGCGTCATCCGGGCTGCGCGAGCTCATGTTGGCGTACTGGGAAGCTCTCTGCACCGGGGATGTGCCGTTTGTGGAGGCGCACCTGTCGACGAGCGATGTCGTGTTCGCCTTCGGCACCGACCCGGCCGAGCGCTACGAAGGCGACAGTCTGAGGCAGATTTGGAGGCAACAGTTGGCCGCCAGCGGCGGCGCGGTGACGATCGTCCCCGGCGATATAAGGGCGTACCAGGAGGGCTCGGTCGGCTGGATCGCGGACGATCCGCGATTTCGCCTACCGGATGGGGTGGAGATTCCGGTCCGGTTCACCGCTGTCGCCCATCGGCGGGACGGCGTGTGGAGGTTCGTCCAGGCGCATACTTCGGTGGGCGTGCCGAACGAACGACTCCTGGGAGTCGTGTTGCCAACCTGACGACGAGCACACCGATCTGCATAGGTGTAACGTCTGGCGGATTTCGGTGACGGTACATGCACGCACGCATGGAGACGACAAGTTGGCCGTTTATGGGGCGCCATGGTGCCCGGATTGCCAGCGCAGCAAGAAGTTTCTGGCCGAGCACCGGATCCCGTACGAATGGGTGGACATCGAGGCCGACCCGGCGGGGCTGGAGTTCGTGCAGCGCCTGCAGAACGGTGGCCGGACCATCCCGACGGTGATTTTCCCGGATGGGGAGCTGCCTGCTGGAGCCGGGCAACGACGAACTGGCGGCGAAGCTCGGGCTGCGCCTGACCGCGCAGCGGCCGCTGCCGGGCATCCGTGGGTACCTGCGCCGCCACCATCACCTGCGCATGCCCGGCGCCAACGGGTGAGCTAACCGTTCCAGTCCCGGAAGACCGACAGCAACCGGTCCCGGGCCTCGGGCGTGAGACTCTCGGCAGTGAGGTGGCCCAGCTCGCCGATCGTGCGCTGCATCTGGTCGAGGTACCGGTCGCAGCCGCCGCACTCGGCGAGGTGGGCCACAAACCGTTGCGCCGTCGCCTCGTCGAGCGCGCCTTCGAGATAGGCCGTGACCAGTTCGACGAACTCGTCGCAGTTCATGCCAACGCTCCACTCGTCAGATACGTTTCCAGCGCGGCGCGCAACGCGGCGCGGCCGCGATGCAGCAGCACCCGTTGGTTGGCCGCAGTCAGGTTGAGCAGCTCGCAAACCTCTTCGCCGGTGTATCCCTCGACATCGCGCAAGGTGACCACTATACGTTGCCGGGCAGGCAGTTCGGCCAGCGCGGCCGTCAGGCGGCGGCGGGTTTCACGGGCCACCGCGCCGTCCTCCGGCGACGGCCACGCGGCCGGGTGGACGCGCCAATGGCCGGGGTGCGGGTCGTCGGGGCCACGGAACCTCTCCGGATCGACCGTGGGCCCGAGGTCCTCGTCGGCCGTGACCAGGCTGCTGACCGGAACCACCCGAGCGTCACGCACGCCGCGGGTCTTGGCGCGGTTGATCAGGATGCGGTAGACCCAGGTGCGCAGCGACGCGCGCGCCTGGAAGCCGTCGATGCCGCGGACCACGCCGAGCCACGTCTCCTGGACCACGTCCTGCGCAGCGTGCTCATCGGAAACGAACGCCCGCGCGGCGCGCAGCATGCCCGGCGACCACCGGTCGATCAGCGTCGCGAACATGGCCTCGTCGCGGGCGCGCAGCCGTGCGACGATGTCCACATCGGAGGGCAAGGCGTCGCCTGTGGCAGCGGCATCGACGGAAGACACGCTGCGCACTCTAGCGCGTGTCATCGCACAGCGAGGGTGAGCAGGCGCACACACCTGCCCACCCTCGATCATCAGCGGTGTCAAGCCATCGCCTCGCAGAACCGCGCCACGTCCAGCGTGCCGTCGAAGATCTGGTGTGGTCCGGCCTCGAACACGACCTCGCCGCTCCCGTCGAACACCAGCCGGCCGACGTCGAGCAGCACGGAGCCGTAGCCCGGGATCGTCAGCTGATAGACGATGCCGTGCACGCTTACCTGGCCGGTTCGCAGGTCGAAGCGTTGGGCGAGCCTCACCCTGCCGGTGTACGTCGTTCCGGATGCGCTGTTGGTGAACGTATCGCTGCCTTCGACCTCGGCCAGAAGGGCGATCGGGTCGCCGTCATTGTCGAAGAACCGCGTATAGGTCGTGTCGAACACGAAGTCGTCGACGACGACGAAGGCTTCACAGGCGAGGAACGTAAGAGTCCCTTCGCGGTGAACGGTGTATCGGCTCGGCGGCGTGGCGGCCGCCGGCGCGGCGAGGAGGGGCAGCACGACAGCGGTGGTCATGCCCAGCGCCAACAGGAAACGCTTCATGAGAAACACACTCTCTCCAGTTTGGGGATGGGTTATGACTTCAGGCAGACGGTGCCGGTGTAGCGCGATCGGCCACCGTCTGGAAACACGAACGTGCCCTGGGCCCGCAGCGTGCCGCTGGCCCCGGCAAGCCGGCCCGTGCCGCCGACGATGGTCTGCAGGTCGACGATCGAGCCGTCACCGGCCGAGGCGAACGCACCCGCGTTCTTGACGATCAGCGTTCCGGGCCGCCCTGCCACGCTGCCGGCGATGGTGGAATCCGACGTGAACAACTGCACCGACGTGGCCGTACTGTCCGAAGTGGACACGATGGAAGTGGCTCGCGCGTGGGCGTCGCCCTTGACACCCCCGCGGTAGACGGCGGCGATGCACAATCCCACCGGGGAATCGCAGTCGGGCCCGACCACCGGGCGCTCGACATATTCGCCGAACACCTCGATGCAGTCGGCCGACGCTTGTACCGAACTCGTGGGGAGCAGGATGGTGGCCAGCACACCGAGGACGACACCGTAACGGGTGCGACGGGACAGGGACATGGGATGGACTCCTTCGTCGATAACGACACCTTGTATGTGTGTCGTCTCGGGTAGGCGCCCAGCCGTTACACCGATCGGCGCTCGCTTGAGGCCAGTGGGGTTTCGGCTCCGGTCCAGGCACGGCGCAGGCGGACACGGGCGCCGGTTTGCAGCAGTGATCCGGTGTAGAGCCGCGTGGCCACCATCACCGTGGCGGTCAATGTGGCGGCGAGGATGGCCACGGCTCGACCCTGCCCTCCTCCGTGGCCGCACGGATCAGCCAGAATCGGCGCGGGATACGGTTCCCTGCCCCGCCGTGGGTACCGGCCCGCGACCGGGACGAGCCTTTTTCAGCCGGACTCTGCGCGGCGCTGCACCGGCGCGACGAAGCTGCCCTGCGGCACGGCCAGATCGATGCCTTCGAGCATGGCCGCGGTCGTCGCCGCCCACCGCGGCCATGTCCGCATAGAGTCGGCCACCGACGGTTTTCACGGTTGTGGCAAAGTTTCCGGCGACTGTTGGCCCTGACAATCGACAAGGAGAGCGGGATATTCAGCTGTCGCGCAGAATGCGGTAGCCCAGCGCGGGCGAGAGCCGCATGAGCGTGCGCAAGAGCTTCACCTTGCCGACGTAGATCTCGTCGCGGCCGCGTCCGAGGCCGTCGATCACCGCCGTCGCGGCTGCGCTCGCGCTGATTTTGCCGCGCCCACGGCCGTGCGTCATATCCGTGTCGACAAGGGCCATGACCACCTCGAGCACTCGAATATGCGGGGCACTGTGGCGGCATTGGTAGCGAAGCGCGCGGGTGAAGGCGCGTACGCCGGCTTTGGTGGCGCAATAGACCGGCGCCGAGCGCTTGGGCGCCAGCGCCAGACCGGTGGTGATGTTCACGATCGCGGCGGAAGGCTGCCGGCGTAGATGCGGCAGCATGCAGGTGGACAGCGCGATCACCGCGTCGAGATTGACCGCCACCTCGCGGCGCAGCACTGGCTGCAGAGCCTGCGGCTGCTCATCAAAAAAGTCGGTCAGCGTCTGCACTCCGGCATTGTTTATCACCACCGAAAGGCCGGGATGGCGTTCGATGACCCGGCTGACGAATCCGTCGACCGCTTGCGGGTCGGTGAGGTCGACCACCCAGCCGGAGATGTGGTCGCCGTGCTCGTGCGTCAGCGCTGCGAGGCGGTCACGGTCCCTTGCGACGGCGACCACCCGGGCACCGTGGGCGATCAGCTGTCGGGTCAGTTCCCGGCCGATACCACGCGTTGCGCCGGTGACCAGGATCGTGTTGTTGGCGAGGTTCATATCTTTGCCCTTTGCGCGTCTGGCGGGAGGAGAAATGACGACCGGTAAGCCGCGGGTGTCATGGCAGTGCGGCGTTTGAATTCCCGGGTGAAGTGCGGCTGGTCGGCATACCCGGACGCGAATCCCACGACGCCGAGCGAAGGCTCGGCGCGCATGAGCAGTTCGCCGGCGCGGTGGGCACGCGCGCCGGCCAGCAGCGCGCTGAAGCCGCCGTCGCCGCGCAGCCGGCGTTGCAGGCTGCGCGGCGATGTCCCGAGCTCGGCTGCCAGGCCCGGTAGCGTCCAGCGGCGAGCGAGGTCGCCGGCGAGCAGTTGCCTTGCCTGCCCGACTGGATCGGTGTCCGCGACGGCGTCGGCTGTGGTGCCAGCGGGTGCGAGCGACGACCATGTCAGGTGCCAGATGGCAGTGGCGCAGCCCGCTGGTGGAGCTACGAAGACACCGTCTTCGAATACGACCGGTGCACGGCGTGGGTCAAGCGCCACCGTGACCCCGCGCGCGCCGATCGCCTGCAGCAGCGCCGTCAGTAAACCGAGGATCAGCGCGTCCTCGGCGGGCTCGGGCGGTGACCCGGGCGGCCCGGCATGCTCGGCCACGACGTGGTTCGCGCCCAGCTCGTGAAGCACGACCCGGTGACGTGAGTGAGTGAAGCGCTCCAGCCGCCGCCACCGTTCGAACAGGTCCTGCGGATCCCTGGCCGCGGTGAGCGCCGAGACGGCCGGATCCGGTGGCAGCTTCGGCAGGTACCCGCCGACGCGCAGCAGCGGCAGCAGTCCGTGGTCTCGCGCCACCTCGGCCAGCAGGCGGCGCTTGGTGTCCAGCGGCAGCAGCGCGCCATCAGACGTAGCCGCTAGCACCGGGACCACGATGCCCTCCTCGGCCAGCGCGCGCTGGACCACCGAGACAAGGATCGCGCTGGCGAACTCGCCCACAATCCCTCCTCTCCGCCCTGATCTGTCGGGGGAAGGCTACTGCCGTCGCGATCCGGCCGTCTTGAACGATCACGCCAGACGTGGGCCCGGCACTTTCATCGTGTTCGGCGGCCGGTGCGAGGCGTTGCCGATGTGGCGCCGAAGACGCGGAGCACACACTGGTTTCCAATGCGGCGAACGCCTTTTCGGAGTCGAGAGCTTGCGCCGTGGCCTGTTTTCCGGCGAGGTGGCCCAGTCCGTATCACCGATACCATGCGGCACAAGGAGATCGGCCATTACCTGGCGACCCACCGGGACGCCGTGAGCTGGCCGGCCCGAAGTCGATCGAACTGCGGCCATACAACGGTCACGA
Source organism: Allorhizocola rhizosphaerae (assembly GCF_003426775.1). GTDB lineage: Bacteria > Actinomycetota > Actinomycetes > Mycobacteriales > Micromonosporaceae > Allorhizocola > Allorhizocola rhizosphaerae. The sequence continues at coordinate 8,888 of NZ_QJUG01000066.1, read as the reverse complement.
GGGCGGCGGTCCCGACGATGACGAACGTGCCATACGGGCCGCTGGCGCACGTGTTCGGCCAAAGATCCGCCGTGAGCCGCACGAGAAATGCGGCGTAGCGCATCAGTGCGTCGGCGGGTGGGCCAGATCAGCGAGGAGATCGGCGAGAACGAGTTCTTCATGCACTCTTACACCAGGCCGAAGCAGTGCCTCCTGTAGCTGCGGGTCCCAGCTGGCGGTGGCGCGGGTGGGCTTTGGTGTTGATGCTGATCGGCGAATGCGTGTTGCAGCGCCTCGATGGAACGGCCGGGCAACACCGCCCTTGCGGGCAGCTCGGCCGGAGGGAATATGCGCCGGACGCGTTACGTCGCGCCCGCTCACCACAATTCGCCGACCCGGCCGGGTGGACGAATGATCTAGATGACCTGATGGCGCGGGTAGTGCACCGGTTCGGCGCGTTGAGCCCCGGCCGAGGAATCCCAACTCACGACATAGGCGACGGGTTTTGGAACGGTACAGGTCCCGCTCCTGAAGAATCCCTGCGAGGGCCACCGCTCACCGCTATGCAATCGCCCTGTTCTCAGACCCGCCGTTAAATTGCGGTGAAAATCAGCGTGGCAAGGCGCGGTACAGCATCCCATTCATCGCGGGTTACGTCGGGAAATCCTCCGCAACAGACCGGGGAATGGGGTTCCTTCGGCAGAATTGAGTATGTCGGCGACGGGAATTCGCTTCCGTCTCAAAGTGAAGCCGACCGCCTGGCCTTCGTCGCGCCGATCAACGTGCGCTAGACCCACACGTTCAACACAATCAGAATTGTCCTCGGTCTCCGAATCATATTCCAGAAGTGCGCGTACGAACCATCTGGCTTCTGGGTTTCGCCCGTCCCACCGAGCTGCTGGACCGCTGCACGTCCGGTTCTATCTGGTAGTAGGTGTCTGGCTGGCCGGGTGCGCAGCTGTCTGGGGATATGAGCGCCAGGCCGACCCCGCCATCCCGTGGATGTTCGCTGATCCGTTGGCCGAACTATTGTGGGGCACCGCACCGCATATGTGGTCGTCCTCATGCGCGTGCACCCACCCTGGCCTGGCTGGACCGCATGCCCCGGCTACGGCGGCTGGTCACCGGGATCAACGCCCGCGCGATCACCATCTATCTGTGGCATCTGCCTGCGCTGTACGGCAGCGGGCTGCTGCTGTCCGGTCTGTACATCGCCGTCACCCGGCCGGGTGGGGCCATCGCCGTGGTCGCCATAGCAACGGTCGCCCTCACGCTGATCGTCATGGCGGTGGGGTGGATCGAAGACGTCGCCGCCCGCCGCCGTCCTACCCTGCTCCCCGCCCAGGCATGTAACCGCGCCACCACCGCCAGGCACCTGAACCCAAATCGTGCGGCGGGTCATGAATCTTCCTGGCCGATGGGACGCGGGTACAAGCATGTGCAGGTGTGCGGTGTCCGGCTGGGCCAGTAGGTGTTCGTCTGGGTGGATCGCCGGGCCCTGCCTGCCGGACGGAGGTGCTCACGCCGGTAGGGTTGTGGATCGTGAAGAGTCCGGTCAGGCGGATGGCGGTGGCAGCCACGGCACCACTACGGGATTTTCTGCGGGCCGAAACCTCCGGCGGGGTGGTCTTGATCGCCGCTGCGGTGGCCGCCCTGGTATGGGCCAACAGCCCTGCCGCTGACGGGTATGTACAGTTCTGGCAGCAGAAGATTACGCTTGGTGGCGGCAGCATGGTGGTGTCGCATGACTTGCGGCACTGGGTGAACGACGGCCTGATGGCCGTCTTCTTTTTCGTCATCGGGCTGGAGATCAAGCGTGAGCTGACCGTCGGCGAGTTGCGTGACCGGCGAGCGGCGTTGCTGCCGGCAGCTGCAGCCGTGGGTGGCGTGGTGATCCCGGCGCTGATTTTTGTGGCGATGGTGGGTTCTGGTGCCGCGCTGCGGGGCTGGGGTATCCCGATGGCCACCGATATCGCCTTCGCGGTCGGTATTTTGACCTTGCTGGGGCGGCACGCCTCGGTCGGGGCGAAACTGTTTCTGCTGAGCATCGCCATCGTCGATGACATCCTGGCGATCGGTGTCATCGCCTTGTTCTACACCAGCACCATCAGCCTGTGGTGGTTGGGCGGTGCGGTGGCCGGGCTGCTGGCGGTCGTGGTCCTGCGCCGGTTCGGTGTCAACTCGCCGTGGAGCTACCTGCCGGTCGGGGTCATGGTGTGGTTCGCCATGCTGGAATCGGGTGTTCATGCCACCCTGGCCGGCGTGGCGCTGGGCCTGCTCACCCCGGCCCGTCCCGTCAACGGCCGCGCTGTGCTCGGCGAGCTGGAACACGCGCTGCATCCGGTCAGCGCCTTTCTCGTGATCCCGGTCTTCGCGCTGGCCAACGCCGGGGTCGACCTGCGCGGCGGCGTGATCGGTGACGCCCTGCGGCAGCCGCTGGTGTGGGCGATCATCGCCGGCCTGGTGATCGGCAAGATTGTCGGTATCGGAGCGGTGGCCCATCTGCTGCGCTGGCGGCGTTGGGGCACGCTGCCGGCCGACATGCATCCCCGCGAGATCCTCGGCGTGGCCGCCCTCGGTGGGATCGGCTTCACCGTGTCGCTGTTCATCACCGACCTGGCCTACGTCGACCCTGGCCTGACCAGCCTGGCTAAGGTGGCCATCCTGGCAGCCTCCGTCCTTGCCGCAGCCATCGGCAGCGTCCTGCTGTTGACAGCACCCGCCGGCACCGGGGAACCCATCAATCACAGCGATGAGGACGTTGACGGCAACACCGCTACCAACACGGCGTGACCCGCTGGCGTGCTGATGTCTGGGACGGTATGGCCGCCCATGCTGCCGGATTCGAGGCGGATGGGTTCTGGCGGTGACTGGATCCGGCTTTAGTGGACGCGGCAGTGATTGGCAAAGTCAGGAAGGGGTTAGTGTGGCGGCGATGTTCTGGCACACGTCGGCGCCGTTGGTGAGTCCTTGGCGCGTTGGGTCGCGCATCATGACCGCGAGTGCCCTAACCCGTGCGGCTCACTTTCACCCGCAACCGACACAGACCTCGGCCGTTCGCGTCGACAGGACGCTTTATCGTCATAGGCCAATTTATAGGAATGAGTGTTCCCCAAGTATGCGGATTGAGTTGTGTCCGATGTGGACGTCGACCGCAACCGAAGGGATATCAGGACCAGCGGCGGGGCATGGAGCAACGTTGACTGGCTGCTGAACAAAGACTCGGCGACCGGCCGGCTTGGGCAGCCGAAGCCTGCCTCATGGACGTTGCCGCGGCATCGCATGAAACCGAGTCGTCACCAGGCCCGAAGGTCACCGCTGCACCGCAGATCGGGCCAGGTGGACATCCAATGCGGTATGCAGCCCGGGGAGTGTATTGGCGCATGCGAAGGTCAAGCGCGGCGATGGAGCGGTCTGCGGAATGATGTTGCTCAGTGCGGCTGCGAGTACGTCTTCGTCGGCGAACGTGATCAAGGTGATGGTCGCTTCTCGGCCGGTGGGGCCGAACGCGGGACGCTGCCGGGGCATGATCGCAGAGGTCATCGCGGCATCTTTCCACGCAGCGCAAGTTACGCACCAGTTTGGTCTGCCGCAATCGGCCCGTTCACCGTCCAGGCGCGACTCGGTCCGCTGGTACCTGTCGGCGCTCTGTCACCGTCTGCACAGAGGTCCCAGCTTCCATCACCTCGCGGGCTGCACCGGATCGCGATCAGTGCAACCGTGCAACGCGATCTTCTGTCGTTGCGCCGCTCGGTTGGGCAACCGTGACCGCACAAGAGATCGCGTAGCTGCGCGACGCGATCTCTTGTGCGGTTGTTCTTTCTGTTGGCCGACCCTACTAGTCGTGATGTCGCTGTAGCCGAGAGGTCAGTGGTGCTGGTGCGGTTGGCTTCCGTGGGCAGCGGTGCGTGCCCACGGTCTCGGTATCTTCGCTAGCCCCAGACGTAGTGCACGTTGAGTGTGACGAAGGGGGTGGCAGGAGCGGGAGAGGCGTCGCTGCACACCCAAACCGAAACCCCGGCGCCACCCGGAGCGCCCCACACAATCACACCGTAGATGTGCAGTCTCCGGAAGAATTGCTCGCTGCCGTTGACGACTTCTGCCACGGAGACTGTGACCGGGTGCCCGGCGCCGAAGGGGAATGTTTGCAGGTTTAGCCAACGGCATTCACCTGCTCTGATTTGGAAGCCGGGACCCCACGTGAACGTCAAGCCACCGGGGGCCATGACAGAGGCGTCGACACTCGCATAAAGCTGGATGGGTTTCTGCTCGCCGTTACCCGCGGTCATTTGGGTTTCGGCTGTGGTGTTGGCGCCGTGGCTTGTCGTGGTCGGTTGTGGGGCAGCAGAAGCTGTGCCAGCCGCCAAGATAACGGCGGCGACGGCTGCCGCGAAGGTCGGGGTGAGTTTCCTCATGGCTCGGGATCCCTTCATGTTGTCCGGACTGGCAGCGGTCGCGCTGCGGTTGGATCGGTGCTGCCAGTTGGTATCTGGATTCAGGGTCCGGCAGGCGATGGGTGGGGAGCGAGTGGTTTGGCGGCGTGGGACTGTCCCGGCCGGGCCGAGGGCGTCTTCAGCTTGGCGGCACAGTCAAGGGTGTAGATGGCTGCGATGCTGAGGCTGGCCGATGGGGTGGCCGGGGTAGGGCCTATCGGCGCACCAGTAAGCGCCGCGCCCTGCCAAGCGTTTCCGCAGCTTCCGGCGCCCGGGTGAAACGCGAACACGAAGATCCTCTGACACTCCCGGCCACAGTCTCATGACGGTGGGGTCCGATCTCGCAGCCTGCTGCGTCAACCACTCGAAGAGACGACCAAACCTGGCCCTCCCACGATGGCCTGCCTTATGTGGGTATCCTGAACTCCGCCGCCTGTTGCTCCCAGTGGCGAACCCTGTCGGCCTCGACACGCCCTCTACGTCGGTAGTTGTGCCCCGCGCGCAGCTTTGTGGCGATCTCGTGCATCAGCAACGCCTCGTCACCGTCGGCTCCGGAATGCAGCGCGAACTCGTACACAGCGACCGGGTCGAGCTCGTGGCCGCGGGCCTTGAGTTGGCAGAAGGCGTCGATGACGGTTGGGGTGTCCCGTGAGGAGATGAGGCCGTTGAGCATGTGTTCCTAGCAACGTAAGTCGGTACCAGCCGAGTAAGGTTTCGGGAGCCAAGCCCTACTGGTTTGGTGGGGATTGGAGCTTCGGGTGGTGATTGTTTAGCAGGGTTTCGGGGTCCAGCTTCCTGTGGTCAGGCCGGGGGTGGTGACACTCGGTTCACCCCTGTTCGGACTGATCATCGCACTCACCCGGCTGCAGCGTTTCTTCATCAGGGGTGCTCTATGGCCGGCGCCGTCAAGGAGTGACCGTCAGGCCGCCGGGGGCCGGTGACGGCTCCCGCAGTGCGCGATGCGCCGTATCTGGGTCGTCGGCGAAGAAGCGGATCGTGCGCACCCGCGCGGTGGCGCCAAGCGGGCGCATTGCCGTGACTGGCCGGTCGAGCTCGATGAGCAGGTTGGTTTGCGAGCCGACCGCGATCGCGAGTTGGGCATCGTCCACATCGATCGTGCGCTGCTCGTTGTAATTACGTACCGGCCGGACCGCCACGATCCGCTCCCGTGGGATGCGCAGATCGAAGAAGACGCCGTAACGCAGCCGCACTTCGGCGCCGGAGATGACATGCGGACGGGTCACGCAGGCCGCGATGATCGCCAGCAGGAGCACGATTGTGTACCCGTCGAGCACCAGGACGACGATCCGCACCCCCAGCGGCGCCCCGATCGCCCGCAACAGCACCTCCATGCCGATCGTCTCCAGCACCAAGACCGCCACGAACGCGAGCATCGTCGGTGTCTGCGCCTTGGCGTAGGACACCGGTACCGCCCCGGGCGGCACGCCGTGCCTGCGGCGCCCGATCCACCACACGAAGCTGGGCATCGCGCGGATCTCGAAGCCCACCAGCTGACGTACCTGCCGCGGCACCATCCGCTCGACCACACCGCGCAGCGCGGCCCCGCTGGGCGCGCCGTCGCTGCGCAGCGCGCGGAACATCCGATAGGCGACGACGGCCTCGAACAGCGCCACCCCGAGCACCGCCATCTCGACGGCGACCAGGACCGGCGCGGGCGGCCGCACGCCCGCGACGAGCAGCACCACCAGCAGCAGCTCGGCGGGGATGACCGTGAACAGCGCGACCCGGGCCAGCTTCAGGCTCATCGCCCCTCCCTCAGCTTGGTTATCGCCAGGCGCAGCGCCTCGGCCTGCGCCGGGGACACCTCGTGCGCCAGCAAGGCCATCCACTGCCCGGTACCGCCGTCGGCGTCGGCGAGCGCCTCGGCCACGCCGGCGGCTATCTGGGGCGGGATATGGGCGGCGATGTCGTGCGCCAGCGGCGCGATCCGCGGGTCGTGGGTGCCCGCGCCGGCCAACTCGTCCAGCCGTGCGTAGAGCCGTTGTCCTCGGGCCAGCGCCTCGGGTGTGGCCATCGAGCCCAGCATCGCCATCACCTGGGGCCGTTCGGCAGGGTCCATGCGGCTGTCGAGCAACGTGAGCAATTGCCGGTCGAGCCGGGCCAGCGGCGAGCCGCCCGCGGGCAGGTCACGCAGCACCGCAGCCAGCTCTGTCGACACCATGGAATCCGGGTGCGGCTCCGCCTCGGACAGCAGCGCGGCGAGCCGTGCCCGCCGCATGGCGATCGCCTCCTGCTGCCGCGCCAGGTCACCGTCGAGCTCCAGCAGCACGTCACGCAGCTCTCGGCCCTGGTCGTCAGCGAGCACGTCGCGGATCTCGTCCAGCGACAGGCCCAGCTCGGTCAGCCGCCTGATGCGCGCCAGCGCGACGGCGTCCCGCAGCCGGTACTCGCGGTAGCCGTTGGGCTGCCGCGGCGGCTCGGGCAGCAGGCCGAGATGGTGGTAGTGCCGCACGGTTCGGGTGGTGACCCCGACGAGGTCGGCCAGTTCGCTGATCCGCATGCCTCCAGTAGAAACGTTGACGTAGCGGCAAGGTCAAGCTCGGCGTGATCGAACCGCGGATCAGCGGCATCCAGCCACGCCCCTACGGCCCATATCATGAGATTTGACCCGCGGGGTGGACACCCTGAAACTTGGATCTGTTGGTACAGGAAGGGAATGTCCAGGTGGGACGTCCATCGAAGTATTCCGACGAGTTCAGAGCCGACGCGGTGGCGTTGTACCGCGCGTCGGATCGTTCCAGCGTGAAGGCGATCGCCAACCGGATCGGGATCAACCACGAGACCCTGCGGCAGTGGATCAGGGCCGCCGCCGAGGCCGACTCGCTGACCGGTGTGGCCGGCGGGCTCAACGCCGACGAGCGGGCCGAACTGGCCCGGCTGCGCAAAGCCGAGCGGGAGTGGCAACTGGAACAAGAGATTTTGCGTAAGGCTGCCCAGTTTTTCGCCAAGGAGATGAAGTGAAGGCCTGCCGTTCGGTCTTCATCTCCATGCACCGCAACGAATTCGGTATGCAACGGCTGTGTCAGGTCCTCGGGGTGCACCGGTCGGCGTACTACAAGTGGCTGGCCGGAACCCAGGCCCGTGCCAGCCAGCAGGCCGACGAGGCGCAGATGCTGGCCGAAATCGGGGCCGAGCATGCCGCCTCGGGCGGCACCTATGCCGTGCCGCGGATCCACGCCCAGCTACGCGGCCAGGGCCGGGGCGCGCTGAAACGTGAACTGGTCACTTGTCTGCGCACTGGCCGCGGCGCCGATCGCCTACACGCTGCCCGATCCAGGACCCAGCCGCTACCAGGTCGTCTACCAGACCGGCCGGCTTAACCTACGCAAAGACACCAAAGACACAACCTTCACGATCGGCTTCCGTGACACGTCTTTATTTTGTCCGGGTCACGGCTGGGCGCTGTCAGACAAACGTGACGCGTTCGCTGTAATGGCAATAGTCCTGCTCGCTACGTTCGCTACTCGGCTGGGCACGAACAGCCGAAATCATGCACAAGCCGACCTGTGGGCGCCCGATGAGCGTGGCGAGGGCATGAAGAGCCTCCTCGCGAAGTGATCCGCCTGGGTGGGACCCGTCGGCAAGGGCAGGCGGCTCGCAGCGATGCCGGATTCACGTTCACTGTAGCCGCGCTCATCTGCTCGGCGTGGTCGCGGGAAGCACCGCCGCCGCCATGGATAGGAGCGCATCCTCTTGGGCTGCCGTCCGCCGCGCTCGCGCGGGGCGCAGAGATGTCTACCAACATCCACATCAACTACATCGAATAGGTCAGATGCGGCCTAGCCTATGTCGCGCTGGCGGGGGAGACGTGAACAACGGTGAGCCGGAACTTCTTTCGGTGCAGGAATTGGAGCTTTGCGGTCCTCGGCATCGTGACTGCGATCTGGTGGACACAGCAGGGAGGTCTGGCCCAGCGCTACATCTTCGTCATGATCCCGACCAGCGCTACCGGGATCATTCTGATCTTCGGCGGGTTCCTGGGCACGCTCCAGGCTTCCGTGGAGGGCGTCGCCAAGCTCGCTGGGATCGTGGCCAGCCAGGAGGAGCGGATCACGGCGCTGGAGGCCACGGTCGTGCAGGTTGTCGAGTTCATGGCCAAGCGGGAAGGGTATGCCGAAGGCTTCGTGGACGCTGCCGTGGCGCAGGAGGCTTCAGGATTTGGCTCTGTGCATAGGCTCCGGTCGGCGGGCGGTGGCCCGCAGATGCCCGGGAACTAAGTGATCACTCATACGCAACTCATGATCTAGACTTAAGATCACAAGGACCTATTCTTGATCTCCAAGGACTGGTCTTTGTGCTCGTCATATAGATGGTGGGCGATACTGGGATCGAATGAGAATCTTTTCCCAGCATATCAGGCCTATGGTCTCAAAACACCTGATAATTTCTCATCAATATTGCTCATGTTTCCGGCAAATCGATCGCCTTGTGCGCCGCGGTGCACCCAGGGTGCAC
>NZ_QJUG01000065.1 GCF_003426775.1 Allorhizocola rhizosphaerae | reverse complement strand
AAACGCGCCATCTCCAAATACCAAGCCCGCGGCCCGAACGTCAACCGCACCAGCTACAAGGCCACCCTCAACATCGACATCCTGCCCCCGCCCAGTCCTTGACAGGGCGAACGATGCCTTATCTACACGGCCTTGGGGCTAGCGCGGGCGGCGATTCACTCCACGGGGGGCATGGGCGCGGCCGCGCGGGTTTCCCAGCCCTCGGCCATCAGGTTGAAGTGCACCCGGGTGCGCGGGCGTGCCGCGATGGCCTCGTGGTTGAGGCGCACACCGAGACCCGGCGCGGTGGGCAGCGCGAAGCAGCCGTCGGCCGGGTCGACCGCAGGCGCGCCCTCGACGAGGTCGAACACCCACGGGTCGGCGAAGTCGTTGAAGTGCTCCAGGATTTTGTAGTTGCCGCAGGCGATCGCGAAGTGCAGGTTGGCGGCCGTGCCGACCGGGCCGGTCACATTGTGCGGGGCCATCAGCAAGCCGTAGGCCTCGGCCCAGCCCGCAAGCTTGCGCATGCCGGTGAACCCGCCGAAGTGGGTGAGATCGGCCTGGACGAAGTCGACCGTGCCCTGCTCGAAGAACTCCCGGAAATCGGCCAGGGTGTGTGCCCGCTCGCCGGTGGCGATCGCCAGGTTGGTGCCGGCCCGCACCTGCTTCATCGCCGCGGGGTAATACGGCGGCACGGGCTCTTCTATCCACTCTGGACGGTACTGTTCCAGCGCCTCGGCAACGCGCAGAGCGGTCGCGGCCGTGAACCGCCCGTGCATCTCGATCATGATTTGCACGTCCGGCCCGACCTCGGCCCGGATCGCGCCGATGATGTCGGCCGACAGCTGCAACTGGGCCTGCGACAACTCGGCCGTGGCGGCGCCGAACGGGTCGACCTTCAGCGCCCGGTAGCCCCGCCCGACCACGTTTTTCACCATGGTGGCAAAGGATTCGGGGTTGCGATCCCCTTGGTACCACCCGTTGGCATAGGACGGCACGCGCTGCCGGAACTGCCCGCCAAGCAGCTTCCACACCGGCACCCCGAGCTCCTGCCCCATGAGGTCGTGGCACGCCTGGTCGAAGCAGGCCAGCGCGGTCTGCGTGACCTCACCGGCGCGCGCGTAATCCTCCCAGTGCACCCGCCATTGCAGCCGCTCCACGTCGAACGGATCCATGCCGAGCACGTATCGCCCGCCGATCTCGTTGATGCACGCGACCAGCGTGTCGGTCTTGTTGACCATGCGGGCCTCGCCCACGCCGCGCAGGCCCGTATCGGTGGTCAGCTCGACGAAGTTGAGCTCGCGCCAGGGCGTGCCGACCGTGTGCGTGGTGACGTCGATGACTCTCACTGGTACCCCTAAAAAGTCGAGAGGGCGGCGCGCAGGTCGCGGGCGGTTTGGGCGAGATGCTCCTTCATCGCGGCACCGGCGCCCTTGGCGTCGCGCTTGATGACTCGCTGCAGGATGCGCTCGTGTTGCTCGATGACATCGCCGACCGTCCCGCCCCGCACGATGTGGCCGCGCAGGCTTTGCAGGCGGCTGGTGTGCAGCGGCGCCTCCATCGCCTCGATCAGGAACGACAGCAGCTGGTTGCCGCTGGCGGCCGCGAGCGCGGCGTGGAACCTGATGTCGGCGGCGTGGATGGCGTCGGGATCGGAGTCGGAACTGTTGCGGCGCATGTCTTCCAGCGCGAGCTCCATCGCGTCGATGGAGGCCCGGCTGGCCCGGGTCGCGGCGAGCGTCGCGGTCTGCACCTCCAGCGCGAGCCGCACCTCGATCAGGTCGAGCAGTTGCCGCGGGTCACGCCGGATCATCGCGGTGAAGAAGTCGCCGATCGGGCGGGCGTTGGGGAACGCCACCGTCGGCCGCCGCCCCTTGCGCATGTCGACCAGGCCGCGCGCCTGCAAGCCTTTGATCGCCTCGCGCACGGTGAGCCGGCTGACCCCCAGCCCGCTGGCGATCTCTGCCTCCGACGGCAGCTCCGAACCCGGCTCGAGGTCGCCCACCATGTGCTCAAGGGCTTCCGAGACGGTCGGGGTGACGCCGGTTTTCATGCGCAGCATCATGCAACATCTCTGCCGCGATCGGCAAATGTTGTCTGACACGTCGCATGCCCAAATCGGACGTTACATGCCTGTTACCGGCGTGAGGCTTGCTGACTTATCAGATAGGTGGCACGCTCCCACTCATCCAACTCAGGGCACGAGAGCGGACCCTCACATCCTCGCTGCACCACCCCGACGGCCCTGCTCTGCCGGCCCTGAGCGTGAAAACTGGAGAAGGAGGAGCTCCCGTGCGAGGAACATCGCCTCAGCGGGCAATGTTGGCCGTGCTGGCCAGTGCCGCTCTCGTCCTCGGGATGGCAGCATGCAGCGAGGGCAAGACAAACACGCCCGCCGCGCTGGCGGTGGACGACGGCGCGACCCTCACCCTGTGGACGAGGGCCGCGACCGAGGGTGTTTCCAAGAAGTTCGCCGACGCATACAACGCGACCCACAAAAACAAGGTGCAGGTCACGGCCTATCCCAACGAGGAATATCCGGCCAAGCTGGCCTCGGCGGCGGGCGCCCGCGCGCTGCCGGACCTGTTCGCCAGCGACGTGGTCTTCGCGCCGCAGTACGCGTCGGAGAACCTGTGGCTCGACATCACCGACCGGGTCAACGCCCTGCCGTTCAAGGACAAGCTGGCAAAGGCGCACCTGGACAACGCCGTGTGGAAGAACAAGAACTATGCCGTTCCGCACACCATCGACATGTCGGTGATGCTCTACAGCATCGACCTCTACACCAAGGCGGGGCTCGACCCGAGCAAGCCGCCCAAGAACCTCAACGAGTTCGCCGATCACGCCCGCAAGATTGACGCGCTGGGCGGCGACGTCAACGGCACGTATTTCGGCGGCAACTGCGGCGGCTGCAACGTCTTCACGCTCTGGCCCTCGGTCTGGGCCGCGGGCGGCGAGGTGATGGACAAGGAGGGCACGAAGAGCACGGTCAACAGCAAGGAGATGGCCGACGTCTTCGCCCTGTACCGCAAGCTTTACGACGAGGGTGTGGCCGCTCCGGCCGCCAAGGACGAGGCCGGCCCCACGTGGCTGGGCGCGCTGCAGGGCGGCAATATCGGCATCGCCCCCGGGCCGTCCGTCTGGCTCGGACTGATCGAGGAGAAGGGCGTCAAGATGGGCGTCGCCCCGATCACGGGGATCAGCGGCGGCGAGTCCACCTTCATCGGCGGCGACAGCATGGGCATCGGCGCCACGAGCACCAAGGCCGCGCAGGCATGGGACTTCCTGCAGTGGACCATGGGCGACGAGGCGCAGGTCGAGGTCGTCGCGAAGAACAAGGGCATCCCGTTCCGCACGGACCTGGCCGCCAACAAGTACTCGTCGGCCGACCCGCGCATCGTGACCATCAACAACCTGGTCGCGAAGGGCCGCACGCCGTACGCGAAGAACTTTAACGCCACCTACAACGACCCGCAGAGTCCGTGGATCGCCACGTTCCGCGGGGCGTTCTTCGGGCCGGACGCCAAGAAGGCGCTCGACGACGGCGCGGCGAAGCTCACGGCCTCGCTCCAAAAGAGCTGAGATGGCACGACGCTCTATTTCATGGCCGCGGCGCTCTCGCCTCGGTGCCGCCGGGCAGTGCCTGGAGTCACTGTGACAGTGACCTCCTCTCGCAGCCGCCGGGCGGGATGGGTTGGCGCGGCATACGCCGCGCCAACCGCACTCATCGTCGGCGTGTTCTTCATCGTCCCCCTGCTCCTGGTGGGCTGGATGTCGCTGCACGACTGGCCGCTGCTCGGCCTCCCGGAGATCAACGCGCCGGAGAACTTCACGGCGATGGCCGACAACGAGCTCATCGCGGACGCGGCGTGGTTCACGGTGAAGTACACCGTCATCATCACCGTGCTGCTGTTCGCTGTCGCGTTTGGACTCGCGCTGCTCGTGCAGCACCAGCGGCGCGGGGTCGGACTGCTGCGCACGGCGTTCTTCCTGCCCGTGGCGGTGGGGTTCGCCAGCGCGTCGCTGCTGTTCCTCGGGCTGCTGTCGCAGGAGATCGGGCCGTTCAAGACCGACGAATACATCTCGTGGACCAGCGGGAGCCCCTCTCTGGCGCTCGGGTCGGCGGTCGTGCTGGTGCTGTGGCGGTTCGCCGGGTTCAACATGCTCATCATGCTGACCGGGCTGCAGGCCATCCCGACCGAGCTGTACGAGGCCGCTCGCATTGACGGTGCCACCCGGTTCCAGATTTTCCGGCGGATCACCGTGCCGTTGATGCGGCCGACCATCGCGCTCGTGCTGACCCTGATGATCGCGGGGTCGCTGCTGGCGTTCGACCAGTTCTGGATCCTGACCCGGGGCGGGCCGGACAACAGCACCACGTCGCTGGTCATGGTGATCTACCGCGAGGCGTTCATCCGGCTCGATCTCGGCGCGGCGGCGGCGCTGTCCGTGGTGCTGCTGGGCGTGCTTGTCGTGTTCAACGTGATCCAGTTCGGTGTCCTGCGGTCGAGGAGGGGCGCATGATGGCGCGGGCAGGCTACTACACCACGGGCGCGGCGCTGGCGATCCTGTTCCTGTTTCCCCTTTTGTGGAGCGGGTACGCCTCCGTGTCCACGGAGAGCGGGTTCGGCCTGGAAAACTACGGGCGGCTGTTCACGTCCGACAACGGCATCCGGCCCTATCACGTGGTCAACAGCGTGCTGGTGTGCCTGATCACGGTGGGCGGCACGCTGCTCATCTCGACGCTGGGCGGATACGCGTTCGGCCGGTTCCGGTTCCCGGGCCGGGATCTGCTGTTCCTGGTGACACTCGCGATTTTGATGGTGCCCTATGCGACTATTTTGATCGCGCTTTATGTGTTGCTGGGCTGGATGGGACTGCAGGATTCGTTGCTGGGCTTGGGTCTCGTGCTCATCATGTTCCAGCTACCGTTCTCGATATTTATGATGCGCAATTCGTTCGAGGCGGTGCCGAAGGAGCTGGAGGAGTCGGCGCTCATCGACGGGTGCAACAGCTTCGGCGTGCTGACCCGCGTGATGCTGCACGCGGTGCGGCCCGGCCTCATCACGGTCGGCCTGTTCGCGTTCCTCACCTCGTGGAACGAATTCTTCGCGCCACTGATCCTGCTCAACTCGACCGATCAGTTCACGCTGACGCTCGCGGTGGTGAACATGCGCACCGCGACGTTCGGGTCGATCGACTATGCGGCGCTTGAGGCCGGTGTCATGTTCATGGCGGTACCGTGCGTGCTGCTCTTCCTGTTCCTGCAACGCAGCTATGTGCGGGGCTTCATGTCCGGAGCGCTGAAGGGATGAGGACGCCGGTCTTGCCTTCCACGGGCGCGCTGCGGCCGGCCTCCGCCACCGTCGAGGGTGGGTTCTGGGCCGCTCGCGACGCGAACGTGGTGATTGAGCATTGTTTGGAATCGTTGGAGCGCGAGGGCTGGATCCAGAACTTCCGCGACTTCGGCGGGCGCGGGCGGGAGTTCGCCGATTCCGAGGTGTACAAGACGCTTGAGGCGATGGCTTGGGCGTCGCATTCACGCCTCGACGAAGTGGCACGCGTGGTGAAGGGAGCACAGCAGCCCGACGGCTACCTCAACACCAGATTCAAGGACGCCCGCTACACCGATCTGGAGTGGGGGCACGAGCTGTACTGCTACGGGCACCTGATCCAGGCGGGGGTGGCCGGGGCGCGCAGTGGCGGGTCTTCACTCGTCGAGATCGCGATCAGGGCGGCCGATCACGTCGTCGGGTTCGAGCGGTACTGCGGGCATCCCGGGATCGAGATGGCGCTCGTGGAGTTGTATCGGGTCACGGGTTCGTCGAAATACCTGGACCAGGCGAAGTCGTTTGTGGACCGGCGCGGGTCGAAACTGTTGGGCGACATCGCGTTCGGGCGGGCATACTTCCAGGACGACATGCCCGTGCGGGAGCGCCGGGTGTTCGCCGGCCACGCCGTGCGCGAGCTGTACCTGGCGTGCGGCGCGGTCGACGTGGCGGTGGAGACGGGCGACTCGGTCCTGCTCAAGACGATCATCGAGCAGTACGATCGCACGCTGGAGCGGCGCACCTACATCACCGGAGGGATGGGGTCGCGCCGGGCCGACGAGTCGTTCGGCGAGGACTTCGAGCTCCCACCCGAGGGGGCATACTCGGAGACCTGCGCCGGGATCGCGTCGGTGATGCTGGCGTGGCGCCTGCTGCTGGCGACCGGTTCGCACAGGTGGGCGGATGTCATCGAGCGCACGCTGTACAACGTGGTCGCGGCGTCGCCGTCGGCCGACTGCCGCTCGTTCTTCTACGCCAACCCGCTGGGCTGGTCGGGTCGGGACTCGGGCCGGTTCGAGGTGGCCGGGCAGCGGGCGCCGTGGTTCGAGGTGTCGTGCTGCCCGACCAACCTGGCGCGCACGTTCGCGTCGCTCGCGTGCTATCTGGCAACGTCCACTGACGACGGTGTGCAGATTCACCAGTACGCACCGGGCGTGGTGCGGGCCGGCGACATCGAGCTGCGGGTCGAGACGGCCTATCCGTGGGACGGGCGGGTCACGGTGACCGTCGTCGAGACGCCCGCGCGGGAGTGGGAGCTGAAGCTGCGTGTTCCGGGATCGGGTTATCAAAGACAGCGCAAGCGATGGCGGCCGGGCGACTCGGCCGTGCTGGAGTTGCCGGTTTCGCTGAGGCTGGTCGAGGCCGACCCGAGGATCGAGGCCGTCCGCGGTTGTGTCGCGGTCGAGCGTGGCCCTCTGGTCTACTGCGCCGAGACCACCGTCGCCGACGGCGTGACAACTCTTGTGCCGTACCACAGTTGGGCCAACCGAGGCCCGAGCACCATGCGCGTCTGGGTGCCGTTGACAACGGGCGCGTAACGATGGAATCTTAGTCCAGATTGACGGACGTCGTTCGAAATTTCGAACTTGCCGGGCGAGGCGTCCGTACGTCGCTACTCCAACCGTCCCTCGAATCCCTTGGGAGCGAAGCGATGCTGATCCACACGCGCCGGCGGCGATGGCTCGCGTCGGCGTTGAGTCTCGTCATGGTTGGCGGGGCCGCGCTCGCGCAGAGCGTGCCCTCGTCAGCCGCGCAGACCATCGGCTATCCGACCTTCAACGGGCCGGCCATCCCGCAGCCACCGGTCGGGTACACCACCGGAAACATGATGCAGGCCATCTACGATGCCGAGAGCGGGGGCACCGACTTCTGGATGGACCGGCTGCTCGCCCGGCCCGGCAACGACCCGGCCGGCACCTGGCTGATGACCCGCGGCCGGGCGCTGTTCATGAAGACCCACACCCCGTCGGTCATCGGCTTCGGCGGGCAGGTCGCCTACTGGGAGAGCATCAACAACCAGAGCGCCTACTCGATCGCGATCACCCCGGGCACCTGGACCGAGCAGGCCAGCCAGCGCTGGCAGGCGCCCTCGCACTGGCGCAGCGTCCATACCAGCGGCTCGCTGACCGCCAACGTCACGAAGTTCATCACGGACAACAACGTTGCCGTGACGAACGTTTCGATCAGGAACAACGGTTCGTCGTCGACCACCCTGCAGCTGCGGGCGACCTCGCCCTACGCCACATCGGGGTCGGGCGACGAGCTCACCGGGCAGGTCAACGCGTACAACAACTTGACCACGCTGTTTCCGCGCCTGTCCGGGCAGGGCTTCTCCGTCTCAAGCGGAGGCCTGAACCGGTCGGTCACCATCGCGGCCGGGCAGACCGTTACCGCCAAGGTGGTCATGGGTTTCGTCGCCAACGAGATCCCCGAGTCGCTCACGGAGTACAACAACTACAAGGGCTACACGGACGCGCAGGCGTTCCAGACCCACGTGCGGGCATACAACCTGTGGTGGGCGCAGAACGTGCCCTACATCGACGTGCCCGACCTGCCGATCAAGAAGAACATCTACTACCGCTGGTGGCTCATGCGGTTCAACCACCTCGACGCCAACATCCCGGGGCAGAACTTCCAGTTCCCGACGTCGGTCGAGGGGGCACTCGGGTACAACAACGCCATCGTGCTGACACAGCCCATGCATGTGGACGACTTGAAATACCTGAGAAACCCGATTTACGGGTACGGGCCATGGCTCAGCGTCGGGCAGGTGTCCAGGGGAGCGCGGTTCGTCGACAACCCCGGCGACCCGGAGAACTGGTCCAACTCGTACACCCAGTATCTGGCCGAGGCGGCGTGGAAGAGCTATCAGATCCACGGCGGACAGCCGGCCATCGCGGGCAACCTCGCCAAATACGCCGAGGGTGATGTCAAGGGCCAGCTGTCGTTTTACGACCACGATGGCGATAGGGTAATCGAGTACGACTGGGGAGCGTTGACGGGCAATGACGCCGACGCGGTGTCGTTCCACTGGCGCTCCGGCTGGCTGGACCGTGCCGAGGGTGCGTACCAGTACAGCGGGGCGCTGGCGGCGGCACAGGCCTACGCGGCGGTCGGCAACACGGCCAAGGCCAACGAGATGAACCAGCTCGCCACGCAGATCCAGAACGCTCTGGTGAGCGTGCTGTGGAACCCGAACCGGCGGCTGTTCGAGCACCGGCACGTGTCGAGCAACGAGCACGTGCCGTGGAAGGAAATCAACAACTACTATCCCTTCGCGGTCGGGGCGATTCCCAATACCACGCAATACAAAGAAGCCCTGCGGTTGTTCGACGACCCCGCCGAATACCCGATCTTCCCGTTCTACACCGCGAACCAGCGGGACAAGGCGGCGTCGGGCACCGGAAGCAACAACTTCTCCACGATCAACTCGACTGTCCAATTCAGACTTCTGTCGAGCGTGCTGCGCAACTATCCCAACCAGTGGATCAACACGGAGTGGTACAAGAAGCTGCTCTACTGGAACGTCTGGGCGCAATACGTCGGCGGCAACACGCAGTGGCCGGACGCGAACGAATTCTGGGCCGATTGGAACGGAAGCTCCATCCAGTACCGGTCCTGGATCCACCACAACATCCTGGGCAGCAGCAACTGGACCATCATCGAGGACGTCGCCGGGCTGCGGCCGCGCAACGACGCACAGGTCGAACTCAACCCGATCAACATCGGATGGTCCCACTTCACGATCAACAACCTGCGCTACCGCAACGCCGATCTCACGATCGTGTGGGACAACCCGGCCGACGGTGTCGTCCGCTACAGCGGCGTGCCTGAGGGATATTCGATTTACCTCAACGGTACGAGGCGGGCCACCATCAACCAGTTGGTGCCCATGACGTACAACCCGGCCACGGGCGCGGTCACGACGTCCGCGACGGTCAACTTCAGCACCTCCACACCGGGCATGCAGTCGCCGACCCAGGTCGTGCAAAACAGCGCCCGCATGACCGACATGCTGGCCAAGGCGGGCGTCGACCTGCAGGCCAACCCGCCGGCCAACCTGGTCGCGGGTTCGACCCGGACCGCGTCGCACACCGCGTCAGGCACGTCGGTCGCGGCGGCCGCCGACGGATTCCCGATCAACGAGCCGTTCTGGGGCGCGGGCGGATCGCCCAACGCCCAGGATTGGTACGAAGTCAACTTCGGCACCACGCAGACGGTGAACGAGGTGTGGCTGTACTTCAGGGACAGCCGGCCGCAGTCGGCCACCTATCGCGCGCCGTCGTCGTACAACATCCAATATTGGAACGGCAGCAGCTGGGTTCAGGTCTCCAACCAGGTGAAGAACCCGGCCACGCCCGCGGGCAACTTCAACAAGGTGCAGTTCACACCCGTGCAGACGCAGCGGGTGCGGGTGCTGGCGACCAACGCCGGCAGCTCGAAGGTCGGGCTCACCGAAATCAAGATGTTCAACAGGGGTGGCGAGCCGCCCCAGCCGAACCCCAACCTCGCGCTGTCGGCGACGCCCGCATGCTCCTACACCTCGTCGTGGGAGAGCTGCGGGGCCATCAACAACGGCGACGAGCCGACGAGCTCCAACTTCGGCGGCACCAACCAGGGCAACCGCTGGGGCACGTGGCCGGAGCAGGGCGAGCAGTGGGCCGAGCTGCAGTGGTCGTCGAACCAGTCGGTGACCCGGGCACAGGTGTACTTCTTCGACGACGACCAGGGCATCGACCTGCCCGCCTCGTGGAAGCTGCAGTACTGGAACGGCAGCGCCTATGTCGATGTCGCGGGAGCGAGCGGATATCCCGTGGCCGCCAACCAGTACAACAACGTCACCTTCACGTCCGTCAACACGACCCGGCTGCGGGTGGTGTTGACGAGTGCGTCCGGGCTCTCGGTCGGATTGCTTGAAGTCAAGGCGTTCGCGACGGCGACTTAGGAGCCGTCACGCAGGTCTGACAGGCGCTCGGACACGAGCGTGAGGTTGGCGAAGGTTGCGGTGCAGCCTTCGCCAACCGGCGCCTGCACCTCGATCCCGACTTTGGCGGGGCCCAGGTGGAAGTAGCGCACGAACTCCCAGCGGACGCCGTCATCGCCCGCGTGGAAGGCGTAGACGCCGTCGCCCAGATGACTGATCCGCAGCCAGGTCGTGTTGGAGTCGACCACCCAGGCGTTGGCGTCGTCGGACACGTCACGCGTGATGACGCTGACCACCATCGGCGCGCCCTGCGGGGAACGCTCGAAGCACAGCTTCGCCCAGCGGCGGTCGTCGGCCCAGAGCATGAGCACGCCCGCGTCGTACATTCCCTTGAATTCGACCGACACTCGCGCCCAAAATTGCCACGGCCCATCCGGCGCGATTATCAGCGCCCGCGCTCCATTCAGGACAGTCGTCGTCCCCGCCGGGTCGATGAAGCAATCGGTCCCCGCCGCCGCCGTCACCGTCCACGTGTCACCGTCGGCCGACCAGCTCGCCGGCTCCACATCCCACACCAGATCCACCCGTGCACTCTAACGAGCCTGCAGCACCTTCTCGGCACCGATCCGGCGCATGCGTTCGGTGCCCCAATCGCCCAACGCGGCCAGCGCGGCATTGAGCGAGACGCCGTGCTCCGTGAGGGAGTATTCGACCTTCGGCGGCACCTCGCGGTACACCTCACGGTGCACGAGCCCGTCCTCCTCCATCTCCCGTAGATGCTGAGTGAGCATCTTCTCGGTGACGCGGGGAGGATCTAGGCAAGCGACGACGAAGACCGAGAAGGAGCGACAAGATGGCAGCCGACAACGGTGTCCGGGTGAGCGTGCTCGGGCTGGGGGCGATGGGAAGCGCGCTGGCGGGTGCCCTGGTGAAGGCCGGATACGAGACAACAGTCTGGAACCGCTCACCGGGCAGGGCGGACGCCCTCGTGGCGCACGGCGCGAAAGCCGCCGCCACGGCGGGTGGCGCGGTCCGGGCCGGCAGGGTGGTGATCGCCTGCCTGCTGGACCACGCGTCGGTCCACGAGGTGCTTGACCCGCTCTTGGGCGAGCTGGCGGGACGAACGCTGATCAATGTGACCACGACCTCACCGGCCCAGTCGCGGGAGTTGGCCGCGTGGGCCGCCCGTGCCGGGGTCGCGTACCTCGACGCGTTCCAAGAGTTCGCGGCGGTCATCGACGGCGGGGACTACACCGTCGAAGGGCAACAGAGCCTGGAATTCTCCAGCCTCGGCAACCTCCTGGCCGCCAGTGCCGATCAGGGCATCAGCACCGAGGTGGTCGCCATGGTCCAGCGGCTCATCCAACGCCAAATCGACGCGGGCCACGGAGCGGAAGGCTTCGCCCGGATCATCGAAAGCATCAAGCAACCGGCCTGATTGAGCGTGCGGGCGTGGATCAATGATGGCTTGAACGCGCTGGGCGCGGCATGCCGAGGCTCATTGCGGACTTCGGCGACGAGCAGTTGAAGGTCGCCTGAATTGGTGTGGCCCCGGGACTCCTCGCCGGGTCCCGGGGCCACGTCTTGGGGGAAGGGCTCAGACCTCGACGTATTCGATGTTGTTGAGGGCGCAGAAGACCTTCCAGAGGGCGGCGTGGTGGCCGAGGTTCATGACCATGTGGTGGGTGCCGCCGGCGGCCAGCCAGGCGTTCATGCAGTCTCGCATTCCGGTGCGGGGCTGGAATTGGCCGTAGGGCATCTCCAGCGCCGGCAGGACGGGAGAGTCCAAATTGGAGCCTTCCGCGACCACCATGCGGAATTTTTCCCCGCCCAGCGACACTAGGGACGCGAGTGTCGCTGGGCCGGGCTCATACCGGAAAAGGAATGTCGGCGGGTCGTCGAGGCGGCCGATGCCCAGGGAGCGCTTGATAAGGCGCACCGGCTCGTCGCGCCGGGCGATGCGCCAGTTGCCCTCGCCCATGTGGCTCATGAGCACCGAGTCGCTGGGGAAGTCCATCGCATACATCTCGGTGAAGTGGGCGTCGCCGATGAGGGCGTGCCCGGCGGACACCATGCACGCGGCGAGCGCGTCGCCCTCGGCGCCGTAACCGTAGCCCTTGGCCATGAGTGAGGATGCGGCGGCGAGGGGCAAACGGCTGAACCGGCCGTCCTCACCGATGGCGTCGAAGTGGGTGGAATAGGCGCCGTAGCCCCGCTCGGTGAGCAGCGATTCGATGGCCAGCTGCATGCGCACGTGGTCTTCGCGCTCCTCGGCCGACAATCGCGGGTCGATCTCGAAGGTCTCGTCTTCGAACTTGACGACCTCGGCGATGGCCGCGGCGTCGACCGACTGCATGCGCCGCCACAGGTCACCGGGCGCGAGGAAGCTGATTTCCGGCCCGAGCGTGCGCACCAACGCGTTCTCGTCGACCCGGATGTCGCCCATGTCGTTCATCGCGTAGCCGAAGATGCCCACCTTGAGCTTGCGCCACCGGGTCACGGCGGCCGCGGCCTGGGCGAACCGTGCGATGTTGGCCTTGAACCCGTCGGACCGCCAGTCGTCGGTGAGCACGTGGAACGGCTTGCCGGCCCGCACCATCGCGTTGGCCGTGTCCTGAGCGCCGTGGATGCCCTGGTTGTAGGTCATGTCGGCCATGTCCCACGCGGCCGTGACGGCGGCCTGTGGCTGGATGTTGGCCAGGCAGATGGGCAGCCGGGACTGCGACAGCAGCCGCGCGACCCGCATGGCCGGGCCATATGTGAGCATCGTGATGATGACGCCGTCCAGATTGGACGTCTCGAAGTCCATCATGACCTGCTCGGCGTCGGCCCGGTTGCGCACCGGCGGCGCGGGCACGATCTCGGCGACATCGCTGAGATGGGCGGCCACGTCGCGGGCGTAGGCCGCCTGGGTCTCGGTGATCCCGGGGATCATCTCATCGTAGAGCTCTTGCATGATGCCGAAGAGTCCGATGCGGGGCTTCATCTATGTGCCTCACAAGTCCGTGATGTTCGATATTTCGAACAACTGTCGCCAGTGGATTCAAAGATTGCGTTACAGCACAGCCGTTGTCAACGGCTGCAGGAGTTGACAGGCATCATTGTGAGTCCTACTGTGCCACCACATGCCAGACGCTGTTCGTAATCCCGGACAGCGGGGAGAGGTGTGGGCTCCGGGCGCCGGCACCCCTGAAACCCTCTGGGAAAGGAACGACCTCATGAAGGACCCTACGGTCTCCCGGAGGACCGTCCGCTTGGCGGCCTCGGCGGGCGCGCTGGCCGCCACGACCCTGCCAAGCCTGCCCGCAATCGCGGCCCCTGACATCGGTGTGTCCGTGTTTCCGCGGACCGCCGGCGACGTCGTCGACATCTCCATGCCGATGGCGCTGACCCGCGAGCCCACTGCCGACAACGCGAGCGTGCAGGCGGTCAAGGTGGGCCCGATCCTGCTCGCGGGCGCCTACGGCAGCACCAACCTGTCCTCGATGCCCCCGTTTGTCGGGGAGCAGCGGATCGACGCGCCGTCGGCGCTGCCCACCGCGGCAGTGACCCCTATCTGGATGGAGCCATCGACGACTTCAGGATCTACAGCCGCGCCCTGAGCGCGAGCGAAATCGCTGCCCTATAAGGGTTGCCGACCCCGGTTGGCGGCGGCTTGCGCCCGGCTCGCCGCCGCCAGCCGGTTCACCGTCCTAACGAAAGGAACGCCGCACATGTCCACCCTCCGACATCGCCGCATCCGTCTCGCGGCATCGGCCGTGTTCGCCCTCGCCCTGCTCGCATCGTCCGCGGTATCGGTCTCGGCGCCTGCCACCGCCGCACCGACGGCCACTGTGGACGGTCACGACCACTCCCACGACCACGCCGCCGTGCAAGGCGCGCCGAAAGAGGATCCGGCGCGCGGGCTCGTCTACCGCGGCCTCGCGATCTCGAAGACCGGCCCGTGCGCGGGCGGGTACCAGGTAATGGGTATTGACTTTGTGATGTGCACCCACGGACCGGATGCGCCTCCGCCGGGATCCGGCCTGGACGTGAAGCGCCCGGTGCCGCTGACCGCGGCCACGGCCGACGGCCCGCAGCTGCAGGCGGTCTGCGAGGGCGACGGCGTCAGCGGCAAGCGCGTCGAGGTCCTCTACATCCACGGCAGCACCAACCGCTACAGCCAGGTCGTGGAGCAGCTCCGCTCGCTCGCCGAGCAGGTGGACACCATCTACTACGAGAGCGCGCGGGAGACCGGCGGCGAGCGGCGGGTCCGCTACGTTACCGAGACCGTGAACGGGGCGTGCCGCCCGGTGGTCCGCGACGTGCAGATCTCCGACTCGGCGCTCAACGCCAACGACTGGGCCCCGCTGCTCAACGCCGTCCGCGCGGCGGGCTACACCCGCACCGACCGCAAGTACCTGCAGTTCACCGAGTCCCGGGTCTACTGCGGAATAGGCGGGTTCGCCGGCGACACCAGCAAGAGCGACAACAACCGGTCCAACAGCGGACCCGAGTACGCCCGCGCCGACGCGGGCTGCTGGAGCGCGGGAGTCGCGGCGCACGAGCTCGGCCACACCCTCGGCGCGGTCAACAACAACGCCCCCAACGCGTCCGGCTACGCCCACTGCGAGGACGAGTGGGATGTCATGTGCTACAAGGACCACGCGAACACGGTCATCCGCACGGTGTGCACCGACCGGGCGCACGACAACCGGCTGGACTGCGGGCACGACGACTACTACCACACCAACCCGCCCGCGGGCAGCTACCTGGCGCAGTACTACAACGTGGCCGACAACCACTTCCTGATCCGCGGGCCCGGTGGGCCGACGCCGACCACGTTCCGGCTGCGCAACAACGCGTCCAGCACGTGCCTCGACGATCCGAACAGCAACACCGCCAACGGCACCCAGATGATCATCTGGACCTGCCACACGAACCCGAACCAGGTCATCACGCAATCGGGCTCCGCGCTGCAGATCCTCGGAAAGTGCCTTGAGGCCAACACCGGGCGCGTCGTGCTGAACGCGTGCGGCACCGCCACCAGCCAGCAATGGCAGCTGCGCACCGACGGCACGCTGTTCAACGTCGGGAGCGGACAGTGCGTCCAGCCGGCCAATGGCGCGACCGCCAACGGCACCCTGCTCGTGCTCGCGACCTGCGGCACGCAGACGTATCAGCTCTGGACCAAGGCCTGAGAGCTAAGGAGATTTTGATGTCTCGCCGATTCCTCGCCGCGGCCGTGACCCTTGTGGTCTCGGCCGCCGGCCTGGCGGTGACGCCGGCGTCACCGGCGGCCGCGATCGTCACGTTCAGCTCCACCGCCGTGAACCAGAACGGCAACAACTGCATGATCGTGCCGAACAACTCGACCACCAACGGCACGCAGCTCACTCAGGCCGCCTGCAGCATGAACTTCACCTTCACCCCGGTGTCGGGCACGGCCGACCAGTACACCATCAACACGCCCACCACCTCGGGCAGATGCGTTGACGTGTATGGCAATTCGACCGCCGACAACGCCACCGTCATCCAGTGGAGCTGCCACGGCGGCAACAACCAGAAGTGGCGTCTGAACCCGGTTTCGATCAGCGGCACGGACAAGACGTTCAACATCCAGTCGGTCAGCTCGGGCAAGTGCATCGTCCCGAATGGAGGGTCGTCCGCTTCGGGGACGGGCCTGGTGCAGCTGCCGTGCAGCACGGCAACGAGCCGGGTGTGGCGTCTGCCCAACTTCACGAATGGGGGCGGTGGCGGCAACACGTTCACCAACCCGCTGTCGCTGCATGGGCCCGACCCGTGGCTGCAGTACTACAACGGGTATTACTACCTGGCCACGACGACCTGGAACTCGACCATCACGATGCGAAGGGCGACCACGCTGCGCGGGCTGGCGTCGGCTCCGGATCAGGTCATCTACAACCTGAGCCAGCACCCGAACGCGTGCTGCAACATGTGGGCGCCCGAGTTCCATCTGCTCAGCGGGCCCAGCGGGACCCGGTGGTACCTGTACTTCACCGCCGGGCGAAACGTGTCAGACTTCCTGCCCACGCAACGGATTCATGTGCTGGAGAGCGCGGGTCTGGACCCGATGGGCCCGTACACGTTCAAGGCCTCGTTGCTCGACCCGCAGCAGAACAACACCTGGGAGCTGGACGGAAGCATCCTTCAGCTCAACGGGCAGATGTATCTGCTGGGCACGTTCTACAACGGATCCCAGCCGGCGTTCATCCGGCCGATGTCCAACCCGTGGACGGCCAGTGGCACGCGCCGGATCCTTTCCACGCCAACGTATTCGTGGGAGACGGTCGGCGGTGCCGTGAACGAGGGCACCGAGGTCATCCAGCGCAACGGGCAGACGTTCATCGTGTTCTCCGCCAGCCACTGCTCGACGCCCGAGTACAAGATGGGCATCCTGCGGTACAACGGTGGCGATCCGCTGAACTCCGGGTCGTGGGTGAAGTCGCCGAATCCCGTCTTCCAAAGAAACAATGCCGCCGGGGTGTACGGCCCAGGCCACAACGGATTCTTCAAGTCCCCGGACGGGACCGAGGACTGGATCGTCTACCACGCGAACAACTCGACGAGCGGCGGCTGCGACATGAACCGCACGACGCGGGCGCAGAAGTTCACCTGGAACGCGGACGGCACGCCGAACTTCGGCACGCCGGTCGCGGTCGGCACCGTGCTTCCGGCCCCGTCGGGTGAACCGGCACAATAGTCGCCTATGAAGGCGGTGCAGATAACCGATCCCGTCGCGTACCACGGCGAGGGGCCATGCTGGTCCCTCGCCTGGGGCGGGCTTCGCTGGGTGGACATGTTCGCCGGGGACGTGCTGTCGCTGTCCTCGACGGACGGTGGCGTTTCCCGGATGGGTGTCGGGGAGCTGGTCGCGGCGATCCGGCCGCGCGACGACGGCACGATGGTGATGGCCCAGCGGCGCGGCTTCGCGATAGCGGACACCTATCTCGGAGACCTATGGTCCGTGCCGGATGTGCGGATGAACGACGGCGGTTGCGACCCGGACGGGCGGTTCTACTGCGGTTCGATGGGCGGGCCGGGGGAGGGGGCGCTGTATCGGCTCAACCCGGACCGCACGGTCGATGTGGTCGTGACCGGGGTCACCGTCTCGAATGGGCTCGCCTGGTTTGGGGATCGTGCCTACTACGTGGACACGCCGACCAACCGGATCGACGTCTTCGACTACGTCGCGGGCTCGCTGGTGAACCGCCGCCCGTTTGTTTCGGTGGACAGCCCGGACGGCCTGACGGTGGATGCGTTGGGCAATGTGTGGGTGGCCCTGTGGGGCGGGAGCGCGGTCCACTGCTACGCGCCTTCCGGTGCGCTCGTTGAGCGGGTCGAGCTGCCGGTCAGCAAGGTGACGGCCTGCACTTTTGGCGGGCCCTCGCTGGATCGGCTGTACATCACGACCTCGCGGCTGGAAAGCGACGCCCCGCTGGCCGGGGCGTTGTTCGTGGTCGAGCCGGGAGTCAAGGGCTTGCCGGAATTCCGCTATAGCGGATAGGTTGGCCGGGTGCTTGAACAGCTCGGTGAGCGGCTGCGTGCCCAGCGTCTCTCCCGGCGCTTCAGCCTCGATGCGTTGTCGACCGCCAGCGGCGTCAGCCGGAGCATGATCTCCGACATCGAGCGGGGCGCCAAGATGCCCACGGTGCTCGTGCTGGCCCGCCTCGCGACCGCGCTCGGCGTCACCGTGTCCCGGCTGATCGGGGAGGACGAGCCTTCGCGCGTCATCTCCGTGCCCGCGGCGGCGCAGCGGGCCATCACCGACGAGGCCGGTTGGCAGCGGCGCATCCTGTCGCCCAACCTGCCGGGCGTCGAGTTCGAGTTCATCCGCACGACCGTGCCGCCGGGTGTCGTGATTGGAGAGTTCGCCCCGCACGCGCCCGGCTCACGCGAATACATCGCGGTGGAGCATGGTCGGCTGACAGTCACGCTCGATGGTGTGCCGCATGAGCTCGGCGCTGGAGACGCGCTCTACTACGCGGGCGACTGCACCCACGCGTTCGCCAACCCCGGATCGGTCGAATGCATCTACTACACCGTCATGGAGGTCAAGTGATCCAGGCCCTCAACCCCGCTGTCCTGCCCGAGGCGACCGGCAACTACACCCACGGCACGGTCGTGACCGGCGCCCGCAAAACCGTCTTCGTCAGCGGACAGGTGCCGTGGGGCTCCTCGGATGCGCCGCTGCCACCCGATTTCGAGTCGCAGTGCCGCCTCACGTGGCGCAATGTGCTTGCGGTGCTCGAGGAGGCGGGCATGGGCGTGCGCAACCTGGCCAAGGTCACCATCTATCTGTCGGATCGGCAATACCGCGAGGACAACTCCCGCATTCGCGCCGAAATCCTCGGCGACCACACGCCCGCCCTGACCGTCATCATCACGGACATCTACTCTGAGGACTGGCTCCTGGAAATCGAGGCCATCGCGGTTTCCGGCTAATCTTTTGGCGCGCCTTGAACTCGGCATCCCCCGGCCCGGCCGGCGCGCCCGCCATCTGCTCGATGGACCGATCAAGCAGATGGCCGAAGCTATCGATCGCTGAAGGTGCCATGCGGCAATGGCGCATAAGCCTGTCCAATCCGGAGTGGGCGGGTTGTGTGAAGGTGGCGCGAAGTTTCAGGTGGCTTTCAGGCGGAGTGTGGCACCATGGTGTGTGGAGGTGGAATCCCCATGACCTCAAAGACTTTTACCACCTGGCGCCGCTGGCTGGTCCCGGTCTGCGCCGCGATCGCGGTGACGCTGGCCGGGGTCACGGTCCGCGCGGTGAGCGCGTTGGCCCGTCCCGAGCTGCCCGCGATGTCCGCCGAGCAACTGCTGGCCGCCGCGCAGGCCGCGCGGCCCGACGGGTTGTCCGGCACCGTCGCGGTGCGTGCCAACCTCGGCCTGCCCGAGCTGCCCGGCCTGTCCTCGTCGGGGTCGGACTTCGGTTCGCTGCTGGCCGGCTCGCACACGCTGAAGGTGTGGCTTTCCAGCCCCGGCTCCATGCGCCTCGCGCTGATCGGCGAGCTGAGCGAGACCAGCATCATCAGCAACGGGCGCGATGTGTGGACGTGGTCGAGCCGCGACAAAGCCGTCACCCACGCGGTGCTCCCGGAGGGCGAGCGGGAGCGCAAACGCGTCCCGGATCCGGCGTCCCTGCCCACGACACCCGAGCAGGCGGCGGCCATGGCGATCGCCGCGATCGGCCCGTCCACCGAGGTCACGACTGCGGCGTCCGTGCGGGTCGCGGGCCGGCCGGCCTACGAGCTGGTGCTCGCGCCGCGCGACACCGCCTCGCTGATCGGGCAGATCCGCATCGCCTTCGACTCGGCCGAGTTCGTGCCGCTGCGCGTGCGCATCCTGGCCCGGGGCGCGGCCGATCCGGCGTTCGAGGTCGGGTTCACCTCGGTCGACTTCGCCCGGCCCGACGCGAGCTGGTTCAACTTCACCCCACCCGCGGGCGCGAAGGTCACCGAGCGGGCGACGCCGGCCCTGCCGGGCGTCCCTTTGCTCATGCCTTTTGCGGCACAGGGCAAAGACGCCACGACCGTTGTCGGGTCCGGATGGGCCTCGGTGGCGGTGGTCAAGGTGCCGGTGAGCGCCAACCACAACGGGCGCGACGACCTCGGCCGGCTGCTGAGGCGGCTGCCGCGCGTCGACGGCGGTCGAGTGCTGGGCAGCAGCCTGTTTACCGCCCTGCTGACCGACGACGGCCGCCTGCTGTTCGGCGCCGTTTCGGCCGAGCGACTGGCCAAGGTGGCGGCGGATCCGGCGGCCCAGCCCAAGGCAGCGGACCCGGCGGCCCCGCCGAAGCCGGCCGCATGAGTGGATCGGCTGTCGGCCCCGCGGAAGCCGACGAGGCGAGTGCGACGACCATGCCCGCATCGCCGGGCGTGGTCGTCGACGTCGACGAGGCAGGTGTGCCGCTTGACCGGGCAGCCGATGTGGGTGAGGTGGGTGTGCCGCATGCGGGCCGCGCCGGAGCCGGCCGGGTGAGCGGCATGTCCGCGAGCCGTGCCGTGGAGGCATCGGCAGGGTTTGCCGTTGAGACGTTCGGGTTGACGAAGCGATTCGGGCGGCAGGTGGCCGTGGATTCGATCGACCTGGCCGTGCCGGCCGGCTCGGTGTATGGCTTTCTGGGCCCCAACGGCTCCGGCAAGACCACGACGATCCGGTTGCTGCTCGGCCTGATCCGGCCCACGGCCGGGCGGCATTCGATGCTGGGTGAGCCGATGCCGCGAGGCGCGGGCAGGGTGCTTCCGCGGGTGGGCGCTTTGATCGAGGGGCCGGGATTCCACACGTACCTGTCGGGGCGCGACAACCTGTTGCGCCTGGACGCAGCCGACCGCACGGCCGATCGGTCCACGGCACGGGCGCGTGTCGATGCCGCACTGGAGCGTGTCGGGTTGCTGGCGGCCGCCCGCAAGCGCTATCGGGCCTATTCGCTGGGCATGCGGCAGCGGCTAGCGCTCGCGGCGACCCTGCTGTCACCGCGCGATCTGCTGATCCTCGACGAGCCGACCAACGGGCTCGACCCGCAAGGGACGCGCGAAGTGCGAGCGCTCATCAGCAGTTTGGCGCGCGACGGCGCGACCGTGCTGCTGTCCACGCACCTGCTGTCCGAAGTGGAGCAGATCTGCACCCACGTCGGCGTGATGCACCTGGGCAAGCTTGTGGCGCAAGCGCCCCTGGCCGAGCTGCGGGCGGGAGTCGCTCCGCGCGCCGCGGTCGAGACCTCCCAGCCCGACGAGGCCGCCGCCGTGCTGCGTCGGCTTGGGCTGTCCGATGTGGACACTGCGGTGGACCGCGCGACGGGTGTGCTCGGCGATCTCGCACCGGAAAAGGTGGTCGAGGCGCTGATCCACGCCAGGGTCCCGGTGCGCGGGTTCAGCGTCCTGGCCCCCGATCTGGAGGACCTGTTCGTGTCCCTGACCGGGGAGGGCTTCCATGTCAGCGGCTAGCCGGTTCCTGGCCTCCGAGCTGTGGCTCATCTTCGGCCGGCGGCGCAACTGGGCGGGCCTGGCCGTGCTCGCGGTCGTGCCGGTCATCATCGCCATCGCCGTGAAGGCATCGCCACCGGGCAGGCCGGGCGGTGGGCCGGACTTTATCAGCTCCATCACCGAAAACGGCATGTTCGTCGCGCTCGCGGCATTGGCCATCGAGTTGCCGTTGTTCCTGCCGCTGGCCGTGGCCACCATCTCCGGCGATGCGATTGCCGGTGAGGCCAACCTCGGTACCCTCCGCTATCTTTTGACGGTACCGGTGCATCGCACGCGCCTGCTCGCCGTCAAATACGCGGCCATAGTCGTGTTCGCCGTCACCGCAACGCTTTTGGTCGCCGTGACCGGGGTCGTGATCGGGCTGGCGCTGTTCGGTGGGGGAGAGGCCACGCTGCTGTCCGGCCGCCAGGTGTCCATGGGCGAGGGCCTGCTCCGCTTGCTCGGCGTGTGCGGCTACATCGCGGTGTGCCTGTGCGCGGTCGGCGCCATCGGGCTGTTCGTGTCTTCGCTGACCGAGCAGCCCATCGGTGCGGCCATCGCGACACTGATCCTGACGATGGGCAGCTTCATCCTGCACGCCATCCCGGAGCTGGAGCCGATCCACCCATATCTGCTCACGCACCTGTGGCTGAACTTCGGCGACCTGCTGCGCGACCCGGTGGGCTGGAGCGACCTGCGAGCCGGGCTGCTGCACGCGGGCGCCTACATCGTCGTGTTCTGCGCGGCGGCGTGGGCGCGGTTCGGCGCCAAGGACATCACGAGCTGAGGCTGGTGCCGCGCGGCACCAGCCTCCTCAATCAACCTCAGCGCCCGAGAGGCCAGGACGGCACCCGCATCGGGGCGGTGGCCGCCGGGCTCACCTCCTCGGGCGATGGCCCGTCACAGAACCGGTCGCGCTCGGGCAGGGCACCGGTGACAAGGAACTCCGTGGCGATCGCGTCGACGCAGGGGCCCGAACGGATGCCGTAGATGCCGTGCCCGCCGGCGTCGACCGTGACCAGCGCGGCCCTCGATCCCAGCGCGGTGCGCATGCCGACCCCGCCGATCCACGGTGTGGCCGGGTCGCGCAGGTTCTGCAGCACCAGGACGTTGCGCGGCCCGTCGGCGTCTATCGTCACCGGCGGCTCGATCGGCCGGTGGTGCCAGAAGGCGCATGGCCAGAGGTTCGCCGGCATGCCGGCCAGGACCGGCCACACGCGCCGGCTCAGCTGCGTGTTGCGGGCATACATCTGCACGTCGGTTGACCACGCGATGTCATTGCAGGCGACGGAGTAGAGCACGGCGATGCTGTTGTCTACCGGCACCTGAAGGCCCGGCAGGGCCGTGGCAGCGCCCGGGGTTCCGACGGCCTGCCAGAACTGAGCGAGCGTGGGGAACATCCGGTCGTCGTAGAGCAGCGAGCGGGTGACCTCACGCAGGACATTGCCGTTGAGCAGGAGATCCGGCAGCGGGATCGGATTGCGGTCCAGCTCGGCCGCTGTGCGGAAGTAGTAGTCGTTGACCTCTTGCGGGGTGGCGCCCAGCCCGTAGGTGTCATTGCGCTTGGCCGCCCATGCGGTGAAGTCCGGCAGGCGAAGCGTGGTGCCCAGACCGAACAGGCGCCAGGTGTCGTACCAGATGCGGTTCGGGTTGACCGCGCTGTCGAGCACTATGCGGTCGCTGCGGTGGGTGAACAGGCTGGTGTAGACGGCTCCGAGATAGCTGCCGTAAGAGTAGCCGAGATAGGACAGCTTCTGTTCGCCGAGCGCGGCGCGGATGCGGTCCATGTCACGGGCGGTGTTGGCGGTGGTGATGTACGGCAGGAGCGCACCGGTCTGCTCCGCGCAGGACGCCGCGACCGAACGTGCGAACTCGACGTTGCGCGCGATGGAGCCGTCCGGCGCTGGGTACGGCAGTAACAGGTCAAGCGGGGTGTTTGCGGGAATGGCACACGTGATCGGTGTGCTGTGCCGGACCCCGCGAGGATCGAATCCGATGAGGTCATAGCGGGCGGTGACGTCGGCGGGCAGTGTCCGGACGAGGAAGCTGGGCAGGTTGAGACCCGAGCCGCCCGGTCCGCCAGGGTTCAGCAGCAGGATGCCGCGGCGAAGTGCGGCATCGGCGGCCCGGATGCGCGAGACCGTCACGGTGATCTGCCGGTCGTGCGGGCGACGATAGTCCATGGGAACGTTCAGCGAGGCGCACTCCTGGCGCGGGTCGACGATCTCGCCTAGCGCCGGCGGTGGGCATTCGCCCCAGACCAGAGCCGGGGCGGTCTCCCGTGCCGCGGACGCCGCGGTGGCCGGCACGGACATGGCCAGGACGGCCAGTGCCACGGCTGCCACTGGTACACGATGGAATCTTTGCATTCGCATGCCTCCCTCTTGCGATCCCCGCATCCTATGGGAGGCATGCAAATAAGGACGCTCAGTCCAGAACGATGACCACATCCAGCCGGCGCGGGCCGTGCACGCCCTCCACGCGATTGAGCTCGATGTCGCTCGTGGCGGATGGGCCGGAGATGAGCGTGAGCGGGCGCGTCGGATTTTCCAACGCCGCCAGGGCATCCGGCACGTCGTCGAAGATCTGTCGTTTGTGGACGACACACACGTGATGGTCGGGCACGAGGGTCAGCGCCCGGCGGCCCTGTCCCGGGCCGGCGTCGAGCACCAGCGTGCCCGTCTGCGCGATCGCCACCGCGCATCCGGTCAGCACGCTCACCCCGGGCTGGTCGAGTGCGGTAATTTCCACCGGCTCCTCGACGATCGTGCCGCGGAAGTCTGCGAGCCAAGCGGCGGGCACGCCATCCGGCGTCACCAGCGTGCCGGTGTCGCCGAGCACCTCGGCGACGGCCTGGCCCATGTCGGCCGGGCCGCACACGACCACGTTGGCCTTGTAGTCGACGAGCCGCGCGACGAACAGCTCGACGTCGCCGGGCCGGGGCGCGCCGGGCTCGGAAACCGTTGCCGCATCATCCGGCACACCGGCCGCCCGAATCCGCGCCAGTATCTCGTCCCGCGCTCCCACGGCCACACCCTAACCCACCGCCCCACCACCCGCCGATCTCCGGCGCGTCGAATCGACTAGGTCGCCAAAGCGACGTAAGGTGCTCACTGTCCCTCATCTCTTGGCGGCATAGGAGTACCCCTCTTGCCCATCCACACCTTTGTAGACGAGTACTAGACGTACATTTACCTGCTGATTGCTGCGATCCTGCGGCCGGGCAGCCTGGCGTCCAGCAGGCGAATCATCTACTCCATGGTGATGCCCCGTCAGCGGCGCCTCCATTTCCACAACGAGCGGAATAGCAGGCGTGCCTTCATCATCGATCGGATCGCGGAGCTTCCCGTGGAAGCGGTGATCTACCAGGCCCGGGACCCCACGGATGAGAAGGCCGCGCGCAAGGCATGCTTGACCGCGCTGATCCGAGACCAACTCAAACGAGGGTCACAGCGGCTCTTTTTCGAAGCCGACGAGTCGCTTGTGGAATTCGACCGCAGGCTGCTCAACGCGGAGGTGCGAGCCCATGGCGCGGCGGACCGGGTCAGTTATGAGCAGGTCCGGCAACTTAACTGATTATCTGGTTCGGGTCCACCAGTCGCGGAAGGTCTCCCGCTCGGGACGGGGCAGGTCGCGGCTGACCGTCCACTTGGACAGCGGCCACGGCATACGGCGAAGTTTGATGAGCGAGGCCATGCGCCGGGCAAAGCGCAGGGAAGCCGCGTAGAGGCGGGGGCGTGCCATGACACCGGCGAGCGTGTTCATTGCAGGCCGTTCCAGGATGGCGGGCTGACGAAGGTGTACCAAAACCTCGGGTATGTTGATCTTCACCGGACACACCTCGTAGCACGCCCCGCACAGCGTGGACGCGAAGGGGAGGCTGGTGTGCTTGCCGGTCAGCTGGGGCGCGAGGATGGCGCCGATCGGGCCGGGATAGGTGTGCTCGTAGGCATGCCCGCCCACCCGCTCATAGACCGGGCAGACATTCAAGCATGCCGAGCAGCGGATGCAGTGCAGTGCCTGCCGCCCGACCGGGTCGCGCAAAACGTTGGTGCGCCCGTTGTCCACAAGGACAACGTGGACGGTTTGCGGGCCGTCGCCCGGCGTGACTCCGGTCCACATTGACGTGTAAGGGTTCATCCGCTCACCGGTCGATGAGCGTGGCAGCAAGCGAAGGAAGACACCGAGATCCGAGAACCGTGGGAGCAGTTTTTCGATCCCCACAATGGAAATCAGGGTGTCCGGCAGGGTCAGGCACATCCGCCCGTTGCCCTCGGATTCGACCACGACCAGGGTGCCCGTTTCCGCGATGGCGAAGTTGGCCCCCGAAATCCCCACCCGCGTGCTCAAAAACTGTTGCCGGAGATGGGTTCGCGCCGCGCCCGCGAGCTCCGCAGGCTCATCGGAAAGGCCGGAGGCGATGCTGTCGTTGAACAAGTCGCGGATCTGCCCGCGGTTGTAGTGGATCGCAGGAACCAGGATGTGCGACGGCTTGTCTCCCGCCAACTGCACGATGAGCTCGGCCAGATCGGTCTCGATGGCCCGTATCCCTTGCGCCTCAAGCGCTTCATTGAGACCGATCTCCTGCGTCGCCATCGACTTCACCTTGACGACCTCATCAGAGTCGATCAGCCCGGCCACGATCGAGCACGCCTCGGCTGCATCGCGCGCCCAATGCACCTGTGCCCCCGCACGCGTCGCCGCGGCCTCGAACTTCTCAAGCAACTCCGGAAGCCGTGCCATCGTCTCGGCCTTGATGGCCCGCCCGGCCTCCCGCAACTCCTCCCAGTCCGGGACTTCCGCGACCACCCGCGCCCGCTTGTCGCGGATCGTGTGCGTCGCCTTGTGCAGGTTGGCCCGCAGCTGCGTGTCGCGCAGCTTGACGCGCGCCTCTTTCGCGAAACCCATCACGCACCCGCCAAAATCTCGGCATAGTGGATCGCCCGCGGCCCACCGATGCGCGACAGCCCACCCCCGATGTGAGTGAGGCACGAATTGTCGGCCGCCGCCACGTATTCCGCTTCGGTGGCGAGGACCGCAGCGCACTTGTCGGCCAGCATCGCCGTCGACACTTCCGAATTCTTCAGCGCGAACGTCCCGCCGAATCCACAGCATTCCGTGGCTCCGCGCAGCGGCACCAGCTCGATGCCCTTGACGTTGCGCAGCAGGCGCAGCGGCTTGTCGCCGAGCCCGAGCATGCGCAGACCGTGACACGTGGGGTGGTAGGTCACCCGGTGCGGGAAAACCCCGCCCACATCGTCAACCCCCAGCACATCGACCAAAAACTCGGACAGCTCATAAACGTGCGCATAGTGCGAGCGCAGATGCGCCACGCACGACCCACTGGGTGCCACCACGGCTTCGTATGAGCCGAACACGTCGCCGAAGTGTGCCGTCAGCCGATGCCCGGCGTAGCCGGAGTTGGTGTGCATCTGCCCGCAACACGTTTGCGCCAAAGGGAAGTCGACCTCGACCCCGAGCCGCTCCAAAATGGACACCACCGCGCGACCCGTGCGTGGATACATCAGGTCGTTGACGCAGGTGATGAACAGCCCGACAGGCATCGGATCACCCCGCAGCGCGACGGCGTGTCGCGGCGGTGATGAAGGAGCCGGCTTTACCGGAGCGTTGCGGAGGAGGTCGGCGCATCCGCCCGAGTCTAGTGGACCCGGGCCTCCACCTTAAAGGTCAACTCCTGATCCGCGGCATCGACCACGATCGTGTCACCGGCGGACAGGCTCCCGCGCAACAGCATGGCCGACAGCTCCGTGTCCACGTCACGTTGGATCACCCGGCGCATCGGCCTGGCACCGTACTCGGGTCTGTAGCCCCTCGTCGCGATGAGGTCGATCGCCGCTGGCGTGAACCGTACCGTGACGTCCTGCCCGCGCAGCCGCCGCTGGGTGTCGTCGAGCATGAGCTCCGTGATCTGCCGCAGCTGCGGCTGCTCCAGCTGGCGGAACCTGATGATCTCGTCGATCCGGTTGAGGAACTCCGGCCGGAAGTGCTCCTGCAGCCGCCGCATCAGCTGTGCGTTCTGGTCGTTGTCGAGCTCGGACGTGAACCCCGGCCGGGCAACACCGGTGATCAGATCGGACGCGATGTTGCTGGTCATGATGATCACCGTGTTTTTGAAGCTGACCGTGCGGCCCTGGCTGTCGGTCAGCCGCCCGTCGTCGAACACCTGCAGCAGGATGTTGAACACGTCCTGATGCGCCTTCTCGATTTCGTCCAGCAGCACGACCGCGTACGGTCGCCGCCGCACGGCCTCCGTCAGCTGCCCGGCCTCCTCGTAGCCGACATATCCCGGCGGCGCGCCGACCAGCCGGCTGACCGTGTGCCGCTCCTGGAACTCGCTCATGTCCAGGCGCACCATCCGTTCCTCGTCGCCGAACAGCGCCTCGGCCAACGCCCGCGCGAGCTCCGTCTTGCCGACGCCCGTCGGCCCGAGGAAGAGGAACGTGCCGATGGGCCGGCCGGGGTCGCCCAGCCCGGCCCGCGAGCGCCGGACCGCCTCGGCCACCGCGCGCACCGCCTCCTCCTGCCCGATGACCCGCTCGTGCAGCCGGGACTCGAGCTTGAGCAGCCGCTCACGCTCCTCTTCGGACAGCTGCGCGGCGGGGATGCCGGTGATCCGCGCGACCACCTCGGCGATCTCGCCGGGGCCGACCACGGGCGCGGCCGAGTCGCCGTTTTCGACCTGCCCGATCTGGC
This sequence comes from Allorhizocola rhizosphaerae, assembly GCF_003426775.1. Classification (GTDB taxonomy): domain Bacteria; phylum Actinomycetota; class Actinomycetes; order Mycobacteriales; family Micromonosporaceae; genus Allorhizocola; species Allorhizocola rhizosphaerae. The sequence goes on along the minus strand of NZ_QJUG01000065.1, from coordinate 9,972 downwards.
GGCGCAGCTCGGCTATTCTGTCCCGCAGGTCGGACGCGCGCTCATACTGCTCATTTGCGACCGCCTGATCCTTGTCCCGCTGCAACTGTTCCAGCTGCCGCTCCAGCTCCCTGACATCCTTGGCCGGCGTCTTGGTGCGCAGCCTGACCCTTGCCCCGGCCTGGTCGAGCAGGTCAATCGCCTTGTCCGGCAAAAACCTTTCTGTGAGGTACCGGTCGGAAAGCTCGGCCGCCGCAACGAGCGCCTCGTCGGTGAACCGGACCTGATGGTGCGCCTCATATCGATCGCGCAACCCGCGCAGGATCTCGACCGTGTCCTCGACGCTCGGCTCGGGCACGAAGATGGGCTGGAACCGCCGCGCGAGCGCCGCGTCCTTCTCGATGCTGCGCCGGTATTCGTCCAAAGTGGTCGCTCCGACGATACGCAACTCCCCGCGCGCCAGTGCGGGCTTGAGCATGTTGCTCGCGTCCATCGCGCCGCCCTCGGACCCGCTCGCCCCGGCCCCGACGAGCGTGTGCAGCTCGTCCAAAAACACGATCAGTTCGTCGCCGTGCTCGCGGATCTCGTCCATCACCTTCTTCATGCGCTCCTCGAAGTCGCCCCGGTAGCGCGTGCCCGCCACCAGCCCGGCCAGATCCAACTGGACCATGCGCTTGCCCGCGATCGTGCGCGGTACGTCGCCGTCGACGATGCGCTGCGCGATGCCTTCGACGATCGCGGTCTTGCCCACGCCCGCCTCGCCGATGAGCACCGGGTTGTTCTTCGTGCGCCGCGACAGCACCTCGATGGTCTGCTCGATCTCGTCGGCCCGGCCCACCACCGGGTCGATCTTCCCGTCGCGGGCGAGGTCGGTGAGGTCCATGCCGTACTGGTCCAACGTGGGCGTCGCGCTCTGCATGGGCTGCGCGGGTTGCGGCATCCGCCCGCCAAGCATGCGTCCGGCACCCGACTCGGGGTTGAGCCCGAGCGCCATCAAGAGGTGCTCCGGCCCGAGATATGACGAGCCCATGCTGCGCGAAATCTGGTGTGCGTCAAGCAGGGCCCGCTTCGTGGCGGGCGTCAGCGACACCGCGCCCTCCTGCGGTGGCTGGGATGTCGGCGACGCCTGCGGCATCCGGGCCAGCAGCGCTTCCGGGTCGGCCCCGGCCCGCCTGACCAGCTCGCGCAGCTGGTCGCGCTGCAGCGCCGACCACAGCAGGTGGTCGGTGTCCAGGTCGCGCTCGCCGAGCTCGGCCGCCCGGCGGGCCGCGTCGGCGACGAGCTCCTTGGCTTCGGCACTCATCACGCGGCTCAGGTCCACCCGGTACACAGGGCGCTGCCCCATGCCGAAGAAGCGTGCGAACAGGTCGTCGGGCCATCCAGGTCCGGTCATCACGAAACACCCCCAGCCGCCTGGCTACCCAGCACGACCAGGCCGAAACCCAGGTCAGCGGCGGGCAGCGCCGGCCGGGCTCATGTGTCGGTCGAACCAGTCCCGCGCCAGCTCGGCGACCTGTTCCAGCGCGCCCGGCTCGGGGAAAAGGTGGGTCGCGCCCGGCACGATGACCAGTTTCGCCCAGCCACCCATGATCTGCGCTGCGGCCTCGTTCAGCTGGATCACGATGTCGTCGTTGCCGCCGACGATCAGCAGGGTCGGCGCGGTCACCTCGCGAAGCGCCTCGCCGGCCAGGTCGGGCCGCCCACCGCGGGAAACGATGGCACGCACGGGCTTGCCGGCGGCCGCGACCAGTGCGGCGGCCGCGCCGGTGCTCGCGCCGAACAGCCCGATCGGCAGGCCCGGGAACGAGCGGTGAGCCCAGTCGATGGCCGTGCCCAGCCGGCTGGCCAGCAACTCGATGTCGAACCGCCGCTCCTCCTCGTCGGGGGTCAGCAGATCCATGAGCACGGTGACATGGCCGTCCTCCGTCAAGTGGCCCGCGACCATCCGGTTGCGTGGGCTGTGCCGGGAACTCCCGCTGCCGTGGGCGAAGATGACCACGCCGCGCGGGTCTTCCGGCCGCATGATGGTCGCGGGCATGGGAGGTGACGGCTCCTGCGCGAGGATTGCCTCCACGTCGGCGTCGCTCAGCTGGGCGAAGTCCTGGTACCACTGGCCGACGGCCCAGAACCGCTCGGGCACATGCGCACACAGCACCGCGTCGGCGTGCTCGCGCAACGTCTCCATCCCCGTGTCGGAGCACACGGGCGCGGCGAACACCAGATAACCGGGCCGGCGGCTGCGCAGCTCGCGCAGCGCGACCGCCGCCGTGACACCCGTGGCGAGACCATCATCGACTACGATCACCGTCTTGCCCGCGATGTCGGGAGCCGGCCGGTCGCCCCGGTAGCGCCGCAGCCGGCGGTTGGCCTCGGCGCGCTCGCGCGACACATGCCCCACGAGGTCGCTTTCGGTCAGGCCGGAGCGGGTGAGCACGTCCCGGTGGAAGATGGTCGTGCCGTCCGGGGTGACCGCGCCCACGCCGAACTCCTCATGGCCGGGCATGCCGATCTTGCGGGCGACCACCACGTCCAACGGCGCCCCGAGGGCCGCGGCCACCTGAGCGCCCACGGGCAGGCCGCCGCGGGGCAGCGCGAGCACGATAGACGGCGTGTCGGCCCACCCGTGGGCGCGCAGGTGCTCCCTGACCACGTCGGCCAGGGCCTGGCCGGCGGCCGTGCGATCGGCGAACACGGTGTTCATCAGCGGTTCATCAGCGGGCCAGTGACAGCGCCTCGTCGAGTTGGTCGGCGGTGTCGAAGTGTTGCGGTGGAAGCGATTTGAGCAGCGCGATGAGCTCGTTGTCCGCACCGCGCTCCTGCGCGAGGCGGACGAGATCCTCGCGCGAGACGGGGAAGTCCACGCCTGAAAGCAGCTCCAGCAAATCCATCTGGGCCATGAGAGGCGCATACCCGTGTAATGCAGGCCCAAACGGGTACCACCTTAATATGAAATACGACGATTTCCTGGGCCAGGTGCAGAACCGGGCACGCCTGGCAGACCTGGGCCAGGCGGAGCGGGCCACGCGGGCGGTGTTGGAGACGCTCGGCCAGCGGATCCCGGACGGCCTCGCGGGCAATCTCGCGGCGCAGCTGCCGCACGAGGTCGGCGAGCATCTCCGCCGGTACCAGATGTTCGGTGAGCTGGGCACCGGCGAGCACTTCGACCTGGACGAATTCGTGCGCCGGGTGTCGGAGCGGTCCGGTTTGGACGGTCCGCAGGCGGCCTTCGTCGTGCGGGCGGTGTGCGAGGTGGTCGACGAGGCGACGCAGGGCTCCGTCTGGCAGAAGGTCTCCGAGACGCTGCCCAGCGATCTGCGGACCCTGGTGACCGCGGGCAGCGCCGGAGACGTAAACATCAAGCGGCGTTAGACGGCAAGGGCCTTCTCCGTGCCATTCTGCTTCGCTCCGCAGGCGAAGCCCCCAAGCCGGGCGTTACGCCGTTAGGCCTTGCGCAGCGTCCAGACCAGGCCCCGGTTGCCCTCGGGCGTGATGACGAGGGTCGTGCCCTCGCAGCTATACGTGCCCTTGCCGAGAATCGGCGCCGCGTCGACCACGCCGCCGGTCGATGTGGCCTTGTCACCCAGATAGTCCTTGAGTGGCAGCCTGTCCAGCGGCCGTCCCTGCACCGGCGAGGTGAGGTCGAGCGTAACGGTCAGCGTGCTCCAGTCGACCGGGCCGGCCGGCTCCCACGTGCCCTGCTGGGTGGTGAGCCCCGGCGACGGTGACGGCGAAGCGACCGTCATTGACGGCGAAGCGGCCGTCATGCGGACCGTGCCGGTCGCCTTGCCGCCGTAGGTGAACTTGCCCTTGAAGTCGGTGTTGGCCACGCGCGCGCTGAACGTCGCCGGCTGCATGCTGGCGAAGTCCATCGTCACCGTGCCGTTGGCGGCGATGTCGACCGCGACGCCGCCCCCGCCGGTGACCATCGATCCGCCCTTGGCCTCGGTGCTGGTCCACTTGCCGACGGCGCACGCGGCGACCTGTCCGGCGGTGGCCGTGGCCGTCGCGGTGGGGCTCGGCGTGGAGGTCGGTGACGGCTGGGCGAGCGGCGGTCCGCCGCTGCAAGCCGCGCCGACCAGGACAAATGATGCTGCAGCAATGATCGCTCTGACAGGGGTGTGCATATCAGACAGCTACCCGGTGGGAGCGATCAAAAAACTACAACTTCTGTGGTAGGCGCATGCCAACCAGCATGCGATGACACGCGGCAGCCGGGGCGTTACCTTTCTGCGGGTGCGACTGCGCCCGTCCCTGCTCATCGACGTCGTGATGGCCTCGTGCATGACCGTCACGGCCGTCTACATGATGTATCACCCGCCCGAGGCGGGCCTGGACTGGCGCCCGGCCGACCCGCTGGGCGCCGCCCTGATGGTGGTCGCGCACCTGCCGCTGGCCGTGCGGCGCCGGTTCCCGGTGGCGGTCCTGCTCATCGTCTGTGCCGCGTCCGGCATATATCTGCACCTGCGCTTCTATCACTCGATCCCGAGCTTCGCGATCGCGCTGGCGGTCTTTTCCATCGCTTCTTACCGCCCGCACCGGGTGTCGCTGGCGGGCGCGGCGCTTGGCATGGTGGTCCTGGCCTACGGTGTGCGGCTGGCCGGGCCCAACGTGTGGGTCGCGGCGACGATTGTCAGCTTCTTCGTGGCGGTGGCGTGGGGATTCGGCGAGAGCATGCGCCAGGTGGGCGAGCAGGGCAGGCGCCTGGCCGACCTGACCGACCGGCTGCGCCGCGAGCAGGAGGGCCGCGCCCGGCACGCGGTGGCGCAGGAACAGCGGCGCATCGCCCGCGAACTGCACGACGTCGTGGCCCATCACATGTCCGTGATTTCCGTGCAGGCCGGGCTGGGCCGATACGTTTTCGACTCCGATCCCGCGATGGCCAAGGCCGCGCTCGGGACGGTCGCGACTACGGCCCACGAGGCGCTCTCCGAGATGCGTCGTTTACTTCATATTTTGCGGGTACCGGCAGAGGACCCCGAAAGCGACGAGGCCCCCTACGAATCCGCCCCCGGAGTCGACCGCATTCCCGAACTGCTGGGCCGCATGCGCCTGGCCGGGGCCGAGGTCGAGTTGAAGGTGAGCGGCGAGCGCATGGCGCTGCAACCCGGCATGGACCTCAGCGTCTATCGCGTGGTCCAGGAATGCATGACCAACGTGCTGAAGTACGCAGACCCTCCAATCGCGACAGTCGAGCTCGACTGGCGGCCCGACAGCCTGACCGTGCGGGTGCTCGACGGCGGGCGCTCGCTCGCGGGGCCGGAGGACTCCAGCGGGCACGGCCTGATCGGCATGCGCGAGCGGGCGCGGCTCTACGGCGGCACACTGGAGGCCGGCCCGCGCCCCGAGGGCGGGTTCGCAGTGGTGCTCACGCTTCCGCTCATGGACGAGGATGAAGACGAATGATCAGGGTGCTGGTGGTGGACGACCAGGTGCTCATCCGGGCGGGCCTGGCCGCGCTGTTCCGGGCCGCGCCGGGGCTCGACGTGGTGGGCGAGGCGGCAAGCGGTGAGGAGGCGGTCACGCTGGCCGCGGCGACCCGGCCCGACGTGATCCTCATGGACATCCGCATGCCCGGCATCAACGGTGTGACCGCGACCCGCCGGATCCTGGCCGCCGCTCCCGACGACCCGCCGAAGGTGCTCATCCTCACCACCTTCGATCTCGACGAATATGTTTACGCGGCATTGCGCGCGGGCGCGAGCGGGTTCCTGCTCAAGGACACGCCGCCGGAGCGCCTGCTCACCGCGATCAGCACGGTCGCGGCGGGCGACATGCTGTTCGCGCCCACGGTGATGCGCCGGCTCGTCGAGGCCTATGCCAACGGGCAGGGCGAGCGTCCGCCCGCGCCGCCGGCGCTGGGCGAGCTCACCGCGCGGGAGCTGGACGTGCTGCGGCTGGTGGCGCGCGGGCTGTCCAATGCGGACATCGCGGCCCGGCTGGTGCTCAGCGAGGCGACCGTCAAGACGCACCTGAACCGGACCATGACCAAGCTGCGCCTGACGTCACGGGCGCAGGCGGTGGTCGTCGCGTATGAGTCGGGACTGGTGAAGCCCACTACGCCTTCGCGATGAGCTCCCACAGGTCGGGCTGCGCCTTGGCGGCTCCCGCGATGCCGTAGTCGGTCACGGCGAGCTGGGCCAGGTGGCGGCACGCGTGTGCGGCGACCGCGTCGATGTCGAGCCGGGCGGGGCTTGGCGCCAGGGGCGCGCCGGTCGCCACCGCATCGGTCTGCACGAGCGCGGTAGGCAGATCGGCCCGCGGATCGGGCAGGGCGGCGTAGGTGAGCACGATCGCGCCGGGCTCGTAGCGCCACGAGGTCGAGTGCAGCACGCCGCCCGGCGTGCACGCGGTCAGCCCCGACAGGGCTCGGGCTGCATCGTCGGGGTGGACCCCCTCGCGCAGGTCTGCGACCAGCCGCCGGTAGCGCAGGCAACCGTCGCGTTCGGACAGTGCGAGAACCTCGATCGTCGTCAGGGGCACGGCCCCGAGTCTGCCCTTATTGCCACTATCTTGCAATAAGCCACGCGCGGCGTGGGGACTTTCCGTAACACTCCGCAGCCGCCGCCCTGCGGGCGTTGCCCCAAGCCCGGCCAATGACTTGCCACTTAGTACAGCCGTACTATGCTCGACCTGTGGGTGACGCTTTTCAGGGCTCGTTGTTCGACCTGGCCACGGAGGTGGTTCCGGGTGAGCTGGGCGGCACAGTCGAGCGCACCGAGCTGGCCCACGGCGCGTGGATCGACCTTCGGCCCGGTTGGATAGCGGGTGCCGACGAGCTGTTCCTGCGGCTGCGCGACGGGCTGCCGTGGCGCGCCGAGCGCTGGCACATGTATGAGCGGATGGTCGACGTGCCGCGCCTGCTCTGCTATTACGAAGACGCGATGCAGGCACCCGAGCCCGCGCTGATCGAGATCAAGCGGCGGCTCGACGAGCACTACGGTCCCGAGCTTGGCGAGCCGTTCACCAGCATCGGGCTGTGCCTTTATCGCGACGGGCGCGACAGCGTGGCCTGGCACGGCGACCGCCACGGGCGCGGCAATACCGACGACACCATGGTCGCGATCGTGTCGGTCGGCGAGCCTCGGGCGCTCACGCTGCGGCCGCGCACGGGGGGCGGGCCCGAAGGGCAGGGGGGCGGGAAAAGCATCGGCGGGCACGCGCTGAAGTTCGACCTCGGGCACGGCGACCTGATCGTCATGGGCGGCAGTTGCCAGCGCACGTGGGAGCATGCCGTGCCCAAGACCGCCCGCCCGGTCGGCCCGCGGATCAGCATCCAATATCGCCCGGTGGGGGTCAGCTAGGCCGGTTCGTGGCCCAGCCAAAACTCGGCGCCGCGCGGGTCCGGTTTGGACACTCCCGCGGACAGCCGCACCCAGTCGAGCATTTGCCGGCCGAAGGTGGCGAAGAACGGCACGACCTCGTCATAGCAGGCGGCGAGCCGATCGAATAGCCTCACGAAGCCTCCCCGTGGAGTTTGCACCGCACGGGTCCTGTCGTGCCGGCGGATTTGGCTAGATGGGGCTGCGTTCGCTGGCGGTGGCGACGCGGCGCGTGATGTCGTGGATGGCCCCGACGAACAGGCCCCACGCGGCGAAGCCGAAGATGCTGTGCCACGCGTAGAGCAGCAGACCCGGCACCCACAGGATCACGCCCCATGCCACGCCGAGTCCGAGCGTGATGGGCAGCGACCGGGGCGCCCAGCGCTTGACCCACGGCAGCGCCGCGAATGCCGCGCCGAGCGCTCCGCCGAACACGAAAATGAGCAGCCATTCGCTCACCGTCGTGGCGGCCGTGAGGACGCCGAACGCGAGCGTCCCGGCGAGACCGCCGAGCACCCCGCCCATCATTTGGGCGCGTTACCCCTGGTCGGGACCTGGCAAACCGAAAGGGTCGCGGTACCGGGAGGAGTGCTCCTTGAGCAATTGTCCGAACACGCCGCTGGCCTCGCCGCAATCCTGGCAGATGAAGTTGCGGTCGACGCGCCGGCTGCCGCAGTGGTCGCAGTCGCCGCTGTCGCGCGGGTCGTGGTAGTCCTCCAGCGCGTGCTTGAGCGCTTGCACGACCGATGGGCTCAGGGTGAGCGTCTCGTCCGTGTCGCCGCAGATCACGCGGAGCTCGATCGTCGGCTCGCGTTCGACGGGCGTGTCGAGCGAGGCGATGCGGGCGACGAAGTCGCGCAGGGTGGTGACCACGGGGCTGACGGGGCTCACCGGGCGAGCTTATCGGGTACCGATAAAAACAAGCAGGCGTGCTTGCTTTTTTCGGCGGCTGGGGGCAGGGTGAACCGCATGGGTCTGCGCCGACCTCCTCCGCAACGCTCCGGTAAAGCCGGCTCCTTCATCACCGCCGCGACGCGCTGTCGCGCTGCGGGGTGATCCGATGCGGGTCGGCAACGCGTCCGGCTTCTACGGCGACCGGTTCGGCGCATTCGAGGAGATGCTCGGCGGCGGGCCACTCGACGTGCTGACCGGTGACTACCTGGCCGAGCTGACCATGCTCATCCTGGGGCGCGACCGTCTCAAGGACCCGAAAGCGGGCTATGCAAAGACATTTCTCAAACAATTGGAGGGTACCCTCGGCAGCGCGCTGGATCGCGGAGTCAAAATCGTCACGAACGCCGGCGGGCTCAACCCGGAGGGTCTGACCTTCGCGATGTTCGAGCTCGCCGAGCGGCTCGGGTTGCGGCCCAAAATCGGTTACGTGACCGGGGATTCGCTCGAACCCGGCGATGCGTTGACGGCCAACGCCTATCTCGGGGCGTGGGGGATCGCCGAGTGTCTGCGGGCCGGGGCCGACATCGTGGTCACCGGGCGGGTGACGGACGCTTCGCTGGTTGTGGGACCTGCGGCTGCCCACTTTGGATGGTCCAGATCGGACTTCGATGCGCTGGCGGGCGCGACGGTGGCGGGGCACGTGTTGGAGTGTGGGGCTCAGGCCACGGGCGGCAACTACTCGTTCTTCACCGAGATTCCGATGGGACGATTGGGTTTTCCGATCGCCGAGATCGAGGCCGACGGTTCGTGCGTCATCACCAAGCACGATGGCACGGGCGGAGCGGTGACCGTGGGGACTGTCACGGCGCAGCTGCTGTATGAGATCGATGGACCGCGCTACCTTGGGCCTGACGTCGTCACCCGATTCGATTCCATTTCCTTGCAACAGGTCGGCCCTGATCGGGTGAGCGTCTCGGGTGTGCGCGGTGAGCCTCCGTCGGGTTCGGTCAAGGTGGGGCTCAACCATCTGGCCGGTTACCGCGAGGAGGTCACGTTCGTGTTGGCGGGGCTGGACATTCCCGCCAAGCGGGAGCTGGTGCTGTCGCAGTTGCCAAGCGATGTGCAGTGGACGATGGTGGGCGATTCACTGCTGCGCGTGGTGCGCACATCGCCCACGCCTGGGCGGGTCTTGTCCACGGCTGCGGTGGAGCTGGCCCTGTCCAGCTATCCCGGTTTCACCCTGACCGCGCCGCCCAGTGACCCCAAGCCCTACGGCCGTTTCGAGTCCACTTTGGTGGATGCTTCTCTCGTCGAGCACATCGCCGTTCTGCCGGATGGCACACGGGTCCCCATCCCGCCCACACCTCCGGGTCCGGTCGAGCCGCTGCCGTCTGTCTCGTTGCCACAGTGGACAGCGGGCGGGCCGACAACGCCGGCTCCACTCGGCTCGATAGCGGGTGCACGCAGCGGCGACAAGGGCACGACCGCCAATATCGGCGTGTGGGCACGCGACCCGTCCGTATGGCCGTGGCTCGCCAACTTCCTCACGGTCGAACGGTTCCGGGAGCTCCTGCCCACCTCACACAACGTCGTCCGCCACGTCTTACCCAACCTCCGAGCCCTGAACTTCGTCATCGACGGCATCCTCTCGCCCACCCGTTTCGACCCCCAAGGCAAAACCCTCGCCGAACACCTCCGCACCCACCCCGTCCCCCTCCCCACCCTCCTCCTTCCGGCCGATCATGAACTTAAGTCCATGTTCGGCGGCGCGTCGTCACAC
>NZ_QJUG01000064.1 GCF_003426775.1 Allorhizocola rhizosphaerae | reverse complement strand
GCGCACACGCCCGACTCGCTGGCCCGCCTGCTGGGGGTCGTGCCCACGCCCGGCGTGTCGGACGTGCTCGCGGGCCGGGCCAACCTGGGCGAGGCGACGCAGCGCGCCCCGCGCAACCCGACCCTGCACGTGCTCACGGTCGGCGGCACGGGCAGCGCGGCCGGGCTGTGCCAGTCCCACGCGCTGCGCGACATGCTGGCCGTGCTGCGGGCCAACGCCGACTACGTGGTGATCGAGGCGCCGTCCGCATCGGCCGGTGCCGACGCGCAAAGCCTGGCCAGCCTCGCCGACACGGCCATCATCGCGGTCGAGCTGCGGCGCACGCGCCGGCCCCATGTGGTCGACGCGGCCGAGCAGCTGCGCCGGGTCGGCACGGGTGTGCTCGGCGCGGTGGTCATGCCGCGCATCCCGCAGCCGCCTCCCGCCCCGGAGGACACGCCGGCGCAGGAGCCTCCCGCGGTCAACGGCCACCCGCAGGGGGAACGCTTCGACGAAACCGTGCTCATGTCCAAATTGGATGAAGCCGCCCCAGCACAGCCATGAGCCTGGTGCTGCTGCTCGCCCTGTATCCGCTGTGGTGGGCCCTCGGACTCGGCGTGCTCATCTTCCCGATCCTGGCCGTACCCATGGCGGTCTCGCTGTATCGCCGGCACCGCCGCGGGACTCCCGTCCGGCTGCCGCCCGGGTTCACGCTGTGGCTCATCTTCTGCGTCGCGATCATCGCGGGCATCGCGGCGCTGGACGCCGAGCCCGTGGGCGCGGTCGCCGGAGGTTTCTCCGATCGCATGACCGGTGTCGGGTACCGCGTCATCCAATATGGATCGCTGACGATTCTGTTGCTCTACGCGGGCAATGCGGCTCTGCCACAGCGCACACTGGTCCGGCTGTTGGCATGGCTGTTCGTCGTCACGGTGGTCGGCGGGCTGCTCGGCACGGTGGTGGGGCACCTCGAATTCACCTCGCCCGTGGAGCTGCTCCTGCCCGAAGGCGTGCGGTCGCGCGGGTTCGTGCGCTCGCTGGTGCATCCGCAGCTGGCACAGATACACGACCTCGTCGGCGACCCGCTGCCCCGCCCGGCCGCCCCGTGGGGCTACACCAACACGTGGGGCAACAACTTCTGCCTGCTCGTCGTGTGGTTTGTCGTGGCCTTTCGCAAGCGCTTGCTTTTCGTCGTGCTCACCCTCGGGCTCGCGCTCATCCCGGTCGTGCACTCGCTCAACCGCGGGCTGTGGATCGGGCTCGGCGTGCTGATCGTCTATTTGGCCGTGCGCGCGGGCAGCACCCGCGTTTTGGTCGCGACCATGGTGACCGCTGCGGCCGTGGGAGCCGGCACGCTTGCGACGCCACTGGGCGACACGATCCAGCGGCGGCTCGACAACGGCAAGTCCAACGGGGTGCGAATGTTTCTCACCGAACGGGCCATCCAGGGCATGCGGGAGTCGCCCGTGCTCGGCTTCGGCTCGACCCGCAACACGATCGGCGGCCGCCAGTCCATCGCGGTCGGCGAGAGCGAGGACTGCGAGCGCTGCGGCAACTTCACCATCGGCGGCAACGGCCAGCTGTGGCAGCTGCTGTTCGCGCACGGCATCGTGGGATCGCTAGCCTATTTCGCGTTCTTCGGCTACGGGCTGTGGCGCTTCCGGCGCGACCGCTCGCCCATCGGCCTGGCCGCGTCGGCCGCGATCGTGGGCTCGTTCGTGGCCGCGCTCTGGTACAACGCCCTGGTCACACCGCTGGCCTGGGCGTTTCTCGGCTACGTGCTGATCTGGCGCAACAACATGGCGTCCCCCGCCGTTGAACCCATTCGTGAGTCCTGTTAAGACGGCGCCGGCGCAGCTCATCGCGGCCGACGCGCAGCTGCGCGGGCAGTACCTGCGTGAGGTCCTGGCGCTGCTCTACCCGATGGACACGCCGGGCGAGCCACCCGGCACCGAATACCTGGTGATCCCCGACGCGCGCCGGCCCAAGCTGCTCGTGCCCATGGGCTCGCGGCGGGTGGCGATCGCGGCCGTGCGCCGGTTCACCGAGCCGCAGAGCCGCCTGGCCCGGCTCAAGCGCGACGCCGTCGTGCTCGCGCTGCGCTCCGGGGCATGGCCCGCGCTGCTGCGCGACCGGGTGCGCCCGCCAGGCGGCGACAACATCGAACGCTATCTGCGCGAGGCGATGGGCACCGAGCTGGCCTTGAGCGTCCACATCGGACCGGCGCGGGCCAACCGGAAACCCGTGCTGCAACTGCTCAGCCCGGCAGGCGACACGCTCGGCTTCGCCAAGCTCGGCACCGGCCCGCTGACGCGACGGCTCGTGCGGGCCGAGACCGCCGCGCTCACCGCGCTCTCGCACGTGCGGCTCGACCACCTGCGGGTGCCACTCGTCGTCCACTCCGGGCAGTGGCACGGGCACCAGGTGCTCGTGCAGTCGCCCCTGCCCGTCTGGCTGCCGCGCGAGCCGGTCAGCCCGGCCCGGCTGGTGGAGGCGATGCGCGAAGTGGCGGCCGCATGCGGTACCACCCAGGGATGGCTCGCCACGAGCCCTTATTGGACAGACCTGCGCAACCGGCTCGCACAGGTGGCCGACCAGTCGGAAGGGCAAGAGCTCGGCGAGGCCGCGCGCAAGCTGGTCGATGCCTGCTCGGATCTGGGCCTGCGCTACGGCGCGTGGCACGGCGACTGGGCGCCGTGGAACATGGCCAACACCACCGAAGGCCTGCTCGTGTGGGACTGGGAACGGTTCACCCCCGGGGTGCCGCTGGGCTTCGACGCGCTGCACCACGATCTGCAACGGCGCCTGCAGTCCGGGGTGGAGCCCCGCCACGCGGTCGAGCAGACGGTCCGCAATGCCGGTGGGCTTTTAAACCAGTTCGATGTGGTACCGGACAGTGCCGAGATAACCGCGCTGCTTTACCTGGTCGACCTCGCGGCGCGCTACCTCGCGGACCGGCAGGCCGAGGCGGGCGCGCGGCTCGGCGTACTCGGCACGTGGCTGCTTCCCGTGCTCGTTTCGAGGGTAGGACGGCTGTGACAGTGCATAGGGACACCGTGGTGCGGGCGTTGCATTTCGGGTCGCGCTCGGTGGGGCGGCTCACCGCGCGGGCGCGAATGCTGCCCTCCTTTCTGATCTGCGGTGGGCAGCGCTGCGGCACGACATCGCTGTATCGCGCGCTGGCCGCGCATCCGGTCGTGCTCAAAGCCGTGTGGCACAAGGGCGTGCACTACTTCGACACCGGATACCATCACGGGCCGGCGTGGTATCGCGGGCACTTCCCGTTGCAGCGCACGGCATCGCGCATCGAGCAGGAATACGGCGTGCCCGCGCAGACGTTCGAGTCCAGCCCGTACTACCTGTACCACCCGCATGCTGCCGCGCGCATCGCCCACGACCTGCCGGGCGCGAAAACCGTTGTGCTGGTGCGCGATCCGGTCGAGCGGGCGCACTCGCAGCACGCACACGAGGTCGCCCGCGGGTTCGAACCGGAGACCGACTTCGCGCGGGCGCTGGAGCTCGAACCCGCCCGGCTGGCCGGGCAGCGCGAGCTGATGCTCGCCGATCCGCACGCCTATTCGTTCTCGCATCAGCATCACGCCTATCGCGGGCGCGGCGAATACGCCACCTATCTCGCGGCGCTCGCCGCGCACGTGGGCCGGGAACGGGTACTGGTGGTGGAAAGCGAGCTGTTCTTCACCGACCCGAAGCCGGTCTACGATGCGGTGCTTGAGTTTCTGGGCCTGCCGCACCTGGGCTACCCCGAGTTCGAGCGGCACAACGCGCGGCCGCGCGACAGCCGCATTGACCCGGGCGTGCGCGCCGAACTGACCGCGCACTTCGCGGCGCACGACGCGGCGCTGGCGAAGTGGCTGTCCCGCACACCCTTCTGGCGCGCATGACCAAGGTCGACTTGGCGGCACCGCCGCCCAGTGCGCTGGTCGGCGCGGCCCGGGGCGGGCTGGGCAACCTCGCCGGGGCCGCGGTCGCCGGGATCGCCGGAGTGGCCGTGACGTGGCTGGTGGCGCGGGTGCTCGGTCCGGCCGCGGCCGGCTCGTTCTTCGCGGCCACGTCGGCGTTCGTGTTGGCCGGAAGCGTTGCGCGGCTCGGCACGACGACGGCTTTGGTGTATTGGCCCGCGCGACTGCGGGCACAGGGCCGGCCCGAGCTGATCGGGGCGTGCCTGCGGGCCGGGCTCGTGCCGGTGCTTGTGCTGAGCACGGCCCTAGCCGTGGGCCTGTGGTTCGGCGCGCCCGCATTCTTCCCGGACTTCGCGGGTCCACTTCGGACACTGGCCCTCTTCCTGCCCGTCGCCGCCTTGGCCGACGCGTTGCTCGCCGCCACGCGGGGCTATCGTTTGATGCTCCCGACTGTCGTGCTGGACAAGGTGATGCGGCCGGGCACACAGCTGCTCGGGGTCGCCTCGCTCGCGCTCATCACCGCCCCTGTGTACCTCTGGGCGCTCGCGTGGGTCCTGCCCTATGTTCCGGTGTTCGCGTTCGCCGCGGTGCTGGTGTGGCGCCACTGGCACGCGTCACCCGCCTTGGAGGGGCCGGCCGTCATCGACGGGCGGCCCGCGGCGCGCACGTTCTGGCGCTTCACCGCGCCGCGGGCGGTGGCAAGCGGGGCGCAGGCGGCGCTGCAGCGGGTCGACGTGCTGATGGTGGCTTCGCTGGCCGGGTTGGTGCCGGCTGCGGCCTATGCGGTGGCCGGGCGGTTCATCGTCATGGGGCAGCTGGCCAACGGGGCGATCTCCCAGGCGGTACAGCCAAGGCTGGCGGAGCTGTTGTCCACAAACGACCACGCGGGGGCGGCGCGGCTCTATCAGACCGCGACGGCATGGCTCGTGCTGCTGAGCTGGCCGTTGCATCTGCTCGTGTTCCACTACGCCGAGCTGTATCTGCGTTTCTTCGGCGAGTCGTATGTGTTCGCCGCCCCGGCGGTGCGGGTGTTGAGCGGTGCCATGCTTGTGGCCACCGGATGCGGGATGGTCGACATCGTGCTGTCCATGGCCGGGCGCACCACGTGGAACCTGATGAACGTGTTGCTGGCGCTGGGCACGATGGTCGTGATCGACATTTTGGCGATCCCGGTGCTGGGGGTGCTCGGCGCGGCGATCGGGCTGGCGGCCGCGGTGCTCGTCAACAACCTGCTCCCGTTGGCACAGCTGGGTTGGTCGCTCGGGCTGCACCCGTTCGGGTCCGCGACGCTCACCGCGATGGCGTTGACCCTGCTCAGTTTCCTCGTCGTGCCGTGGCTGGTGCGGGCGCCCATCGCCGGGGTGTGCGCGGGCGCGTGCGTCTACGCGCTCGGGCTGCGGATCTGCTACCGCCGGCTCGGACTAGCCATCGTCCTCGCGGCCAGGAACAGGAGGTAATCAGATGCGGGCCGACTACACGGAGATCTTCCAGGACGAGGCGACGGTCGCCAAATACGAACAGGTTGTGTTCGCACCGGACAGCTACCCGTCGGCGATCAATAAACGGCAGCGGGCCTATCTGCGGCGGCTCGTCAAACGGGCCTTCCCCTACCGGCGGCCGGTGCAGCACGATTTCGCCTGCGGCACCGGGCGGGCCATCCGCATCTTGCACGGGCTGGTGCGGGGTGCGCACGGATACGATACTTCCGAAGCCATGCTGGCCAAGGCGATCGAGACCGGTGTTTATGGACAGTTGCACCTGATCGAGGCGACGGGTGACGTGCCCGACCCGGCGCCCAGCGACACACCCGTGCTCGTGACCATCTTCCGCTCGCTGCTCAACGCTGACTCCAACCTGCGTGAGCGGATGATTGCGTTCGCTGCCAAGGCATTGCGCAACTACGATGCCGGGCTGCTGATCGTGGAAAATCACGGCAACCGGCAGTCGCTGCGGCACCTGCGGCACCGGCGCTATCACGGGGCGCCGTGGTTCGAGGAGCTCGACCACGAGGAGGTGTCGGAGTTGCTGGAGCGGCACGGGTTCACCATCGTCGAGCGGCGCGGCTTCGCCATATTCACGCAGGGTTGGTACTGTCGCCCCTGGCTGCGCCCGTTCGCCATGTTCGTCGACGACTTCGTCGCGCGCACCGGCTGCGGCGACCGCTGGGCCGTCAACGTCCTCTACATAGCCCGCCGCACCCCCTAACCCCTTCCGCGTCGATCATGTGCTGCGCAGTTGCCCGGCATCGAATGGCTGCATGAGGCCCTCGACCACGGCGCCTCGCTCGTCTGCGGCGCAGGAGACCTCGGCCCGCTGTTTCTCCAGCCCACGGTGCTGCGAATCGATGGCCTGCAAGCGGCTTCCGAGCATCGCGTGGTGCGCGAGGAGGCCTTCTTCCCACCGCTTCCCGTGGTCGTTCCCGCTGCGGCACGGTCCCTTTTGGACGACGCCATCGATTTCATGAACCAACCGCTATGGCTTGCGCAATTGGCTGTGGAGCCGCGATCCCGCTGTGGTCGACCGGTTTCTGGCGCGGATGGCCAACGGCGGCAACCTGCGCGTCAACGACTCGCACCTGAGCTGTCACCGGCGCCTCCCGACACACGGCGGCATCGGTCGATCGGGCGGCGTCGGGGCGAGGCCGGTTTCCCCATCCTGCGCACCAGCCACCTCCAAGGCGTCTACGCTAAGCACCTGCTCAGAATTGTTGTCCGTAACTTCGGCGGATAGTTCTGGGCTGACCTGGCCCCGGTCGCCGACGTTACGGACAGGCTTTTGGCGACCTGCTTAGCGCGTAACTTGACTGTCGGCGCGCTGCCAGCGCCGGACCTGGTAGAAGAACCCGGCGGTGAAGACGAGCGCGAGCGCGAAGGTCACCGCGAGATCGAGCCCGGAGATGATGCCGCGCTGCACGTAGAAGTACGTGATGGCGGTGAACCCGGGGAGATACAGCAGCGTGCCGGTGATCGCACCGGGGAAGTAGCGGCCGGTCTTGATGGTCTCCGTGAGGTGAAAGAAACCGTTGATCCATAACACGGAGTAGAAGAACCAGACCGCCGGCAGATACACAAGGCTCATCCCCAGCAGCACGATCGGGTTGATCACGCCGGCCACCGCGTCGGTCAGGAATGCGCGCCGGGCCGTGAGTGGCCCGTGTGGGTCGGAGCTGCCCCACGCGACGCCGTTGAAGTACCGCAGGAAGCCGCCGGGGAATATGTATTCCTCGACGGTGTGCAGCGTGGCCATCGGCCAGATCAGCCAGAACAGCCAATCGGGGCTCGTGCGCCGGACGGGATCGATGAGGATGAAGACACCGAGTGCGATGGCGAGGACCGCGCCACCGCCATTGAGCCATTGGGTCGCCCGGGTATAACGGCGGTAGTCGGTCACCGAGTAAACCGGGGCCGGCACGGCAACCGGAGTTGCGATGGACATCATTTCTCCTTCTTGAGGGGGCCTGTGGCGTGGCCTTCGAGAAAACGCCGCACGTGGTCGGCGATGTCGACGGCGGGCGGTTCGGGCAGGAGCCGGCTGACGATGCCGAGGAAAACCAGCGGCCCGACAAGCGACGCGTGTGCCAGCAGCGGCGGCTCTTTGACCAGCAACCCGTCGTTTTGGTAGCGGGCGAGGATGGCGGCGACCTTGCCGACCATATTCATCGAATGGCCGGCGGCCGCGCGAAGCTCCTCATTGGTGGCCAGTTCGGAGAGGATGACCGGGATCGTCAGCCGGCGGCGTCCGGCGGCATTCCAGATGGCCGCGACGATCCGCTCCAGGTCGGCGTGCAGGTCTCCGGTGTATTCGCCCACCTGCGCACCGATCTCCGAGGCCTCACGCTCGAACGCTGCGGCAATCAGCTGCGCCTTCGATCCGAAGCGGCGGAAGATCGTGACCTCGTTGACCCCGGCGACCTCGGCGACGCGGCGGGTGGTGAGCGACCGAAACCCGCTCTCGTTGGCACATGCGATCACCGCGTCCAGAACGGCGGTTTGGGTGGCGTCCCATTCTCGATTTGACATTCCCACCTCTCCTTGTGCAAGCAAGTACATGCTTGCATCGGCGGACCGTCGATGTCAAACCACAATCTGCGTGAACCAGGACTGCCCGGGGACCGGCCGCGAATCTGCGTGAACCGAGACTGCCCGGGGACCGGCCCGCGAGTGACCCCGGCGCTGGACCGTCAGGCGGTCAGGGACCAGGTGGTGCCGTCGGGCGTGTCGCGGACCTCGATGCCGGCCGCGATGAGCAGATCGCGCACCCGGTCGGAGGTGGTGAAGTCGCGCTCGGCGCGGGCCTGGGTGCGCAGCGCGAGCATGCGGTCGACCAGCGGGGCGAGGACGGTGGCCGGGTCGACCGCGAGCGTGCCCAGCCGCACGATCATGCTGCGCAGCAGCCCGCGGGCGTGGTCGCCGTCGTCGGAGGTGAGGGTGTCGCCGCTCCAGTCGGCGATGATCTGCTCCAGCTCCAGCGTGGCCGCCACGCACCCGTCAAAGTCGCGATTGGACAGTGCGAGCATGAAGTGCGCTTCGAGCTCGTCGGCGGCCACGCGCAAGGAGGCCGCATGCGCCCACGCCGCGACGCCCTGCCCGGCTGAGGGCGGGGCCGAAGCTGGGGCCGAAACGGGCGTGGCCGTGCCGGACGGGGCGTCGAGCGTGAGCGGGAGCACCGCACCGGTGGCGAATCGGGTGCTCAAACCGTTGCGCCGCAACGTCAGCCCGCCGTTGCCCACCACCGAGGCCGTGCCCGCGTCGAGGTCGCAGACCAGGGCCGTGTGCTCATCGACCCCCACGATCAGGGTCTCGGGCGGCAGCTGTCGCTCCAGATAGGACAGTCGTGGCTCGCCGAGGTAGCAGTAGCGCGTGTCGTGGTGGCCGCCCTCGGCGTTGTCGTAGTGCGGGATGACGACCGCGGGCACGCCGGTCAGCTCGCGGAAGATGTCGAGCCCCGGCTCCCAATGCGGGCTGATGCCCGCCTTGTAGATCTCGTAGACCGGGATGCAGTGCGAGCCCAGGGTGAGCGCGGCCGCACTGGCGAACACGAGCGCCTCGGCCTTGGTCAGCAGCGCCGGGATCTCGGTGTCGCGCCACTGGCGCAGCGCATAGGTCGGCGAGCCCGGCCCGGCGAACACCCAGCCGGCCGAGCGGATCGCGGTGAGCGCCCGCTCCCGCTCCAGCGCCTGATCGGGCGGCGTGCGCCACGAGACCACCTCGATGTCGCGCCCGACGCTCTGCGCGAAGTAGCCCACCGCGCGGGCGCTGATCTCGTCGGCGTTGAGCTGGAACCCGTAGGGCGTGTCGAGCATGACCGCCCCGGACTCCACCGGCAGGGACTCGAAGATGCGGCGATGCGGCTTGATCATGGTGGGCGTGGTCTCGCCCGACCCCATGATGACCAGCAAGCGGGTCATGACGCCCTCGCGAGCTTGAGCAGGTCGGCGGCCACCCGCTCGGGCTGCTGGGCGTGCAGGTCGTGGTCGCCCCCCTCATACCAAACGATGGTCGCCGAGGGCATCTGCCGCGCGGCCGTCTCGATCCGCCGCCCGCGCTCGCTGCCCGCCGCCTGCGCCGGCATGAGCAGCGCGGGCACGGTCACCAGCGGCAGGTCAGGCGAGGGCGGATCGTCCCACATGGACCGCAGGATGCGCATGTGGTTGTCGATGGACAGGCGCCGCTCAAGCGTGCCGTCGGCCCGCACCCGGAAGTTGGCCACGGCCGCCTCGACCGCCGCCGGGGACCAGTCGGGGTGGGACCTGCCCATCCACTGGCGCAGCGTCGTTTCGGTCACCGAATCCATGTTGGCCGGGCGCAGGATGCGCTCGCACGACTCCCAGCCGTCGAACGCCTCCCGCAGGTCGATCCAGCCGCCGTCGACCAGCCCGATGGCGCCGACCAGCTCGGGCTGCTTGGCGGCCAGGCGCACCACCACGTTGCCGCCCCACGACTGACCGGCCACCACCGGCCGGTCGAGCAGGAGCTCGCGGATGACCGTGGCCACGTCGGCGGCGGCAGTAACCGTGTCGTGGCCCGTGTCGACGGTGGACGACTCGCCGTGGCTGCGCAGATCGATCGAATAGGATGGATGACCGGCGCGGCTCAGCGCCGCCGCGACCTCACCCCACAACCGCGCGTTGGACGAAAGCCCATGCACCAACACGAACGCCTGACCGGCACCATCCGCGGTCAGGACGTTGAGCCACACCCCGCGCGAGACCTCGACTCTCACGCGCCAAAGCTTAGAACCCGGGTATGACAACCGCCCGCAAAGCGGCCGCTGCCTGCTCCGGAGGCACATCGTTGACCCACGCGCCCATCGCCGACTCCGACCCGGCGAGGTACTTGAGCTTGCCGGGCGCCCGCCGGATCGAGCTGATGCGCAAATGCAGCCAGGCCAGGTCGCGGTCGGCCCGCACCGGCGCCTGATGCCACCCCGCCACATAGGGCATGGGCACACCGAACAGCCCGTCGAGCCGCTGCGTCAGTTCGAGCCACAGCGGCGCGCACGCGGCCCGCTCCTGCTCGGTCAGCTCCGACAGGTCAGCCACCCGTCGATGCGGCGCCAGATGGATCTCGTACGGCCAGCGGGCCGCATAAGGCACGAACGCCGTCCACAGTTCGTTGCCCGCGATCACCCGCTCACCGGACGCCCGCTCGCGTGCGAGCAGGTCACCGTACAGATGATCGCCCTCATACCGCCGGGCGAGATCGAGGTATCGCCGGACCGTTGGCGCCACATACGGGTACCCATAAATCTGCCCATGGGGATGGTGGAGCGTGACACCGATCTCCTCCCCGCGGTTCTCGAAGCAGAACACGTGCTCCACACCCCGCATGCGGGACAACTCGCCCGTCCGATCGGCAAACGCGTCAAGCACAGTCCGCACTCGCGACACGGGCAGGTCCTTGAAGCTCGCCGAGTGGTCCGGCGAAAAGCACACGACCTCGCACCGCCCCCGCTCACCCGCGAACGACGGGAACCGGTTCTCGAACACGACCACGTCGTAGTCGTCGGCCGGGACCTCGGTGAGCCGCCCGTCGCGCGACGGGCACAGCGGGCAGTCCTCCGTCCGCGGCAGGAACGTGCGCGTCTGGCGGTGCGCCGCGATCGCGACCCACTCGTCAGTCAGCGGGTCGTACCGCAGGTCGGCGGGCGCGGGCGGCGGCGGAAGCTCGCGCCGGTCCACACCGTCCCGGATCGCGTCGTCGCGCTCGTCGAAGTAGATGAGCTCCCGGCCGTCCGCGAGCTTGGTCGATACCCTCTTCACGGGTCCGACAATACCCGTCGTGTTCCAACAATTTCCAACAGGACGTTTTAACGCTGTTCAGGCGAAGTTCAGGCGAAGCCGTGTTCTTGGCGCGGCTGGGGTTGATCGCAAAGCGTTCAACCCCAGCCGCTGCCGGGAAGTTCAGATCCCGTGCCCGCGACGATGCAGGCTGCCGAGCACCTTCTCGACCGACGTGAGCCGGCTGAGCGCGGCCAGCGCGATGACCGCGCGCGGCTCGCGCCAGTTCGCCCGGACCGTCCGCCCGGCCCAGCGCCACGCGTTCCTGCGATCTCCCGCCGCCACCGACCAGCACGCGAGTTGGCCATACACCCGTGCCGCGCCGGCGCCACAGCGCACGATCTCCGGATGGCGGGCCATCATCCAGCGCAGCGACGAGATCTTCGTGCCGTACTCGTTGGCATAAAAGCTTGTCCGGCCCCAAAGCACACGCACCAGCGGCTCGTCGACATGCACGATGGGCGCGACCCGGGCCGCGCGGATGAGCAGGTCCCAATCCTCGTTTTGCGAACCGGGCGCGTCCTCGGCGACCGGACCGATCGCGCCACCGGGCAGCAGCGCCTCCCGCCTGGCCAGGAAACTCGACGAATGCAGCATGGCCATCCGAGAGCGCGCCAGATCCGCGATCCGCACGCGGTTTTTGAAAGCGAGCCGCGGATGCACCCGCCCCTCGAACTCAACCTCCATCGAACACGTGGCAAACGGCGCATCGCCCATGAACGCGACCTGCTTGTGCAGCTTCGAGCGGTGCCAAACGTCATCGTCGTCGCAAAACGCGACCAGATCCGTGTCCAACGCCATGATGCCCGTGTTCCGAGCACCGGCCAGGCCTGGCGTACGCCAGTTGGCGAGCACCATCACCGCAGGGTCGTCCGCGACCGCGAGGCGCCAGTCGGGCTCCGTCTGGTCGTAGACGACGATGATGCGCAGCACGCCCGGATAGTCCTGCCTACGCACGCTCGCTATGGCGCGCTTCAACAACCCCGGCCGGTCCCGAGTCGGAATCACCACGCCAATGCTTGGATACTTCAATGGCTTCCCTCCGCCCCGCTACGCGGCGCATGCCTACCGATTTGCTCGGGCAAGCCCTCGCTCATGACATCAACCCATAGCCATACGACCGCAACAGCGGAGCGCAGACCGCACCCACAAGCGCGCGCTGACGCGGCGGAAGCGCGCTGCGCCAGGCATCATCCGGCCGCAATGGCACGATCCCGGTCTCGAACCGCATCGGGTTGCCTGCCGCGCTGTGGCACTGTCTTAACTCGACACCCTCGGGCTTGAGGAATTCGAGCGGTGAGGTGGACGTGTCCATTCCCATGAACGCGGCGACCCGGTGCACCGTCTCACGCGGATTGGCGACGAAATCCTCGTAGCGCAGCCGGCGCACCGCGACGCCACGCTGACGCAGCAGTCCGAAGGCGGCGTTGTGGGCATTCCAGAGCACCGCGCTGCGGGCGGGGGTGTAACGGGTCATCACGTCGCGACCATCGGTCTCCGGCCGCGCCACCGTCTTTGTCCACGAGTAAGCCACGCCGCGCGGATCGCGTACCACATGAAGAACTCTTAAATCTATTTCTTCGCTGTACCGCAGGCAGTGCGCCAGGGCACTGTGCTTCGACGAATCGATGACGACCTGGGCGTGCGCGACGCGTGCGGCCGCTTCATAGACCCGCGCGTAATACGAGGCGTATTCGCTAGCCAGTGCGCTGAAATCGGAGCGCTTTCCGGCCGCGAGCATCGGAATGTGTCTGGTGCGCTCGACCAGATCCCTGAGCGCGAGGATGCGGTGGACGTCCACCATTGCCCAACCGCCGAAGGCCTCCTGCCCGATCCGCCGCCAAAATGAGCACGCGCTGAAGCGTTCGCCGCAACCGCAGCGTTCGTCGTCTCGGATGTCGCGCTGCCATAGATGAACTATTTCGCCGAGCGCGCATACCCCCGGGATTTCATTCAAGACCCTTTCGATCAATGTGGTACCGCTTCGGCCCAAGCCACCCACGTAGAGAACCCGCACCCGTGTCTTCACACCCCGCCTAACGATTTGCCAGTAAAGTCCGTTTTCATGGGTTTTGCCGGAACGATTTACAGTCGGCGGGTCCGCATTGGAGGCGAGTGGTTCGACGCGGTCACCGAGGAGGCCGTGGCAGACCGCGTCGTGGCGAGCCTGGATGACGGGCAGGGCGGGCGCATCGTCACGCCCAACGTGGACATCCTTCGCCTTGCCAACCGCAACGGGAGGCTGGCCACCGAGGTGCGCGGGTTCCTCGCCGACGCCACGCTCGTCGTCGCCGACGGCATGCCGCTGGTGTGGGCGTCACGGCTGGCGGGAACGCCGCTGCCCGAGCGGGTCACGGGATCGGGTCTCATCTGGACGCTGAGCGCGGCGTTGGGCCGGGTCCGGCGGTCCATCTACGTGTTGGGCGGGCAACCGGCGCCCATGTACGACGGCGCGCAGCGCGCCGCCGCCACGCTCGCCGCGTCGTGCCCGGGGCTGCAAATCGCCGGGCATCACGCGCCGGAGTTCGGGTTCGAGCGCGATCCCTCGGTGTATCCGGCGATCCTCAAGGAAATCGTCGATGCGGCGCCGGATTTCGTGTTCGTGGGGCTAGGGTTTCCCAAGCAGGAGCGGATCATCTCGGATCTGCGCCGGCACATGCCGGCCGCATGGTTTCTAGGATGCGGTGCGGCCGTGGGGTTCGTGGCCGGAGAGCACAAGCGGGCGCCCTTCTGGATGCAGCGGTCGGGCCTGGAGTGGGCGCACCGCCTGGCGCAGGAGCCGGGCCGCCTCGCCGGCCGCTATCTCGCCCACGATGCTCCCTATGCCATGCGCCTGCTGGCACGAGCGGCCACCCAGCGCCGCCAGTAGACTCGGCCGGGTGCATGATGCGGCCCGGTGGCACCGATACCTGCGCGAGACCGGCTTCCCGCTGGCTGAGGCGCTCAGCAGCGGGATGGAGGGCCTGACGTTCACGCTCGGGCGTGGGCTCGTGGCAAAGGTCTGGTTTGGACGGTCCGCGAGCGACGTGCGCCCATTGGTCGCGTTCTACGAAGAATTGGGCCGGCAGTCACTGCCGTTCGCCACGCCCGACGTGGTCGAGGTGCGTGAGGTCGACGGGCGTGCGGTGACCATCGAGCGTTTCCTGCCCGGCGTCGCGCTTTCGGCTGCGCTCGACTCGGGCGCGGTGAAGTTGGCGGTCGCGCAGGACTGCGCCCTGCTCGTGCTGGAGGCGCTGGCGACGACCCAGGCAGGCCCGGCCGCCGAGGCGCTACCGGTGTTCAATGAGCGGTCACCGCTGCGGGCCAGGGCGGGGCAAAGCTGGGGCGAGGCGCTCGTGGCCCTGCTGCAACGCCGGTTGCGCCAATTCGGGCCGCAGCTGCGATCCGTGGTCACCGACTTCGACAAGAAGGTGGACCGGGTCTGCGAGCTGCTCAACGCGCTTCCACCCGCGCCACAGCAAATCGTGCACGGCGATCTGTGCTTGCCCAACGTGCTGGTGGATGAGGCCGGCCGGGCGCAGGCCCTCCTCGACTGGGGATTCCTGTCCACCAAGGGCGACCCGGCCTTCGACGCGAGCACCTTCGCCGGATTCTTCGACATGTACGGTCCCGAGGCGCGCCTGCGCGACGCGGAGCTGACGGAGCTCATCTGCGCCCGGCTCGGATATTCCAAAGAGTTGCTTATGTTGTACCGGGCGTACTACGCGATGATCGGCAGCAACGCCTACGGCCCGACCGGACAGGACTGGCACTTCGCGTGGTGTGTCGCCACCCTTGACCGGCCCGATGTCGCGGAGGCGCTGCATGGCTGACAGACGCTGGGCGCGGTTGGCCCATCGGCTCTACGCCGCTCGGCTGCGCGCACGGCTCACCGGCGCACCCTTTCCCCGGCACGTGGCGCTGGTGATGGACGGCAACCGGCGCTGGGCACGGCAGATGGGCCTGGGCGATCCGAAGCTCGGCCACCGGGCCGGCGGCGAACACCTGGAGCACGTCCTGGGCTGGTGCGCGGGCATGGGCATCCGGCACGTGTCGGTGTTCATCGCGTCGGTCGACAACATGCGCAAGCGCGACACGGACGAGGTCGACCACCTCATGCGGGTGATCGAAGACGTCGTCGCCGAGCGGTTGTCCCGGCCGGGAAGCCCTTGGCAGGTGCATTTGGCGGGCCGCTCGGATGTCCTGCCCGACACGACACGGCACGCGCTCAAACTCGCGCAGGAGGCGACTCGCGACCGGGGCACCGGGTTTCACGTGACTGTCGCGATTGGATACGACGGCCGCGAGGAGATAGCCGGTGCGGTGCGCCGCCTGCTGGAGGACGCGGCCCGCACGGGCGCCACACTCGACGACGTGGCGCAAGGCCTGACGGCGGAGGGGATCGCGGCACACCTTGACACGGGCGGGCACCCCGAGCCAGACCTCGTGATCCGCACCAGCGGGGAGCGGCGCATGTCGGGCTTCCTGCTGTGGCAGACGGCGCACTCGGAGCTCTATTTCTGCGACGTGTACTGGCCCGGCTTCCGGGAGATCGACTTCCTGCGCGCTTTGCGCGCCTATGCTGCGAGGCGACACACGTGAACAAGGATGTGCACGAGCTTGTCGCCC
The DNA here is from genome assembly GCF_003426775.1 of Allorhizocola rhizosphaerae. Lineage (GTDB taxonomy): Bacteria > Actinomycetota > Actinomycetes > Mycobacteriales > Micromonosporaceae > Allorhizocola > Allorhizocola rhizosphaerae. The sequence goes on along the minus strand of NZ_QJUG01000064.1, from coordinate 22,576 downwards.
AATACCTCACCGACGTTGATGCGGCACTTCCAGGATTCGTCGAGATGCTCTACCTGACCGGTTCCGTTGCGCTGGGCGCGTTCCAGCCGGGCGTGAGCGACATCGAAGCGCTGATCGTCACGTCGCGCAGTCCGAGCCCGGCAGACCTGGCCGCCTCACTTGCCGATCGCGCACGGGCGCACCCATCGCCTTCACCGCAGCCGACGGCCGTGCCGCAGCGGACTCCATCGACGCGGTCGTGACAGACGCCCTGCGCCGCTGGGGATGATCCGAGGCCGCCAGGCCTCAACCATCCGCGCGGAAGCTAGCGTTCTCATTGACATGCGCGACCAAGACTTCCGCGAGTTCGTGACGTCGGCATCGCCCGCCCTCTCGCGTTCGGCTTACCTGCTGACCGGCGATCACCACCTGGCGGAGGATCTGCTGCAGTCCGCGCTGGCCAACGCCTACCGCCACTGGCGCCGGATCCGCGAGGGCAACCCGATCGCGTACGTGCGCCGCGCCATGCATCACGAGCAGATCTCGTGGTGGCGACGTCGCAGGCTGCCCGAGCTGCCGGTCGCCGACCTGCCCGAAACCCCCGACGTTGCGGTCGATTCGGCGCAGCAGACGGTCGAGCGGCTGGCCGTGGCCCAAGCGTTGCGGGAGTTGAGCCCGCGCCAGCGCGCAGTGCTCGTGCTGCGCTTCTACGAGGACCTGACCGAGGCCGAGACGGCCCGCGTGCTCGGCCTCACGGTCGGCACCGTCAAACGCCACGGCCACGACGGCCTTGCCCGCCTACGGGAGTCGTTGCAGGCCCAGGCCACGCAAGCCCGCACCTACGACGTGACCGACCGAGCCGTTGCCACCGCCAAGCGCCGCCGCCTGAACCGCCTGGGCTCGATCGCGGGCGCGATCGCCGCACTGCTCACGCTCCTGCTGTCGGGCCTGCCCGCGTGGCTCGCGGCCCAGATGCTGGAACCCGCGCACAGGACCGGCGTGCCGTCCATCCCGGATCGGGTGGCGGCTCCACCTCGGTACCATCCAACGGCCGAGAACGCCCCGGTGGGGCCGGCGTCTGTCCTCTTCGGCGGCACCGGCTGGCATCGTCTATCCGATTTGGACAATGAGGGCGACCTGGCCGTCGTGGGCGCCCACGCTGACGAGTATCGGATCATCCACGGCGGCTACGAGGTGCACGCCGGCACCGATGTCGTGCTCTCCCCCGATGGTTCCATGGTCGCGCAGCAGAGCGGCATGGACCCGCGTGGCTTCGGCGTGCTCGACCTGCGCACCGGCGAGGTGAAGTTCGCTACCCGGTTCGACCTTGGGGATCCCGTAACCGGCACGCCGGGTGACTACATCACCCCGATGGCCTGGTCACGCGACAGCAAGACGATCGCCATCCACGTGCGGGACGACCATGAGCAGGTCTATTTCGCCCTGTACGACGTCGCAAGCGGCGAGGTCACCAGGATCGATGGACCGATCGCCGGGATGCGCGGCTACGGCTTCGCGTTCAGCCCGGACGGCACGAGGTTCGCCTATCGCGAGTGGCGCATGGTCCGGGTCAGAGGCATGGATCTGTCGCGCCAATCCGTGTTCGAGATTCCCGACGGCGCCGAACTGGCGGGCAAGGGGGCATGGTCTCCGGACGGACGGGCAATCGCGCTGCTGACCCAGGTCCCCGGCGGGTGGGAGCTGGCCCTGCATGACATCACCGACGGCCGGCGGCTCGATGGTCGCGTATGGACGGTCAAGCAGGATCACGCTGCGATCAGGCTGGTGGGCTGGAGCCCGGCCGGCAACCCGGTCGTCGTCGCCCATGTGCAAGAGTCGTGGGATCGAGACCGGGGCCTCGACACCATAAGCTACAACTCCACCCACTCCGCCAACGTTCTGGAGCTCACGCCGGACGGGCCGCGTGCCCTGCTCACCGCGCCACGGAACATCATGTCCATCGACGTGGCCGAGGACGCGATCGCCACCGGCGTTGTCCGGCCCGCCCAGCCTCCCACCTGGGGTCTGCTGTCTGCCGGCACGCTCGTTGCCGGTCTCGCGTCGCTCGCGGTCGTCGTGATGTGGCTCAGAAGGCGATGGCTGCTGCGAGGCTTGCGGTGATCGCCAGCGGACCGAACACGAGCGCGCTGCGCCGGGCCCGCGCGATCAAATCATCAAACTGCGCGGTCGACGCCATCATGACCACGAGCGCGACCGCCCACACCACGAAAACACCGAGCAAGGCCCATGCCGTGGCGGAGGCGGCGTCCGCCAGACCGGGCGCGCCGAGCATGGCCTCCCACTCGGCCGTCGTCATGCCGCGTGGCCGGCTCATCGCCACCGCCCCCGCGAGCCCCGGCACGAGCAACAGCAACGCGAGCACGCGCACGACACGCGACCGGGTGGGCGCCGCGAGCAAAATCAGGCCCGCGAGGGGCACGGCATAACCGGCCCACGCCAGCAGGCGTGGATCCACGGGAAGCGCCGCCCACAGCTCGGCGTGTCGGCTTAGGAAGGTGCCACCGAACACGCCCAGCCCAGCGACCACCGCCAGCAGCACGAGCAGCACTACAGCACCCCGGATCCGCTGCCGGGTCGAGGGCTCGCGCCGGTGCCGCGCGGGCGAATCGAGGGGGTACATGGCCGTATCTCCTGGCTCGTGCTAAGCAACTCGCGGCGACCGCCCCTAATGGGCGACGCCGCACAGCGTACTAGCAGCACAAACGCCCGCCAACCCCTGGTCAGCGGGCGTTTGCGGGAAATCCCGGAAACTACGCGGCGAGCCGCTTGGCCAGCGCCTGGTCGAGCGTGTTCATGAACTCGTCGGTGCTCTGCCACGGCGCGTCCGGCGAGATGAGGATCGCCAGGTCCTTGGTCATCGCGCCGCCCTGCACGGTGTCGATGATGACCTGCTCCAGCGTGTCGGCAAAGTTGGTCACCGCCGGAGTGCCGTCGAGCTTGCCGCGGTGGGCGATGCCGCGGGTCCACGCGAAGATCGAGGCGATCGGGTTGGTGGAGGTCTTCTGGCCCTTCTGCCACTGGCGGTAGTGCCGGGTGACCGTGCCGTGCGCGGCCTCGGCCTCGACCGTCTTGCCGTCGGGCGTCATGAGCACGGAGGTCATCAGGCCGAGCGAGCCGAAGCCCTGCGCGACCGTGTCGGACTGCACGTCACCGTCGTAGTTCTTGCAGGCCCACACGAACCCGCCCTCCCACTTGAGCGCGGCCGCGACCATGTCGTCGATCAGCCGGTGCTCGTAGGTCAGGCCCGCCGCCTTGAACTGCTCGGCGAATTCGGCCTCGAAGATTTCGGCGAAGATGTCCTTGAACCGGCCGTCGTATGCCTTGAGGATCGTGTTCTTGGTCGACATGTACACCGGGTAGTTGCGGGCCAGGCCGTAGCGGAACGACGCGCGCGCGAAATCGCGGATCGACTCGTCGAAGTTGTACATGCCCATGGCCACGCCGCCGCCGGGGAAGTCCGCGACCGTGAGCTCGATCGGGTCGCCGCCGTCGGTGGGCTGATAGGAGATCGTCACCGTGCCCGGACCGGGTACCACAAAATCGGTCGCCTTGTACTGGTCGCCGTGCGCGTGACGGCCGATGATGATCGGCTTGGTCCAGCCTGGCACCAGCCGGGGCACATTATTCATGATGATCGGCTCGCGGAACACCACGCCGCCCAGGATGTTGCGGATCGTGCCGTTGGGCGACTTCCACATCTTCTTCAGGCCGAACTCCTCGACCCGAGCCTCGTCCGGCGTGATCGTGGCGCACTTGACGCCCACGCCGTGGCGCTTGATGGCGGTGGCGGCGGCGATCGTCACCTGGTCGTCGGTGGCGTCCCGGTGCTCGATGCCGAGGTCGTAATACTCGAGCTCGATGTCGAGATACGGCAGGATCAGCTGCTCGCGGATCTGCTTCCAGATGATCCGGGTCATCTCGTCGCCGTCGAGCTCGACGACTGGGTTGTTTACCTTGATCTTCGCCATGTCGATGGGGCTCCCTTGTCGTTCGGCTTAGCAGTACGAGCGTACTGCATGCTCCACGATTGCCGACATGGGATCCCCGGCCACCGTCGTCCCACTCTTCGACGGCGAAACGAAGTTCTTCAAGACACGCGCGGAAGCGTTTCCCACCGCGACACCGGAGCACTGGGCGGCCGCCGACGCGTTCGACCCCGGCGCGGTCGGCCCGGCCGGTGAGTGGGTGCTGCGCATCCGCGCCTCGCGATCCGCACCCACGACGAGCGCGTGATCATCGTGGACACGGGGGTCGGGCTGACCTCGTCATGGGCACCCGCTCCGGGGCAACTGCCGGAGTCGCTGCGCGCGGCAGGCATCGACCCCGCCTCCGTCGGGCAAGTCGTCCTCACGCACCTGCACACCGACCACATCGGGTGGGCGCGCGACGGCCTGTTCCCGAACGCGGACATCTTCCTGCAGCGCGCCGAGCTCGACTGGATCGAGCCGGCCCTACCGGAGGACCAACTCGTGCTGCTCGACGGCGACACCCAACTGGCCGAGGGGGTCTGCATCGTCGCGACCCCCGGCCACACGCCCGGCCATCAGTCAGTGCTCGCCGGCGACATGCTCATCACCGGCGACCTGCTCGTGCACGCGCTCCAACTGGTGCACCCCGAGCTCGAAATACGCCCTCGAAATGGACCCCGACCGGGCCCGCGAGTCGCGCATGACGTGGCTGACCCAGGCACGAGTCCTGGCCACGCCCCACCTGACCGAGCCCTTCTACGAGTTGAGCTGAAGCACGGCCCCCACGTTGTCCTCTGTGTCGGTGAAGTACGCGACGAACCCGATCCCGATGGCCTGCTTCGGGCGCAGGATCTTGCCACCGTTGGCCTCGATCCTCGCGAGCGCGGCGTCGATGTCGGCGACCCGCACACTCACGCCAGGAGCGATCCACGGCTGCCCGCGCGTGACGAGCCCGCCGTTGATCCCCTCCTTGCCGCCCTCGCCCACGGTATTGATCACCGTGTAGCCGTACTCTCCATAATGGACGATGTCCCAGTCGAAGACGCTCTCGTAGAACGCCTTCGCCCGGATCATGTCATCAGCGGGTATCTCGAAGTGGATCACAGGATTGTCAGCCATGCCCGCATCCTGTCCAATCCCACTCGAGTCCGGTTCAAGACGCCGGGTTCACGACCAGGCGACCTCGCCCCGGCCCGCCTTGGTCAGCGCCTCGCGGATCTGCGAGAAGTGCCTGCAGCCCAGGAACCCGCGCGGGTTCATCGGGCTCGGGTGACCCGCCTGCAGCACGACGTGTTGCGGGTTGCGCACCAGCGCCGCCTTCTTGCGCGCGTAGCTGCCCCACAGCACGAACACCACACAGAAAGGCGAGTCGTTGACGGCTTTGATGGCCGCGTCGGTGAAGTGCTCCCAACCCTTGTCGGCGTGGCTCGTCGGCTGTCCGGCCCGGACGGTCAGCACCGCGTTGAGCAGCAGCACGCCCTGGCGCGCCCACGGCGTGAGGTCCCCATTGGACGGTGGCTTCACACCCAGGTCCTCTTCGAGCTCCTTGTAAACGTTGCGCAGGCTCGGCGGCACGGACACCCCCGGCCGCACGCTGAAGCTCAGCCCGTGCGCCTGACCCGGCTTGTGATATGGGTCCTGGCCGAGGATCAGCACCCGCGTCTGCTCCGGCGAGCACAACCTGAACGCCGTGAACAGGTCTTCCTTCGGCGGATAAACGGTCTGCGACGCGTATTCGGACTCCACAAAGGACGACAGCCGCGCCAGCACATCCGGGTCGAGATGCGGCTTCATGACATCGCGCCACTGCGCGGGCAACAACTCCAGCAGATCCACGTTGAAAAACTCCGTTCAGGCGAAGCCGTGATCTTCGCGTGGCAGGGGACCTCCGCGGAGCGGACCGCGCCTGCCACTGCGCGGGATTCAGGCCCCAGCCAACTCGACTACGTTCGTCAGTAGCATCGCACGCGTCATCGGACCGACTCCGCCGGGATTGGGTGACACGAATCCGGCCACCTCAACGACTTCCGGGTGCACGTCGCCGGCCAGTTTGCCGTCCACTCGCGACACTCCGACGTCGAGCACGGCCGCGCCCGGCTTCACCATGTCGGGCGTCACGATGCCCGGCACGCCCGCGGCCGCCACGATGATGTCCGCGTTTTTCGTGTGCGCGCGCAGGTCCCTGGTACCGGTATGGCAAAGGGTGACCGTCGCGTTCTCACTCTTCCTCGTCAGGAGAAGCCCCAGCGGCCGTCCGACCGTGACTCCCCGACCTATCACCACCACTTCCGCTCCTTTTAGCGGTACGCCGTAACGCCGCAGCAATTCGACGATCCCCCGCGGTGTGCAGGGCAGCGGCGCGGGCACCCCGAGCACGAGCCGCCCGAGGTTGATCGGGTGGAGCCCGTCGGCGTCCTTGACCGGGTCCACGAGCTCCAGCACGCGCTGCTCGTCGAGTCCCTTGGGCAGGGGCAGCTGCACGATGAACCCCGTGCACGCCGGGTCGGCGTTGAGCTCGGCGACCGCCCGCTCGACGTCGGCCTGGCTCGCGTCGGCGGGCAGGTCGCGCCGGATCGACTCGATCCCGACCTCGGCGCAGTCGCGGTGCTTGCCATTGACATACCAGCGCGAGCCCGGATCGTCGCCAACCAACACGGTGCCGAGGCCGGGCACGACCCCTTCCGCGCGCAGCTTGGCGACGCGCTCGCGAAGGTCGGCTTTGATCTGCGCCGCGGTGGCGACGCCGTCCAGAACGGTGGCTGTCATGCAGGCAATGCTTTCACCACTCACCTTGCACCGCCGTAGGAGGGGCGGCCATGGGCTCAGTCCCGGTTCGGTTCATGATTACCCAAAGTGATCGTGACGTGGATTACGCCGTGTGTGGAATCCAACATTTGGGACGGCAAAATACCCCAAAGCATGCGGGCCTTCCCGAGAAGGCCCGGATTCGATGCCAAATCTTGATCGGGCATAATATCTCATATCCGTTCGAAAGGCGGTCGGCATCTAATACCAAAGATCGGGCGTAATCCGCAAGTATCACTGCCTCGATTAGTCGCCAAATCGTGACCTTCAAGAGTGGTGACCGGCGCAACTTCGTCCTACCTTTGCCGGATGTTGCACTGCGTGACGTAGGCCGATCAACGGGCCGAGTCGCGGGTGAGACGTAGTTAATGAGGAGGCTCAATGCACGTCCGCAGGCTCGCTGCCTGGGTCGCACTCCCGCTATCGGCTTCGCTGGCCCTCTCGGCCTGCGGCACGGGCGGCGACACCGGCAGCTCTGACGGTGTGGTTTCCATCGGCATCGCCGAACCACAGCACCTACTTCCCGGCAACACCCACGAGACCAGTGGTGCGCAGGTGATGGCGGCGCTCTACACCCCGCTGATCGAATACGACGAGAACAACAAGCCGTATGAGGTCGCGGCCGAGAGCGTCAGCACCACCGACAACAAGACATGGACAATCAAGCTCAAGAGCGGTTGGACGTTCCACAACGGCGAGCCGGTCAACGCCGATAGCTTCATCAACTCCTGGAACTTCACCGCATATGGTCCGAACAAGCAGGACAACGGTTACTTCCTGACCCGCGTTGAGGGCTACGCCGACCTGAACCCGACCGACGCCAACGTCACGCCGACCGCGAAGACCCTCACCGGTCTGAAGAAGGTGGACGACACCACGTTCACCGTCACGCTGTCGGAGCCGTTCAGCGAGTTCAAGACGATGCTCGGCTACACCGCGTTCTACCCGCTGCCCAAGGCCGCGTTCCAGGACCCGGCCGCCACCCCGCTCGTGCTCAAGCCCGACTTCGAGCAGGCGCCGATCGGCAACGGCCCGTTCAAGATCAAAGGGGTGTGGCAGCACGACCAGCGGATCGAGGTCGAGCGCTACGCCGACTACAAGGGCACCCAGCCCAAGATCGGCGGCGTGAACTTCCCGATCTACCAGAACACCCAGGCCGAGTACGCCGACCTGCTCGCGAACAACCTCGACGTGGTCAAGACCATCCCGACCGAGTCGCTGTCCACCGTCCAGGGCGACCTTGGCGAGCGGTTCCAGCAGTCGCCGGCGTCGAGCTTCCAGTTCCTCGCCTTCCCGACCTTCGACCCGCGCTTCAGCAAGCCGGAGGTGCGCAAGGCGATCTCGCAGGCGATCGACCGCGAGGAGATCGTCAAGGCCGTGTTCCAGAACTCGCAGAAGGCCGCCTACTCGTTCGTGTCGCCGGTGGTCGCGGGCTACCGCGACAAGACCTGTGGCGCGGCGTGCGAGTTCAAGCCGGCCGAGGCCAAGACCGCCTACGAGGCCGCGGGCGGCCCGAAGGACATCAACATCACCTACAACGCCGACGGTGGCCACAAGCAGTGGGTCGACGCGACCTGCAACCAGCTCAAGGCCAACCTGGGCGTGAACTGCGTGGGCACGCCGGAGGCCAAGTTCGCCGACCTGCTCCAGAAGGTCGAGGACAAGCAGCAGGTGGGCATGTTCCGGCTGGGCTGGATCATGGACTACCCGTCCATGGAGAACTACCTCGGCCCGCTGTACTCCACCACCGGTTCGTCGAACTACTACGGCTACAGCAACCCCCAGTTCGACACCCTGGTGAAGGAGGGCTCGGCCGCGGCGACGCAGGACGAGGCGATCAAGAAGTACCAGCAGGCCGAGGACATCCTGGCCCGCGACCTGCCGGTGCTGCCGCTGCGCTTCGGCCAGAACAACTTCGGTCACTCCACCAAGGTGAAGAACGTGACGATCGACCTGTTCCAGCGGGTGGATCTCACCAAGATCGAAATGGCCTGAGATTCAGGTGACACCCTGCGCGCCGGTGGTGCCGGTCTCGTAACCGAGACGGGCACCGCCGGCCGCGCGCGGTACCAAAGACTCTAGAGAGAACCCGACGATGTTCCGCTACCTAGTGCGCCGATTGCTCCAGATGATTCTGGTCTTCGTCGCCACCACCTTCATTGTGTACTCGCTGATGTACGCGACGGGTGGCGACCCGATCCAGGCGCTGGCCGGCGAGCGCCCGGTCAGCCCGACCCAGCGGGCCCAGCTCATCCGGGAATACGGGCTCGACCAGCCGTTCCTGGTGCGCTACTGGAACTACCTGAGCGGCCTGCTGCAGGGCGACTTCGGCAAGAGCCTCACCGGCCGCGAGGTCAGCGACATCATCGCGCAGGCCCTGCCGCCGACGATCCAGCTGGCCGCCATCGCGATCGTCACCACGATCGCCCTCGGCGTGACCGTGGGCATCATCGCGGCCATCCGCCGGGGCGGCTGGTTCGACAACGCCACCCTCGTCTTCACCCTGATCATTATCGGGATACCCATTGTGGTGCTCGCGCCGCTGGCCCAGCTCATCTTCACGATCAAGATCCCGATCTTCCCGACGACGGCCACATCCGGTGATCTCTACGCGCTGCTGCTGCCCGGCATCATCCTCGGCGCGCTGTCGGTCGCGACCGCGATGCGCCTCACCCGGGCCTCGTTCACCGAAAACCAGCGCTCCGACTATGTGCGCACCGCACGCTCCAAGGGCCTGTCCAAGCGGCGGGTCGTCGGCGTGCACGTGCTGCGCAACTCGCTCATCCCGATCATCACGTTCCTCGGCATCGAGCTCGGCGCGCTCATGGCCGGCGCCATCGTCACCGAGGGCGTGTTCAACGTGCCCGGGGTGGGCTTCAACCTGTTCCGCGCGCTGCGCACCGAGGACGCCCCGCTCGTGGTCGGCCTGGTCAGCGTGCTGGTGATCATCTTCCTGGTGGCGAACCTGATCGTCGACCTGCTGTATGCCGTGCTGGATCCGAGGATTCGTTATGAGTGATCTAGAGTCGATCGCCACCGTCGAGACTCCGAAAACGCAGGAGCGACAGGGCGGGCCGGAATCCAAGCCCCGCAGCGCGACCGCCGACGCGTGGTACGAGCTGCGACGCAAGCCGCTGTTCTGGATCGCCGTGCTCATCACGCTCGTGGTGGTGGTGATGGCGCTGTTCCCGTCGCTGTTCACGCCCAACGACCCGGGCGCGTGCGCGCTGGGCCGGCGGCTGGCCGACCCGACCGGCGCGGCCATCTTCGGGTATGACGTGCAGGGCTGCGACGTGTTCGCGAAGGCCGTGTACGGTACCAGAAACTCGGTTTTGATCGGGTTTGGAGCGGCGTTCGTGGCGGGCGTCATCGCGATGCTGTTCGGGGTCACGGCCGGATACTTCGGGCGCTGGTGGGACGCGATCGTGTCGCGGGTCATCGACATCGTGCTCGGCCTGCCGCTGCTGCTCGCGGGCATCGTGTTCATGAAGCGGGTCAGCAACGCCGGGTGGGGCCAGAACGGGCGCATCACCGCGCTCATCTTCATCCTCGGCCTGCTGGGCTGGACCACCGCCGCCCGCGTGATCCGGTCGTCGGTCATCACGACCAAACAGCAGGACTACGTCGCGGCCGCGCGCATGCTGGGCGCGGGCAACGGCCGCATCATGTGGCGGCACATCCTCCCCAACGCGCTCGCCCCGTTCATCGTGATCATCACGATGGCGCTCGGGGCGTTCATCGCCGCGGAAGCCACGCTGTCGTTCCTCGGCGTGGGGCTGATCCCGCCGAGCCAGTCCTGGGGGCTGGACATCTCCGAGGCGCGCAATTACATGCGGGAGGACTTCGTGCCGCTGGCCGTGCCGTCGGCGTTCCTCGCCCTGACCGTGCTCGCCTTCATCATCCTGGGCGACACGATCCGTGAAGCCTTCGACCCCAAGCTGCGGTGACGAGATGACTGACATGCAAGTGGAGACGGCGCGACCGGTGGGCCGGCACCTGCTGGAGGTGCGGGACCTGTTCGTGGAGTTCCACACCCGCGACGGCGAGGCCAAGGTGATCAACGGGGTATCATACCACCTCGACCCCGGCGAAACCCTTGCCGTGCTTGGCGAATCGGGCTCCGGCAAGTCGGTCACGGCGCAGGCCATCATGGGCATCCTCGACATGCCGCCGGCGCGCATCCCGAGCGGGCAGATCCTGTACAACGGCGAGGACCTGCTGGCCATGCCGGAGGAGAAGCGGCGCGCCATCCGAGGCAGCGAGATCTCCATGATCTTCCAGGACGCGCTGTCGGCGTTGAATCCGGTGTTCTCCGTGGGTTGGCAGATCTCGGAGACGCTGCGCGTGCGCACCGGCATGTCCAAAGCCGACGCCCTGAAGCGTGCGGCCGAGCTCATGGATCTGGTGAAGATCCCGGCGGCCAAGGCACGCATCAAGGACTACCCGCACCAGTTCTCGGGCGGCATGCGGCAGCGCGTGATGATCGCGATGGCCCTGGCCATGGACCCGAAGGTGCTCATCGCCGACGAGCCGACCACCGCCTTGGACGTGACGGTGCAGGCGCAGATCATGGACCTGCTCGCCGATCTGCGCCGCGACCTCAACATGGGCATGATCCTGATCACGCACGACCTCGGGGTCGTGGCCGACGTCGCCGACCGGATCGCGGTCATGTACGCGGGCCGCATCATCGAACACGCCGACGTGCACGCCATCTACAAGCAGCCGGCCCACCCCTACACCGAGGGCCTGATCTCGTCGATCCCGCGCCTGAACAGCAAGGGCCAGGAGCTCGCCACGATCAAGGGACTGCCGCCCAACCTCATGCGGCTGCCCAGCGGCTGCAAGTACCACCCGCGCTGCCCCTATATGCAGCAGCCCATCTGCACCGATGTCGTGCCGCCGGCGCTCGACCTCGGCGGGGGCCGCACCAGCGCCTGCCACTTCGCGAAGGAGATGCTCGATGGCCAACTCCACCGGTGAGGTCATCCTCAGCGTTGACAACCTGGTCAAGCACTTCCCGATCACGCAGGGCATCCTGTTCAAGAAGAAGATCGGGGCGGTCCAGGCCGTCGACGGCGTGAGCTTCGAGCTGCACAGGGGCGAAACCCTCGGCATCGTCGGGGAGTCGGGCTGCGGGAAGTCGACGCTGGCCAAGTTGCTGATGCGGCTGGAGCACCCGACCGCGGGCCGGGCCGTGCTCAATGGGCGCGACATCTTCAAGCTCAGCGGTGGTGAGCTGCGCCGGTTGCGGCGCAACGTGCAGATGGTCATGCAGGACCCGTACACGTCGTTGAACCCGCGCAAGACCGTGGGCGACATCATCGGTGAGCCGTTCGAGATCCACACGGAGGTCGCGCCGCGCGGCGATCGGCAGCGGCGCGTGCAGGAGCTGCTCGAACTGGTCGGCCTCAATCCCGAGCACATCAACCGCTATCCGCACCAGTTCTCGGGCGGGCAGCGGCAGCGCATCGGCATCGCGCGGGCGCTCGCGCTCAAGCCGGAGATCATCGTGTGCGACGAGCCGGTGTCGGCGTTGGACGTGTCGATCCAGGCACAGGTCGTCAACCTGTTGGAGAAGCTGCAAGACGAGCTCAAGCTGTCGTACATCTTCATCGCGCACGACCTGTCGGTGGTGCGGCACATCTCCGACCGGGTGGGCGTGATGTACCTCGGCAAGATCGTGGAGATCGGGACCGAGGAGGAGATCTACGAGCGGCCGACACACCCCTATACCCAAGCCCTTCTTTCAGCGGTACCGGTGCCGGACCCCGACGCGCGGGCGCACCGCGACGTCATCCGCCTCGAAGGCGACGTGCCGTCACCGGCCAACCCGCCGTCGGGCTGCCGCTTCCGCACCCGTTGCTGGAAGGCCCAGGAGAAGTGCGCGCTTGAGGAACCCCTGCTGATCCGCCGCGCCGTCGAGCCCCACCCCTCGGCCTGCCACTTCGCCGAGCTCAAACACGTCGTCGCCTAAGCCGCGCGCAGAGGGTGGCGCCAGCCCTACGCGGGAAAGCGGGCAAAATCGCGGATCACCGCTCGGGTTCCTCCATGACATCCAGGAGCGCGGCCATACGGCGCCCCTCTAATGGTAAAAGTGGCGCGATCCGGTGAGGTACATGGTGATACCCGCCGCGTTGGCGGCCTCGATGGCCATCTCGTCGCGGATTGACCCACCCGGCTGCACGACCGCCGCCACGCCCGCGTCAATGAGGATCTGCAATCCGTCGGGGAACGGGAAGTAGGCGTCCGAAGCGGCGACCGCGCCCTTGGCCCGATCGCCCGCGCGCGCCACGGCCAAGCGCGCGGAGTCGACGCGGTTGACCTGCCCCATGCCCACTCCCACCGAGGCACCGTCGCTCGCGAGCAGGATCGCGTTGGACTTGACCGCCCGCACCGCCCCCCACGCGAACTCCAGGTCGTCCAATGTGGACTGGTCGGCCGCCTCGCCCGCCACGAGTCGCCAGTTTTCCACCAGATCACCGGGGGCGCTGAAGTCATCGCGGGTCTGTGCCAGGTACCCCCCGGATATCTGGCGAACCTCAACCACGTTGGGAGAGAAAGCCGGCGCGCGGAGAACGCGCAGATTTTTCTTTGCCGAGAGCAGGTCCACCGCACCGTCCTCATAGGACGGTGCCACGATGACCTCGGTGAAGATGTCGGCCAGCTGCTTGGCCAGCTCCACACTCACCTGGCCGTTGACGGCGATCACGCCGCCGAAGGCCGACACCGGATCACAGGCGTGCGCCTTGCGGTGCGCCTCGGCCACATCGGCGCCGACCGCGATGCCGCAAGGGTTTTGGTGCTTGATGATGGCCACGGCCGGGCGGTCGAAGTCGTGCACTGTGCGCCACGCGGCATCGGCGTCGAGGAAGTTGTTGTAGGACATCTCTTTGCCGCCCAGCTGTTGCGCCTGTGCGAGACCCGCGGCGCCGTCGGCCACGTAGAGTGCCGCCCGCTGGTGCGGGTTTTCGCCGTAGCGCAGCGAAGAAGCGCGGCGCAGCGCCAGGCCGGCGAAGTCGGGCCACCACTGCTCGCTGTCGGGCACGCTCAACTCCTGCGCGCACCACTGCGCCACGGCGACGTCGTAGGCGGCGATGTCGGCGAACGCGCGGGCCGCGAGCATGCGGCGCTCCTCAAGCGTGAAGCCGCCCCGCTCCACGGCGGACGCGACCAGGTCGTAGTACAGCGGCGAGGTGACGACCGCGACGCTGGCGTGGTTTTTGGCCGCGGCCCGGACCATCGCCGGTCCGCCGATGTCGATCTTTTCGATGCACTCCTCGATCGAGGCACCGGACGCGACGGTCTGCTGGAATGGGTACAGGTTGGAGATCAGCAGGTCGAAAGGCTCGATGCCGAGCTCGGCCAGCTGCCCTCGGTGGCCGTCCTTGCGCAGGTCGGCCAGCAGGCCCGCGTGCACCTTCGGGTGCAGCGTCTTGACCCGGCCGTCGAGCGTCTCCGGGAACCCGGTCACCTGCTCGACCCGCGTCACGGGCACGCCAACGGCTTCGAGCCGGTCCGCGGTCGTCCCGGTCGACACGATTTCCACCCCGTGCCGGTGGAGCAGCTCGCCAAGCTCCTCAATTCCGGTCTTGTCGTAGACGCTGATCAGTGCACGTCGAATCACGGGACAGTGACCTTTCTCCCTTTGACGGTCCAACCTTCGCGGGCCATCCGGCCGACGTATTCGACCAGCTGCACCCGCTCCGCTTCCTTGATCCGCTCGGTGAGTGTCGGCTCGGTGTCGTCGTCGAGCACCGGCACCGCGACCTGAGCGATGATGGCCCCGGTGTCGACTCCTTCGTCGACGATGAAAAGCGTTGCGCCGCTTATCTTCACACCATAGGCGAGCGCGTCGCGCGGGCCGTGGATGCCCGGGAACGACGGCAGCAGCGCGTTGTGCGTGTTGATGTATCGCCCACCGAACCGGTTGAGGAACGCGGGCCCGACAAGCTTGAGGAACCCGGCGGAGATCACCAAGTCGGGCTCGTGCTTGGCGACCATCTCGGTGAACGCCTCGTCCCACGCGGCCCGCGTTTGGAAATCGCCCACGCGGGCATAAAACGTGGGTACCCCGGCTGTCTGCGCACGATCGAGCCCGGCGATGCCATCCCGATCGGCGCCGACGGCGACGACCTCGGCCCCATAGGCCGGGTTGCGAGACGCGTCGAGCAGCGCCTGGAGGTTGGTGCCGGAACCGGAAATCAAGACCACGAGGCGGGTTGCCACCTCATGACCCTATCCGGCGGCCATGCGCCTGGTGAGGTGGGGTCGTCCCGGTAAGATCCGGCCAGGTAGGTTGAAAAAGAGTTATAAGGTACGAAAAGGGAGCCCACATTGACTCAACCGCCCGACAACGCGTCGCACCCGAATCCACAGCCGGACCCGGACGTGCCGCCGACGCCCACCGAGCCCGTGCCCCCACCGCCGGACGAGCGGCCATATCCGAACGCCACGTTCCCGGAGCCCCCGGGACCCACACCACCGCAACCGCCCACTCCGCCCCAACCGCCGATGCCACCACAACCGCCCACCCCGCCGGTGCCGCCAACGCCACAGCCGCCAACGCCTCCGACACCACCTTCACCGGTGCCGCAGCCCCCGGGCCCGACTCCACCGGGCCCGCCACCGCCGCCAACCCCAACACCGCCAATCCCCCCTCCACCAGCTTCGGCTGGTGGAGCCGTTTATGGGCAGCCCGCACCGCCGCTGACCCCGCCCGGCCCACCGGTACCGCCCACCGGAGGCGGTGACGCCAAACGCAATCTGCTTGGCTGGCTCTCAGTCGTCTTCGGTGTGCTGGGCACCGGATGCTGCTGCTGCCCGTGGCTCAACGGCTGGCCGTTCCTCGGCGGCATCCCGGCCGTCGTGCTCGGCGTCCTGCACCTGCAGAAGGTGAAGAAGGGTGAGGCGACAAGTGCGTGGCTTGGCTGGGTTGGCATCATCCTCGGCGTGCTCGCGCTGATCGGAGCGATTGTCGGGCTCACCACCAACTGGGGTGATCGGATCCAGACCGAGTACGACCGTCAGTTCTGAGACCCTCACTGTCCGCCAGGGGCGTCCCTTTTGGACGTCCCTGGTCCGCATTTAGGTCGGAAAAGGGTATTGACCAAGCCCATCAACGTCGCCAACATGAACGCCTGAGCTTGCGCCGAGGCGGCGCCAGCGAGCTCCCTATTCGAACCATAAGGAGAAACCAAGTGACCACCCCCTCGACCCCGGTCAACAACAACCTTGGCTGGGGTATCGCCGGCCTGATCCTGTTCTGGCCGGTCGGGCTGTTCGCCCTGATCAAGGCAATTCAGGTGGGTAGCAAGCAGGCCGCCGGTGACATCGCGGGCGCGCAGGCCTCCGCGGACAGTGCCAAGAAGCTGGGCAAGATCGCCGTGATCGTCGGCGCGGTGCTGATCGTGCTGTACTGCCTGATCTTCGTCGTTCTCGGCGCCATGATGAGCTCCACTTCCTGACGCTAATAGGCAGGAGGCGGGCGGCTTAGGCCGCCCGTTTTTACTGTCTATTGCGGACATACGCGCCGGCGATGCCGAGCGCGCCGCCGAGTCCGATCGCGACGGTTGCAAACAGCGCGACCTGCCAGGGCACCGCGCCGATGGGGAAGGGCCGCCCGCCGTCGAGCCGCCCGCTCGCCGCGAACACCATGGCACCGCACAAAATCCCGGCCACAATCCCGCCCACGCCGGCCGACCCGAACATCCGCACCCAGTGCGGCACCGGCACGATCGTGTCGCCCGACCTGGTCCGACGCGGCCGCAACCGGCGGCGCACCATCAACAGGTTGGCCACGACGCCGGTCACGGCGGGCATGGCCATCAGCAACCAGAGCGGGCCGTGCAGCGCACCGCTCGGCAGGGCAGCCAGCACGGGCAGTGCCGGCATCTCGCCCACCGTCAGGCCGACCGGCTGCACGACCGTGTCGGTGCCGACGATGAACCCGGGCCCGAGCAGGTAGGCCACCGCCCACGCCGCCATGTTGGGCGCGAACGCCAGACAGACCAGTGTCACGCCGGCCTGCCCGGCGAGGCCGGACGGGTACGCGTCGAAAATCTGAGTCGCCTCTCTCCCGCTGATCGCGATCGCCAGCCCGGTCAGGCCCGCGCCCGCCCCGAGCAGGAGCAGTGCGGCCACCACACCGGTGCGCACGCCGTCGCGCACGATGACGGGGATCGCGCGGGCGATCACCCGCAGGGCGCCGGTCGTCCTGAGCGAACCGAGCAGCGCGGCGATGGACCCGACGGCGAAGCACGCGAGCGTGGCGCGCCACGGCGTCAAGCCGATGTCGGGCCGCCGGATCGTGAGCGCCGCTGCGAGCCCGAGGAGTCCATAAACGACACCGATCGCGAGCGCCACCTTGGCCGCGAGCCACAGGGATCCGGTGTCGCGCGCGCCGATTCCGCGCGCTGTGTGCACGCCCGCCCGGCTGAGCCGCCACACCGCGAGCAGCGCGATGGACAGCGGCGCGAGGCTGAGCCGCCCGATGCCGGTCTGCAGTGGCACCCCGTGCGCAAGCAGCCATCCGGCCAGCGCGATGGGCACCTCCGGCCCGCTCGGCCGCTGGCCGAGGCTGATCCGGGCGAGCAGGACCAGAATGATCACCGCACCGACGCTGAGCAAGGCCGCCCACAGCGTGTTGACCACGGCCGCCACGACCAGCGGGGCCCGCCTGCGCCTGGGCGGTGCCGTCGGCCGTTGCCCTGCCGGGATCCTGACCGTGGGCATCGCGGCAAGCTCGTCGTCCGACGGGCGACGAGGTGGGCCGATGAGGCCTGCCTGCGCGTTGTCAGGGGTGGTCATTGCGACCTAGCAAATCACAAAGCGGCCCGCATAACCACGAAGTTGCCTCGTCGCCGGTTATGCGCCGTTTAGTCTGCTTGCATGACATATACACCACCACCAACACCACCACCCCCGCCGCCTCCCGAGCCCGCGAGCGCGGTGCCGGCCGGCAAGGACAACACCAACCTGTTCGGGTGGATCGGGATCATCGGTGGCCTCTGCTGCGGCCTGATCGGGATCATCTTCGGCACGCTGTCGATCCTGCAGGCCAAGAAGTGGGGGAACTCGCCCGTGCTGGGCTACATCGCGATCGCTGTCGCGCTCGTCAACATCGTCGCCGGCGCCATCTGGAATGCGAACCGAACATGACCGACTTCTCGCAGATTCCCACGACTCCGCCGAAGAAGGACAACACTCAGCTCTTCGGCATTCTCGGCATCGTGCTGGCGCTCGTGTGCTGCCCGCCCCTCGGCATCCTGTTCGGTTACCTGTCCATGCAGGAGGCCAAGAAGGCGGGCAAAGACGAAACGCTCGGCAAGGTCGGGTTCTGGCTCGGCATCGCGATGACCGCCGTCTCAGTGATCGGTGGCATCCTCGCTCTGTGCCTCGGCGGCTTCGGCTCGATGAACTGGAACAACGACCCGGGCTACTGAAGCGTCGGTGGGCTCAGCGGCCCATGACCTCACGCATGAGGCGTGCGGTCTCCGAGGGTGTCTTGCCAACCTTGACGCCTGCGGCTTCCAATGCGACCTTCTTTGCCTCTGCGGTACCGCTTGAGCCTGAGATGATCGCGCCGGCGTGTCCCATGGTCTTGCCGGGCGGGGCCGTGAAACCGGCGATGTAGCCCACCACGGGTTTTGTCACGTTGGCCTTGATGAACTCGGCGGCCCGCTCCTCGGCGTCGCCGCCGATCTCGCCGATCATGACGATGGCCTCGGTCTCCGGGTCGTCCTGGAAGGCGGCCAGCGCATCGATGTGGGTCGTCCCGATGATCGGGTCGCCGCCGATGCCCACGCACGTGGAGAAGCCGATGTCGCGCAGCTCGTACATCATCTGATAGGTCAGCGTGCCCGACTTGGACACCAGCCCGATGCGGCCGGAGCCCGCGATGTCGGCCGGGATGATGCCCGCGTTGCTCGCACCCGGCGAGGCGATCCCCGGGCAGTTGGGCCCGATGATGCGAGTGCGGTTGCCGGTCGCGACGGCGTGCGCCCAGAAGGAAGCCGTGTCGTGCACGGGCATGCCCTCGGTGATCACGACCGCGAGGGGAATGCCCGCGTCGATGGCCTCGATGACCGCGCCCTTGGTGAACGCGGGCGGCACGAAGATGACCGTCACGTCGGCGCCTGTCTGCGCCATCGCGTCGGCGACCGTG
Source organism: Allorhizocola rhizosphaerae (assembly GCF_003426775.1). Lineage (GTDB taxonomy): Bacteria > Actinomycetota > Actinomycetes > Mycobacteriales > Micromonosporaceae > Allorhizocola > Allorhizocola rhizosphaerae. The sequence goes on along the minus strand of NZ_QJUG01000064.1, from coordinate 3,637 downwards.
CCGAAGACGGGAACGTTCGTGCCGTCGATGTCGACGCTCGTGCCCGCCTTGCGCGGGTTGACCCCGCCCACGATGTTGGTGCCGGCGGCCAGCATCCGCTTGGTGTGCTTCATGCCCTCAGAGCCGGTCATGCCCTGCACGATGACGCGGGAGTCCTTGGTGAGCCAGATAGCCATGTCAGTTCACTTCCCAGCAGCCGCGAGCTCGGCGGCGCGCTTGGCCGCACCGTCCATTGTGTCCACCCGCTCGACGAGCGGGTTGTTGGCGCCGTCCAGGATCGCCCGGCCGGCCTCGGCGTTGTTGCCGTCGAGCCGCACGACCAGCGGCTTGGTTACGGCCTCGCCCCGGCTCTCCAGCAGCGCGAACGCGTTGATGATGCCGTTGGCCACGGCGTCGCACGCCGTGATGCCACCGAACACGTTGACGAACACGCTCTTCACGCTCGGGTCGCTGAGCACGATCTCCAGACCGTTGGCCATCACCTCGGCGCTGGCACCGCCGCCGATGTCGAGGAAGTTGGCCGGCTTCACGCCGCCGTACTCGGACCCGGCGTAAGCCACAACGTCCAAAGTGGACATGACCAGGCCCGCGCCATTGCCGATGATGCCGACCTCTCCGTCGAGCTTGACGTAGTTGAGGTCCTTCGCCTTGGCGGCCTGCTCCAGCGGGTCGACCGCGGACTTGTCCTCGAGCGCGGCGTGGTCGGGGTGGCGGAAGTCGGCGTTGGCGTCCAGCGTCACCTTGGCGTCCAGACACAGCACGCGCCCGTCGGCCACCTTGGCCAGCGGGTTGACCTCCACCAGGGTCGCGTCCTCGGCGACGAACGTCTGCCACAGCTTGACCGCGATCTGTGCCACCTGGTCGGCCACGTCGGCCGGGAACTTTGCGGCGGCAACGATCTCACGCGCCTTGGCCAGGTCGACGCCCTGCACGGCATCAATCGCGATCTTCGCGACCTGCTCCGGCGTCTCGGCCGCCACCTGCTCGATGTCCATGCCACCCGCGACGCTCGCGATGCACAGGAACGTGCGGTTGGCCCGGTCCAGCAGATAGGAGAAGTAGTACTCCTCGGCGATGTCCGCGGTCTCGGCGAGCATGACCCGGTGGACGGTGTGCCCCTTGATGTCCATGCCGAGGATCTGGCTCGCCTTTTCTAACGCCTCGTCGGGGGTGGCTGCGAGCTTCACGCCGCCCGCCTTGCCCCGGCCGCCCACCTTCACCTGGGCCTTGACGACAACGCGGCCGAGCCGCTCCGCGAGGGCCCGGGCCTGTTCCGGGGTTTCGGCGACACCGCCGGCCAGCACGGGCAGGCCATGCCTCTCGAAGACATCGCGCCCTTGATATTCAAACAAGTCCACGGGCGCAGCCTAGCCGCCCCGCCTCACCTCGGCGGATGCGCGGTCATCGGTTTGTGCAGGAAACCACAGGGGCGGGCGTAACCCCCTCCCGGTGGTCTCGTTAGGAGTGATGTCAGCCTGCTGAAAGCCGAACGGCCGAGGCGTGGGTGGCACAAACGGCCGATGCCCTGTCGGTCGAGGGGTGGCGGCGGGGCGTCGTGCATAGAGGAGCCGGGCTTGTGAGGGGTGAGTCCGGCTCCTCCCTAATTGTTTTTTCTGGTACGCCTTGGGGCCGTGCCGCTCGGGTCGTGCCCGCAGCAGACGCCGCCCGAGCTCGGCAGAATGTGCCAACTTTGTGCCAGGAGATCTCGCGTCGCGCGTGTCGCGCTTGCCGCTTTTAGGCGGGCTGTGTCGCCACATTGCCGCGCACCCAGTCCACTATGGACTGAGTGGTCGCCCCCGGCGTGAAGACCTTCGCCACGCCGAGCCGCTCCAGCTCAGGGAGGTCGGCGTCGGGAATGATGCCCCCGCCGAACACGACGATGTCGCCCGCGCCGCGCTCACGCAGCAGCTCGACCACCTTCGGGAAAAGGGTCATGTGCGCGCCCGACAGCACCGACAGGCCCACCGCGTGCGCGTCCTCCTGGATCGCGGTCTCCACGATCTGCTCGGGTGTCTGATGCAGACCGGTGTAGATGACCTCCATCCCGGCGTCACGCAGCGCCCTGGCCACGACTTTTGCACCTCGGTCGTGCCCGTCGAGCCCGGGCTTGGCCACCACTACGCGGATCCGTGCTGTCATGACCTGAACGTTAACTCACCCCACTCGAACCCACATAAGTAGTTGCGTGGTTACAGGGCAGAACTTGTGTCAACCCCTAGGGGTTAGTTACGTTGTCCGGCAGTGCTCCCCACACGGCACTAAGAGACGCTGGTGCCGCCGACTAGGAGGGTGTGCGTGCAATACAGACCCGAGCTGTTACGGGAGAGCGATCGCTATCGTGGTCGCCGCCGGGCACCAACGCCGGCACGTGGCCGCTACGCAGCTGTCATCACCACAGCCTTCGTCGGTGCGGGAATAGTCGCTTTTGGAGCGGGTGCCGGTCTCACCGACGCCAAGGTTGATTCCCTCACCTCCGACGCCTCAGCTTTGGCCGACGCGTCCAATCAGCGCGACCTCGCGGCCAACCGCCCGGGTCGAAGCAACGGGGAGAAGAGCCTCAACAGCTCCATCAACCGTGCTCCCGAAAACGCGTGGGTGCTCCCCATGAACGGTTACCGGGTCACGTCCGGCTTCGGCCAGCGGTGGGGCCGACTGCACGCCGGTGTGGACCTCGGCGGCATCAGGGAGGGCACGCCGGTCTACGCGGTGCGTGACGGCAAGGTCATCCTCTCCCGGTGGAACGGTGGCTACGGCTACAACGTGGTGATTGACCACGGCGACGGCATCACGACCGTCTATGGCCACGCCAGCAAGCTGCTGGTGAAGGAAAACCAAGAGGTCAAGGCCGGCGACACCATCATGCTGGCGGGCAATTCAGGCCACTCCTTTGGTGTGCACCTGCACATTGAGGTCCGCAAGGACGGCAACCCGCTGGAGCCGATCAAGTTCTTCCGCGAGCACGGCGTTGACCTCTATCTGGAGACCGAGGCGATCTTCGGAGATGTCTCCGGTTAGGCAGACTGAGAGTTAACCTCGCATTCGCCGCCTATTCATATTGGAATGGGCGGCAATGTCGTATTTGAAGGTGCGTATTCACGCGCTGAGCGCCCCAGAAGAGGTGGCGCAGATCACGGTAGCCCCTAGGGGACACCCGGAGAAGGCGCTACGAAAGTAGGACATAAGCACGGTCCCAATTGACCGTTTTGCCGGTCACAAAATCCGCCTTCGGTTGGCCATACAAGCCGCGAGCAGGCACTATGGCTCGTCCGTGTCAACGGAGACCGGAGGGTTCCCCCGTGCTTCTGAAAAAGATCAAAGAGTTTTTGAGCAACAATCGCCTCGGCACCCCCGCCGTACGCGACAGGGTCCGCAAAGGACTCGCCGGCCGCTCGCGGCAGGTAGTGGCAATGGCAACCCTCGCCGGAGTCGCCGCCATCGGCCTCGCAGCCGCCACCCTCGACAACACCCCCGCCGGGACTTCCCCGGCCCTGTCAGCCGAGGCACAAAACGAGCGTCTTGAGGCGCTCGACCGGGCCAACCGCGCGATCCGCGAGTCGGCCTCCCCCCAGGCACTGGCCGCCACCCCCACCCAGTCAGCCACCCCCTCGGCCGCAGCCCCCGCGACCACCACCCCCGC
>NZ_QJUG01000063.1 GCF_003426775.1 Allorhizocola rhizosphaerae | reverse complement strand
GTCGGCCTGATCGCCCGCGGGGCGGCCGGGCTGGAGGCCGCGCGGCGCGAGTGCGAGACGAACGGTGCCGAGCGGGTCGCGACCGCGCAGTGCGACGTGGCCGACGCCGACGCGGTGTTCGCGGCGGCCCGTGCGCTGGAGGCCGAGCTGGGCCCACCCGACGTGTGGATCAACAACGCCATGGTGTCCGTGTTCGCACCCACCTGGGAGATCACGCCACGCGAGCATGCCCGCGTGATGGGGGTCAACTACCTGGGCACGGTCCACGGCACGCTGGCCGCGCTGGAGTCCATGCGCGTCCGTGGCCGGGGCCGGATCGTGCAGGTCGGCTCGGTGCTGGCCTATCGTGGCATCCCGTTCCAGTCGGCCTATTGCGCGTCGAAGCACGCGATCCAGGGCTTCGTCGACTCGCTGCGGCCCGAGCTGCTCCGCGAGCATCCCGGGATCACGGTCGGCATGGTGCAGCTGCCCGCGGTCAACACGCCGCAGTTCTCGTGGGTGCGCACGCGGCTGCCGCGCCATCCGAAACCCATGGGCGACAAGATATTCACGCCCGGTGCGGTGGCGGAGGCGATCGTGTGGGCGGCCGACCATCGCGTGCGCGAGGTGACCGTCGGCGGGCAGGCGATCAAGGCGAGGATCGCCAACGCGATCGCGCCCGGCTGGCTCGACCACAAGCTGGCGGCCGAGGGATACGAGGGACAGCAGACGGGCGAATCGATCGACCCGGGCCGGTGGCGCGACAACGTGGACGCGCCGTTGGACAACGAGCGCGATTACGGTACTGACGGGGAATTCGGGGAAGAGGCGGAAACGCGCGTGGTGCTCAAGGCCGGACGATAGACGGGCGATAGAGGGCACGATGGGCCGCGCCCATCACGGCCCGATAAACAAAGCCCGCCCGATGCCTGGCGAGCGCGGCGCGGGCGGCGTTTGCTCCGGGCGCGCCGTGCACGCCACCGCCCGGATGCGCTGAAGCGCTGGCGAGGAAGAGCCCGTCGATGGGCGTGTCCGCGCGGCCGAGCCCCGGGATGGGGCGCAGGAAAAGTTGTTGGTATGCCGCGGCCGTCCCCCCGCCGAGCGCGCCGCCGACCAGACTCGGGTTTTCGTCCTCCAAATCGGACGGTCCGGAGACGTGTTTGCCCACAATGGTTTCCGCGAAGCCGGGCGCATGCTTCTCGATGGTTTCCTGAATGCGTTGGGCGTGCTCGGCGATGACGTCGGCGGGCCAGTGCTCGGCGTGCGGCAAATGCGTATAAGCCCAAAGCGATTCGGTACCGGCCGGCGAGCGCGCCGGATCCGCCGTCGTCATCTGTCCAACCAGGACGAACGGCCGGGACGGCACGTCACCCGCCGCGAGATCGGCCGCGTATCGCGCCAGCCCACGCATGTCCACTCCTAAGTGGACCGTGCCGGCCCCACCCACCGCCGGATTGGCCCAGGGCACGGGAGACGACAGCGCCCAATCGACCTTCACCGTCGCGCCGTCCCAGCGGAAGTGCGCCATGTCGTCGATCAGCCGCGCCGGGAGCAGCCGCCGGTCGAGCAGGTCGAGATAGAGCGCGGGCGCGGGCACGTCGGCGAGCACGGCCCGGCGGGCCCAGAAGGCCTGCCCGCCGGCGCACCGCACCCCGGCCGCACGCCCACCGGACACGGCCACGTGTACGGCCCGCGCGTCGCAGATCAGTGTGCCGCCCTTGGCCGCCAGGCGGGCGACGAGTGCGTCGGTCAAACGTTGCGCGCCTCCGTCCGGTACCGGAAAACCATATTGCTGCCCAAGCATCGCCAGCAGCCACCCGTAGACGCCACCACCGGCGTCGTGCGGGCTCAGATCGGTATGCAGGGCACAGCCGGTGAGCAGGAGTTTGGCCCCCTCACCCGCAAACAGCTCACCGGACAGCTCTTCAGCGGACAGGATCAAGCGGCGGGCCATGCGAATCGCGCCCGCGGCGCGAAGCGTGCGCAGGAGCGAAAAGCCGTGCCGCACCGGCGGAAAAGGGGTCAGCAGCGTCTTCACCAGAGCATTGCTCACGCTGCGCCACTCGCGATGGGTGGCGAGCCAGCGCTCGCCGTCGCCGGGCGCGAACGCATCGATCGACACCGCTGTCTGGGTGGGGTCGCGGTTGAGCACCACGGCCCGGTCGTCGGGGAGCAGGTGGGCAAGCACATCAGGGGCGTGCCGCCAGCGCAGGCCGTGCTCGTCGAGGCGCAGCCGACGCAGGGCGGGCGAGCAGACCGCCAGCGGATAGAAGGCGCTGCACAGGTCGCTCAGGTAGCCGGGCGCGGCCAGCTCGCCGGAGCGCACCGCACCGCCCGGCTGGCCCGTCGCCTCCAGCACGACGACCTCCCAGCCGGCGTCGGCGAGCAGGTTCGCGGCGACCAGGCCGTTGTGCCCGGCGCCGATGATGATCGCGTCCGCGTGCATAGGTATTACTACCCGGCCCGGTGGGAATTATCACGGTTACGGCCTGGCGGGCGCGAGAGGAGGCCACGTGGCACAGCAGCCGACCGCGGCGAGCGGGGGGCCGAGGCGAGACGTCCTCGGCCATGACGTGATGCGGACCATCACCGATCTTGACGAGCTTGCCCGGCTGGTGCGCGATGTCCGGGACGAAGAGCTGTATGTGCGGTGGTCCAAGGGTCCGGCCAGGGACCTGGCGCACACACAGTCCAGCCGCGACGAGCTGACCGGGGTGCGGCTGCCGGGCCTGTCGGCCAACCCGCTCGCGGTCGAGCCCTGGTGGGGCGAGCGGCCGCTGCGGCTGTGGGTGGCGCGCAGGCTCTACGACTATCGACACCTGCCGAAGCGACGGGGTCCGCAAACGCGGCCGTGGGTGCTGGCCGGGACGGAGATCGGGCGCGGGCCGGACAACGAACCGCTGGTCATCTGCCGGCGCCCGATCGCGTGGATTGCCGACGGTGTGCTGGCGGAGGCGGACAAACTCGTTGACTCCCAAGCGGTACGGAACTGGGGGCCGCTCGATCGCGGCTAAGGCACGACGATGACGACCTTGCCGCGCCCATGGCCGGTTTCGACCGCGCGATGGGCGTCGGCCGCGTTCGCGAGCGGGAACGTCTCGCGCACGTGGATTTTCAAAATGCCTTTCGTGTACAGCTCGACGAGCTCCGCGAGGCGGGCCGCCGAGCGCGCATGGGGTGTGACTCGGATGCCCAGCTCTTGCGCCCGCCCGTGCTCGACGAGGGTCAGGATGCGGCCGCGGTCGGACACCAGGTCCAGCGACACGGCCAGCGCCTCGCCGCCCGCGCCGTCAAGCACAGCGGTGACGCCTCTGCCGGCGAGCCGCTCAGCGAGCCCGTCGCCGTACACGACCGGGGTCGCGCCAAGTTCCCGTAGGTATTGTTGGTTGGCCGCGCTGCCCGTGCCGATGACGGACGCTCCATAGTGGACGGCGAGCTGGACCGCGGCCGTGCCGACCCCGCCCGCCGCCCCGTGCACCAGGAGCGTGTCGCCGGCCTTTATCGCAAGCTCCTGCAACGCGATGTGAGCGGTCTGCGCGCCCGCGCTGAACCCGCCCGCCACCTCCCACGGCATGTCCGTTGGCTTGGCGGTCACCTGGTCGGCCGGGACCACGATGTATTCGGCGTACGCGTTGAGCTGCCCGAAGCCGAGCACCTCATCCCCCGAAGCGAAGCCTGTCACGCCATCGCCGGCCCGGTCGACGACCCCTGCGAACTCGTTGCCCGGGATCTTCGGCAGGTCATGCGCCACGCCCGCCGGGAACCAGCCGGACCGCACGGCGAGGTCGTATGGCTGCACGCCCGCCGCGCGGACTCGAACCCGCAGCCGGCCGGGGCCGGGCTCGGGTACCGGAAAATCCATCAATTGCAACACTTCTGGGCCGCCATGCCGGGCGAACGCCGCCGCTTTCATCACGCGGCTCAGTGTGCAACCTCAAGTCGACTTTAGGTCAAGAGTCGACGTTGACCTGGTCGTGGCGGGCGAACAGGTCGGCCCATTCCTGCTCGGTGAGCGTGCGTGCGGTGGCCCGGATGTCGGCGAGCTCCTCGAAATACTTCTCCCGCGCGATGCCCGGCGCGAACAGAATCAGCATGGACGCGGCCACGTCGGCGTTGTTGGAGAAACCGTGCAGCCCGCCCGGCGGCACGTAGAGGAAGCCGCCCTCGGAGACATCGAGCCACTTCTCGCCGTTGTAGAACGTCACGACCCCCGCCATGACATAGAACGACTCGGAGAACGTGCGGTGAAAATGGGCCCCGGCTCCGCTCGCGCCTGCGGGCATGTCCCAGCGGAACAGCCCGAACTCGCCCCGCGTCACCGACCCCGGCGCCACGAACGTGGTCGATGTGCCAGTCTGCGGGTTCATCCGCAGCGACGGCACGTCGGTCCGCAACACCGCGCTGGCCTCGCCCTTTTCGCCGAGATACGTCACGCCTCGCAGGCTATCGCACCCGCTGCGCGCGTGGGCGTGGGAACTCACGACAGCGATGAACGCGGCTTGGGGCGAGGGTGTGGCCTTCGAATCACGAGTTGCAAACCGTGCTCCCGGCAAGAAACGCCATCGCTGCCGAGAGTCCGCTGCCGTCCGCGGCCAGGGTCGTCTCCCAAAGTACGGCAACCTTAATCTTGCCCGTTGTCTTGACCCTCCCGCAGATCGCAGTTTAGCGCCGGGATCGCCGCCTTCGGTTGGCGCGCTAGCGCGGATAGCCTCCTACAAGCGTCCTGGACGTCATGGGAAGCTGGAGCCCGATGTTTGACATGAGACTGCACCTCCCCACGAAGCCCGCCGACGACGCCGGCATCGACGCGGTTCGCGCGGAGGAGGAGTACGCGACACGGGTGATGGTGCTGTGCGAGATGCTTGCGGCGACCGACACCCGGTTTCACGTGGAGGGGTTCGGTTCGGACGACTGGCGGCTCGACGTCTCCTATAATCTGTCCGCGGTGATGGAGCAACTGCCCGTCTGCAGGCAGCTGGCGCGCAACTTCGGTGAGGCCGTGGGCATTGCCGCACCGAGCCTGGCGCGGCTGGCGCCCTTCGACAGCTGGGCCACAGGCGAGTACGACTGGGTTGGTCGGTAGCGGTTGGCGCCGACTGATCTATCGGAAGGCTTGCGGAACTGGATCGTGCGTTGGTTCGGCACTCCGAACATCAGCACGGGTCTCACCTGACCGGATGCCACCGAAAGTTTCCGGAATCTATTGACGGGATTTTCGAAACACTGACATACTTCCCATCCACCGAGGTCGATGGTGGCCGCTCCCTTTCAGGCCGTCCATGTGCGACCCCGAACGACGCCCATACCCACCAGCGCCGGGCAGCGCAGGTCCCGCGCGACCGCCCGGCAGAAGGGGTACAACATGATCAGTCACTCCGTCCCACCGGCTCGGCGAGCGCGTCTCGGCGGAGGAGCCCGAGCCGCGCTCATCGTCGGGGCACTCAGCGCGGCCAGCATCGTCGCCGCGATGGCGTTGCAGAACACCGCCACCGCCGCGAGCACGCTGGGCGCCTCCGCCGCCGAGCGTGGCGGCCGCTACTACGGCACCGCGGTCCCGGCGAACAAGCTCAGCGACGGCGCGTACACCACCATCTTGAATCGAGAGTTCAACCAGGTGACGCCCGAAAACGAAATGAAGATCGACGCCACCGAGCCGAACCAGAACCAGTTCACTTACGGACCGGCGGATCAGATCGTCAGCTACGCACGGTCGCGCGGCATGCGCGTCAAGGGACACACCCTGGCCTGGCATTCGCAGCAGCCCGGATGGATGCAGCAGATGTCCGGAAGCGCCCTTCGCTCAGCCATGCTCAACCACGTGCGGCAGGTGGCGACCCACTTCCGCGGCCAGGTGTTCGCCTGGGACGTGGTGAACGAGGCGTTCGAGGAGAACGGCTCGCGCCGCAACTCCAACCTGCAGCAGACCGGCAACGACTGGATCGAGGCCGCGTTCCGCGAGGCGCGCACCGCCGACCCGAACGCCAAGCTGTGCTACAACGACTACAACATCGACAACTGGAACTACGCCAAGACACAGGCCGTGTTCAACATGGTGCGCGACTTCAAGAACCGTGGCGTGCCGATCGACTGCGTCGGCCTGCAGTCGCACTTCACCGGCGGGTCGAACTACCCGAGCAGCTATCGCACGACGCTGCAGCAGTTCGCCTCGCTCAACGTCGATGTGCAGATCACCGAGCTGGACATCCGCAACGCGCCGGTCGACGCGTACCGCAACGTGACCAACGACTGCCTGGCCGTGTCGCGCTGCACGGGCATCACGGTGTGGGGCGTGCGCGACTCCGACTCGTGGCGTTCGAGCGAGAACCCGTTGCTGTTCACGGGAAGCGGGGCCAAGAAGCCGGCCTACGACGCGGTGCTCGCCGCGCTCAACAACGGCGTCATCCCGACCGCAACGGCGCCCACCTCCTCGCCCCCGGGCGGCGGTGGCTGCACGGCATCGATCTCGGCCGGCACGGTGTTCGGCGACCGGTACAACACGAATGTCGCGGTCTCGGGCAGCAACAACTGGACGGTCGTGATCGCTCTGCCGTCGCCGCAACGGCTGCAGTCGAATTGGAACGCCACCGTGACCGCTGACGGCTCCGGCCTGGTGCTCACCGCCCGCCCCAACGGCAACGGCAACAACTTCGGCTTCACCACCTACTTCAACGGCAACACCGGCGGCAGACCCACTATCCGGTCCTGCACCGCCGGTTAGCGACAAACAAGGGCCCGGCCGGGCGGGGCAGCAGGCTGTTCCGCCCGGCCGATTTTGTCCGTGGGCGTGTCTAGCATGTCGCGCATGAGTCTTGCGTTGTGGCCCGTCTTCGAGGATCGGCACGAGCACGGTCTGGTCGACGAGGGAGTCGTGCTGCTGGAATTCATCGAAGAGCTCGACGAGCTGGCGGTGGCCGCGGGCCACGCGCCGCTGTCGGACTTCGCCGCTGTCGACGACGTGCCGGCGGAGGAGCTCTGGCATGGGCCCACCGACGCTGTGGCGACGCTTGACGCGCTCGTGTCGGCCGTCGGCTCGGCCGAGTGGACCGCGGAGCGCGATCAAGAGTCCGTTTTGGACTGTCTGCAGGCGTTCAGGGTGGTGGTGCGCGAGGCGGCCGCACGCGGCACGCGGTTTCACCTGAGCCTGGCGTGACGATCTGACGGCGCGGAAAAGCGTTGACCTGTGCGCGTTCGCGTTACCGAGCGATCGGCGGCACCAGGCGATAGCCGATGTGGCGCACGGTGATGATGATGTGCGGCTTCTTCAGGTCGTCGCCGAGCCGCTTGCGCAACCGTTTGATGTGGACGGTCAGCGTGTTGGAGCCGGCCTCGGCGACCCCACCCCAAATGTGTTGATAGATCTGCTCCCGTGTGACCACGCGGTCGGCGTTGTTCATGAGGAACCGCAGCACGAGATATTCCCGCAGCGGCAGGGTGATGAGCCGGCCGTGCAGGCGCACCTCCATGGTGGCCGGGTCGAGGGTGAGCGCACCGCATTCGATGACCGGGTCGAGGTCGCCGCCCAGGCGGTCGGGACGGATGGCGCGCAGGATGGGGATGAGCTCGTTGACGCGGTAGGGCCGGGCGACGCAGGCGCGGGCGCCGCCGTCGAGCACGGCAGCGGCGTCGATGCCGTCGGCGGTGCTGATGCCGACGACCACCGGGACGCTGGCGCGGGCGAGCACGGACACGATTTCCGTGCTGCTGATTCCGCCCGCCTGCGCAGCCGCAGCCGCAGCCAGTACCGTATCGGGTTTCAAAGATCCGGCGGCAAGCAGGGCTTCGGCCGCCGTGGTGCACACATGAACCTCGATGTGATGGCGGGTGAGCTCGGTGGCGAGCTCACCCGCGATGACGGGGTCGGAGTCGGCGATGACCAGGACGAACCGCAGTCCTGGCCCGCGGCGGACAGCGGCAGGCTGGGGCATGGTGGTCATAAGCATTGGGCCCTATGTTCCTTATCCGAACCGTCGCTTAGCCGAACCGGCCCGTGATGTAGTCCTCCGTGCGCTTGTCGTTGGGGTTGGTGAAGATGCGGCCGGTGTCGTTGAACTCGACCAGCCGGCCGTGGCGCACCTGCTTGTCGTCCACCTCGGCGGTGAAAAACGCCGTGTAGTGCGAAACCCGGGCGGCCTGCTGCATGTTGTGCGTGACGATGACAATCGTGAAGGTGCGCGATAGTTCGTGCATCAGGTCTTCGATTTTGCCGGTGGCGATCGGGTCGAGCGCGGAGCACGGCTCGTCCATCAAAATCACCTCGGGCTGCACGGCGATGGCGCGGGCGATGCACAGGCGCTGCTGCTGACCGCCGGACAGCGCCAGTCCGCTGGTGTTGAGCTTGCCTTTGACCTCGTCCCACAGGGCGGCGTCGCGCAGTGCCTTCTCCACCCTGCCGTCCAGGTTGTCCTTGATGCCATTGATGCGCAGCCCGTAGGCCACGTTCTCATAGATGGACTTGGGGAACGGGTTGGGCTTCTGGAAGACCATGCCGATCCGGCGGCGCACCTGGATGGGATCCACATTCGGCGCATACAGATCCTGGTCGTGGAAGGTGATCGTGCCCTGTATCCGGGCACCGTTGATCAGGTCGTTCATCCGGTTGAGCGATCGCAGCACAGTGCTCTTGCCACAGCCGGAGGGCCCGATCATCGCGGTGATCTGGTGTTCACGAATCGGCATGGTGGTGCCACGCACAGCTTCGTAGGCGCCGTAGAAGACGCTCACGTCTGTGAGTTGCATGACGGTTCTTGCTGAGGAGGTCGGCATGGCAGACGCGTTTCCCGGTATGAGGGTGGATATGGAGGTTACGGAAGTCATTTGTCTCAACACCTCAACGGTTCTTGATAGCGAAGCGGCCGGCGATGAATCTTGCGAGGATCGTGAAGACCAGGACAATCATCATCAGGGTGAGGGCCGCGCCCCAGGCTCGTCCGTGGGCGGCTTCGAACGGCTCGACCGCGTTCTTGAAGATCTGCGCGGTCAATGTCGTGTTATTGCCCTCGAACAGGTTCCAGTTGGTCCAGGTCACCGTCCCGGCGACCACGACGATCGGTGCGGTTTCACCGGCCGCGCGGGCGATGGCGAGCATGGCGCCGCTGGTGATCCCGGAGATCGCTGCGGGCAGCACCACCGACACGGTGGTGCGCCAGCGGCGCGCGCCCAACGCGGCGCTGGCCTGACGCAGCTCGTCGGGCACGAGCCGGAGCATCTCCTCCGAGCTGCGGATGATGACCGGGAGCATCAGGCAGGCCAGTGCCAACGCGGCGGCGAAACCGGTTTGCTCACCGACCGCCAGCACCCAGACGACCAGGATGAACAGACCCATCACGACTGACGGCACGCCGGTCATGACGTCTGCCATCGTGCGGATCACCCGGGCCAGCAGGGACTGCTTGCCGTACTCGTTGAGGTAGACAGCGCCCAGCACGCCCAGGGGGATCGACAGCAGCGCGGCGGCTCCGGTGATGATCAGCGTGCCCACCACCGCTGGGCCCATGCCCGGCCCGGCGACGCGGGCACGCACCGGAATGTCGGCGGTGAGGAAGTCGAGATCGACTATTCCCACCCCCTTGGCGAGCACGTGGTAGATCACCAGTAGCAGCGGAACCCCCGCAGCCAGCACTGCCAGCACCATGAGGAGGCGGGCCGTCAGGTCTATGGCACGGCGGCGCAAGGGCAGCGCCGCCCGGCTGAGATCAGGCGTTGCCGCCGACCGCTTGGCCGGCGCGGTGGCCGTGGTCATGCGGTGGCTCCCTTCATCCGGACTTCGGCCCTGCGCACGATGACGCGAGCGAGCAGGTTGATCAGCACGGTCATGACGAACAGCACCACACCCATGACCATCAGCACGGCGGTGAAGGTGCCGGAGGACTCCCCGAACAGGTTGACGATGGCTCCGGGCAGCGCGTAGCCGCCGGCGAACAGGTTGGGCGTGATCTGCACGGCGCTGCCCATCACCAGCGCGACCAGAATGGTCTCCCCCATCGCCCGGCCCAGACCGAGCATGATGGCGCCGACCACGCCGCCGAAGCTGTGCGGCAGGACCGATCCTTTGATCATCTCCCAACGGGTGGCGCCCAGCGCCCATGCCGCCTGTTTGTCCGAGTCGGGGACGGTGTCGAACACCTCCCGGGAGATCGAGGTGATGATCGGCACGATCATCAGGGCGAGGATGATTCCGGCGGTCATGAAGTTGCGACCGCTGGCGGCCTCGCCGAACAACCTGCCGAGCACGGGGATACCGCCGAGCGTCCCGTGTAGCCACTGGTACACGGGGACCAACGCGGGCGCGACCACCAGGACGCCCCAGAGCCCGAACACCACGGACGGCACGGAGGCGAGCAGGTCGATGAAGGTGACCACGGTTCCGCGGACGCGCCGGGGGGCGAGCTCGGTCAGAAACAGGGCGATGCCCAGCGAGACCGGGACCGCGAAGATCAGGGCGATGATCGACACCACCACGGTCCCGTAGGCGAAGGCGAGCAGGCCGTAGATCGGCCCGGCGGGCCCGTCGGCGTCCGGATCGTTGGGGACCCATCGAGTGTTGGTGAACATGTCCAGTCCGGCCTCGCGGAAGGCCGGCATCGATTGGCTGATCAGGCTGCCCAGGATCAGGCCGAGGATGGCCAGCACGGCGATGCCGGCGATCAGGCATATCGCCCAGAAGGTCCGGTCCGCAATCCGGCTGCGCGCTTTGCTGGACATTGCCAGTGCTGGATTTGGCTGCTGCGTCATCTCATCTCCGAAGGGTGACCGGTGGGGCCGAGGTCGTATCCGACCCGGCCCCACCTCAGACTCATCAGCTCGTTCAGCTGACCTTGTCCAGCTGCGCGAGGGCCTTCTGCTTCAGCGAGTCCGGCAGCGGCGCGAAGTGCACCTCCTTGGCCAGTGCCTGGCCGTCGGTGAGCATGTACTTGACGAAGGCCTTGACCAGCTCGGCCTTCTTCGGGTCGTCGTACTTGCGCTTGACCAGAAGGAAGGTCGGCGCGGTGATCGGGTAGGCGTCGGCACCGGAGGCGTCGAGCGGGTCGTAGGACAGGTCGTCGTTCACCTTCGCCCCGTTGAGACCGGCGGTGGTGCCCTCCAAGGTCGGCAGAACGAACTTGCCGTCCTTGTTCTTGATGGCGGCGAACTTCAGCTTCAGCGTGGTGGCGTCGCTGAGGTCGACGTAGCCGATGGCGCCGTTGACCTGAGTGACGATCTGCGCCACACCCGTGTTCTTGGCGCCGCCCTGGGTGTCGGCCGACCATTCCACCGTGTCGCCGGTGCCCAGCTTCCAGGTGTCCTTGGCGGCCACCGTCAGGTACTTGGTGAAGTTGGCGGTGGTGCCGGAGCCGTCCGTGCGGTGCGCCACCGTGATCGCGGTCGCGGGAAGGGTGACACCCGGGTTGTCCGCGGCGATGGCCGGGTCATTCCAGGTCTTGATGTCCCGCTGGAAGATCTTGGCGACCGTGGCGGCGCTCAGCTGCAGCTTGTCCACGCCCTGGAGGTTGTAGGACACCGTGATGGGAGCGGCCACGGTGGGCAGGTAGTAGAAGGAGTCCTTGGCGATGCCATCGGAGTCTTTGACCAGACTGTCCGAGCCGGCGAAGTCGACCAGCCCCTGGGCGAACTCCTTCTTGCCGGTGCTGGATCCAACCGAGTTATAAGTGACCTTGAGGTTTTTCGCCTTGCCCTGCAGCTCGGCGACGATCTCCTGGTAGAACGCATTCGGGAAACTCGCGCCGGAGCCTTTGAGCTCGCCTGAGGCGCCTTCAATGCCGGTGGCCGCAGACCCCTGCGGCGTGGTGCTCGGTTGGCCCGAGCCACAGGCGGCAAGAGCGATCGCAGTGATCGCGGCGAGCGCGACACCGGCGACGCCGCGCCGCGAAAGCACTTTTTGGTTCACAGGAGGTTTGCCTTCCTAGATGGTTGACGGCCTGCTGGCCTTGCTCCTGCGACCATGCCTGTCCGAGGTAGCCGAAGATTCCGATCCAGGTGAACGTGGCGTGAACAGAGTGGACCCCGAGCCTGACCGGCTGTGGCGCCTGTCATGACAATGTGCCTGATGGCGGTATAGCGCGGACGAAGCCGACACGGGCGCTACGATCACGGGCGGCGAGCTGAGAACTCCGAGGGGCTGGATGGGCGACGTGTGGGTGTCGGTGCTCGGGCCGATGCGTCTGCGCGTGGATGGTGTGGAGGTCCAGATCGGCGGACCGCGGCCGCGCACGGTGCTCGCGCTGCTCCTCGCCGCCGGGGGACATGTCGTGTCGACCACGACGCTGATCGAGCAGCTCTGGCCGGACCGGGCTCCGGGCAAGGCCGAGAACACCTTGCAGGGCTACGTTTCCTTGCTGCGGCGGCTGCTCGAACCTGGCCGCAGCGCCCGTTCCACAGCGCGCCGCGTCGTGTGGGAGCGCACCGGGTACGCGCTGTATCTGCCTGGGGGAAGCGTTGATGTGTACCAGTTCGAGCGCATCGCGGCCGCAGCCCATGCGGCGCTCGCGGCACACCGGCCGGGCGCTGCCGCGGCGATGCTGGACACGGCGCTTTCGTTGTGGCGTGGCCGCCCGTACGAAGACGTTCCGGAAGCACCGATGCTGGTCACCCACGCCGCCCGGCTGGAGCGCATCCGGGCGGCGGCGGTCGTGGACCGGCACGCCGCCGCGATCGCGTTGGGCGAACACGCCGGCGCGATCGCCCCGCTGACCGCCCTCGCCGACGAGTCGCCTTTGGACGAACGATTGTGGGAGCTGTTGGCTTTGGCGCAATACCGCGCCGGGCGACAGGGCGATGCGCTCGCCTCGTTGCGCACCGCGCAGCGACATCTCGCCGAGGAGCTGGGGGTCGATCCGGGCGAGCGGTTGCGCACCTTGGAGTCGCAGATCCTTGCCCAGTCACCCGGTCTTGGCGGGCCGGCGACCCGGGTCGCGGACGAGACCGCGCTGCCGACCGGGCGGCTGCCCGTGGCACTGGACGAGTTCGTCGGCAGGCGGGCCGAGCTGGGCACCGTGGCTGAACTGATCGCCCGGCACCGGTTGGTGACCCTGGTGGGTGCGGGTGGGGTGGGCAAGACCCGGTTGGCGCTGGAGGTGGCCCAGTCGGTGCGGGCGTCCTCGGGTGGTGGGCCGTGGCTGGTCGAGCTCGCCCCGGTGCGCGACGCGGGGTTGGTGGCCGCGACGGTCGCGAGGGCGTTGGGCCTGGTCGGGGTCGACGGCGTGGACCTGCTGACGGACGTGCTGCGGGGCTGGGAGACCCTGCTGGTGATCGATAACTGTGAGCACCTGGTGGACGCGACCGCGGAGGCGGTGGCCGCGCTGCTGCGATACTGCCCGGGGCTCCGGGTGCTCGCGACATCGCGGCAGCCGCTGCGCGTGGCCGGTGAGACGATCGTGCAGGTCGAGCCGCTGCAGCTCGACGACGCGGTCGATCTGTTCATGCGGCGCGCACAGGTGTTTCACCCCGGCACACCCGCCGGCGAGGTCGACGAGCGGCTGATCCGGCGAATCTGTGCGGTGGTCGATGGGCTTCCGCTGGCCGTGGAGATCGCCGCGGCACGGTCACGGGTGCTTCCGCTGGACCGGCTGGCCGACGGCCTCACCGGCCGGCTCGGCCTGCTGACCGGCGGCAAGCGCGGCGGCCCAGCCAGGCACCGCTCGGTGACAGCGGCGTTGGACTGGGGATACTCGCTGCTGGAACCGACCGAGAAGGATCTGCTGCGCATGGTCGGCGGGTTCGCCGGAGGATTCACGCTCGACGCGGCCGAGGCGGTGGCCGCCGCCGTCAACCCGGATCCCGGCACGCAGGTGTTGGAGGGCATCGGGAATCTCGTGGATCGCTCGCTGGTCATGCGCGGCCCGGGTGATCGGTACCGGTTGCTGGAAACGGTGCGCCAATTCGCCAGGCACCTGCAGACGCCCGCGGAGCGTGCCGCGGTCCAGCGAGCGCACCTGCGGTGGGTACTGGAGATAACGGAGGAAGCCGATCGCGCGATGGTTGCGGGCGGGGCCGCCTATTGGGGCTCGCGGCTTGAGCAAGAACGCGACAACATCCGGGCGGCCCTGGCCGCCGCGCAATCCTTCGGCGATGCCGTGTCAGGGCTGAGGATCGGGTCGTCGCTGATGTGGTTCTGGTACCGCTGGGGAGCCATCAGCGACGGGATATCCCTGTTGCGCCGGTTCCTGGATGCCGCGGGCGCGGAGGCTCCCGCCGCGACCCTGGCCCGCGCCCGGTTCGCCCTCGGTGGGCTCAATTACCTCGGCGGCGACGTCGCTCAGGCGCACACCCTGATGACCTTGGCCGGCGAGACGGCCGCCCAAGCCGGGGACCAGGTGACGCAGGCCCGTTGCCTCGGATACGCGGCACACTTCGCGATCCTCCTGGGCACGCCGCCAGAGCAGGCCTTGGCCGAAGCTAACCGGGGTGCGCGGCTCGCGCTGGCCACCGATCTGGACTGGGTGCGGGCCGAGGCGACGGCCTCGCTCGGGGTGGTGAGCGGCCTGGCCGGCGACCTCGACGCGGCAGTGTCCTATCTGGACACAGCGTGGCGGACGGCACTGCGCTGCGGCCACGAGTGGGTGCTCTACTCCGCGTCCTGGGCGCTGATCAAAACCGAACGCGCCCGGGGGCGGGCACGGGCGGCCGCCGACCTCGGTGCCGCCGTGCTCACGCACCTGTCGCGATCCGGTGACCAGACCACCTGGCTGATGGTCGCCCACACCACCGCCGGGGCGCTCGCCGAACTCGCCGACACCGGCGCCGCGTCGGATATTCCAGCGGGCAGCGATCCCGCCCGCGATGCCGCGCGGTTACTCGGAGCGGTCGAAGCGATGTCTGCCGAGATCGGGTTCGCGCCTGTGCGGACCGACCCGCTCGACGCGCCGGCGGTCCGGCGTGCTGTCGCGGCCGCGCTGCCGGCTGGGCGGTTCGAAGCGGCGACGCGTGCCGGGCGGAGCCTCAGCCGCGACGACATCAGCCGGATTTTGGCCCGCTACCGCCTCTGAACAGGATTTCCAGTGACCTCGCAGTGCTGATGCCGACACTGTCCCGGCCCGTTCCGCGCACCGCGGACGGTGAAGGAGGTCAACGTGTCATCCCAACCCCGCCAGGCACCGCCGGGTCGGCGGATCGCATGGCTGCGCCGAACTGCCGGGCTGCTCGCAGCGGTCCTGTGCCTGGCCCTGGCACCGGCAGCACCCGCAAACGCCAACGTAAACATAGATGAGCAGCAGTTCCGCAACCACGTGTTCGCCGCCTACATGCGCGTGCACGCACCCGGGTTGCAGGGCCTCAAAGACATGGTGCTATCCGTCGCGGCGGCGGACTGGCGCCGGGCCAACCCCGCAGCGACCACCGCGGACATCGCTCGGCACATGGCAAGGGTCAAAGGTGCCATCGACGCGACGTACGTCGCCGACATCTACGGCGCCGGGCTCTACAACGGCATGATCAAGTTCATCGAAGCCGCATCTGGCGTGCCCGGCGTCTCGATCGCCACGCCCGGGCTCAAGGTCTTGCTGGAGAGCACGATCGGTGAGAACCTCGCGCAGACCGCCGCCATCGAGAATCAGGTCACGGGCGCGTTCCAGACCAACATGTTTCTGACCCACTACTACCAAACACAGCGCTGGGCATGGGAGGACGTCACCCGGCTCGGGCAGCAGGACGCGGACTTCACCGCCGCCTGGAACGGCATGGTCGGCGGCCGGGCGGGCGTCACGCTCGATGCCACCGTCGACAACCTGCTGGCCGATCCGCTCATCGCCACCTACTTCGACGTCGAGGCGATCCTGCAGAACCAGAGCTCGCAGACCGCCTACCTGCAGGAGATCCGCGAGCAGGTGCAGGCGGCCTTCGCCGCGCTGAGCGCGAAGAACGACCAAATCGTGGCGCAACTGGCGGCCGCGTCGCTGCGATATCCGGTCGGTCCCGGTCCAAAGCCGACGCCCGAGGCGTACACACAGGCGCTTCGTCAGGCCGCCGACCGGCAGGTCGAGCTCGACGCCCTCGGATCGGGGCTGTTCATCCTGTCCACGCTCGCCGGGTTCGTCGACCCGGCCCTGGGCAATCACATCTCCACCCTGGGCAAGGCCGGGTTGGCGATCGCCACGGCGGTCAACAACTATCTGCCGACGGTCGCCGGTCTCACGGTCGGACAGGCGCTGTCCTCGCTCAGCACGATGACGTTGACCGGCAACATCCTCGGTGCGGTGATGAGCATTCTGCCGATGTTCGCCTCCGGACCCACGCCGGAACAAATGATCATGGACCAGATCCGGGAACTGCGGCTGGACGTCAGCAACCTGCGGGTGGAGATGAACACCCGGTTCGACGCGATCGAACGCGCCCTCACCATCGTCTACTCCGACCTGATGACACAGTTCGCCAAGCTCTCCGGGGACATCAGCGTGATCCGCGGACAGCTCAGCGACATCCAGCAGACGCTGCTGCGGATCGACTCCAAAGTGGACACTCTGGCGCTGTTCACCGCCCGTGCCCTGCAGAACTCCGCCCTGGCGCCGCTGCGCACCGATGTCAACGGCTATCTGAACTATCAGCAGCGGACGGGACAGCCGATTCCGGACTACAGCACCTATGCGCAGGTGGAAAACACCTTCCATCTCGCCTCGTGGCAGACGTCGCGGCAGGAGCCGTTCGCCTCGACGGAAATCAACAACACGGGCGTGGAGAACGCCGCCAACGTGCTGAACACCTACGGGCCCGGTGGCTCGGTGTCGTACTTGACGTGGCTCGCTCAAAACCGGTACGGCGCCGCCGTTCCGACGCCCGCCAAGACCGTGCCGAGCGCGGGGGTGTTTCAGCTCGGAGCCCGCGCGTACGCCGCCTTGCAACTGCAAAACCCGGCCTATGCGCAGCGGATCGCCTCTTACCGGTCCACCGAGATACGCAACACCGGCAGTGACTACCTCACGGCAACCCGATGGCTGAGCGCGCCGAACTCGGACGGCACCACCAACAATGTCTTCACCGGCATCGTCAGCGAATACCGCCGCGACGTCAACGCCGTGTCAGCGGAACTGCTCAAGGTACGCAACCGGATCTCGGGGGGCGCGTATAGCCCGTTCGGAGGAGCGGACCAGGCACCGCCCACCCGGATCGCCGGCCCGCCCGGAATGCCGGTCTGCGGCAAGCCCGGCACGTCGGTCATCAGCGCCGCCGGCAACACCACCTACACCACGCTGCCCAACGTCTACCAGACCGCGGCGCTGGCCATGCCCAGCGACAACAAGCCCGCCTTCTCCTCATGCTGGACGGCCGCTTGGGCCGACATCGACGGCGATCCCACGGAAAACACGTGGGGCAGCGTGCGAATCCAGGTAAAGAACCAGATCCAGTGGCCGGGCCAGCCGGCACAGGACATCAGGACCGTGACTCACCAGAGTTACTTCGGCTCGATCTGTACCTACAACGTCAAATACGACACGCAGACCTGCAAGGATGCGGTCGACCAGGTGCGCGCCAACTGGAGCTCCAAGTACAAGGCCTTGGTGGAGCAGTCCTCGTCGGTTTTCCTCAACCCACCACCGTTCGATGACACCCACCGGCGGACCACGGCCGCGCTGCAAGGCAAGGCACTGCAGTACTTCCAGACGGTCAGCGCCGAGATTCGCGGCGACACCGAGCTCGGCCGCGCCAACCGGACGCTGACCCGGACCCTGTCGCTGATCCAGGCATACACCGAGGTCGCTTTCCCCAAGGCCTTGGAGGGCAACGCGATTCTGAACTCGCTGCTGTACGGCAACCAGCGCCTGCTCGGCGATTACGCGCCGCTGCCCGGCATCCCCGGTGACAGTGGGTTGACCAACGCGTTCGAACGCGCGAAGGACAACTATTCCGGCTGCGAGCAGAGCAGCGCGGGATTGCCGTGCAAAATCGGGTACTCGCCGAACGTCAAGGCCGGGCAGGCCGCACCCTACGACAACGACTGCCCGGTGGCCGACGCGGTCGGCGACCATGTCGCCAACTGCCTCGCCGGTTACCTCACACCGCGCTCGGATCTCCTGGCCGCGCAGTACGCTCGCCACTCCCGGGAGCTGTTCGACAGGGTTTACACCGAGGGCTCGCCGCAGATCGAAGCCCTGGTCACCGAGCTCGGCACCGTGGACCGCATGCTGCACACCGTCACCCCGCTGTCGCTAGGCCGCCCGGTGACGAGCTCATCGAACGAGGAGACAACGGGCAACGTGGCGCGCTACGCCGTCGACGGCGACACCACGACGCGTTGGTCCAGCGCCTACACCGACCAGGAATGGCTGCAGGTCGACCTCGGCTCGGCACGCGCCATAAACCGGGTGGTACTCAACTGGGAGGTGGCATGTGGCCGGGCATTCCAGATCCAGACGTCGCAGGACGGTGTCACATGGACAACCGTCTACTCCACCACAACCGGAAACGGGGGCGTTCAGGATCTGAGCGTCTCCGGTAACGGGCGGTACGTGCGCATGAACGGCACACTACGCGCGACGCAGTGGGGCTTCTCGCTGTGGGAGTTTCAGGTCTACGGCACCTGACCCGGCGAACCGGCTGGGCGGGGCCGTCCAATTTGGACGGCCCCGCCCAGCGCGGGCCGCTATGCGGCGTAGGTCTCGAACTCGGCCACCCGCGGTGTGCCGGTCGAGCTGGTGATCCTGAAGGTAACCTTGGTCATCGAGGTCGCGGTGAACGTGATGGTGCCCGCCCCGCTGCCCGATCGCAGGACCGCTCCGGTGTCGGCGTTGATGACCTGCCAGGATCCGATGTACCCCACGGCTCCTGACGCCTCACGGATGACGATCCTGGATATCGACTTGGCGGAGCTCCACTTGATCGAGATGTCACCGGTCGAGCCGGCCGGCGACCAGTAGGTGCTCATGTTGCCATCGCGCACGTTGCCGTAGCTCGTCCCGTCGGCCTTGCTGGACCCGTCGGAACCGGCCCCAATGCTCAGATTGGTCCCGCTGGGTGAAGAGGTGGCCGACGGCGTCGGGCTCGTTGATGGCGAAGGGCTGTTGGTCCGGGTTGGGCTGGGGGTCGGTGACTGCGTGCCGCAGTTGCCGTCGGACACCAGCAGGCCCTTGTTGGCGCCGGCCGTCTGGCTGACGATGCTGGGCACGCAGCCGGCCCCGTCGAGCCGGTACGAGTAAGGGATGCTGACCGTGGTGTTGGACTGGACGTCGGGCCCGGCGGGGTAGTTCTCGCTGCCGGGGGCCGACCAGGTCACGTTGTCGAAGATGTTGCCGCTGACCTGCCAGTAGCCGCGCTCGTTGGTGTAGAAGGTGCCCAGGACGTCCTTGGAGCTCCGGAAGTAGTTGTTGTCCACCTTGGCGCGAGCTCCGGCCCGGGAGTTGATGCCGGACTCGACGAGGCCCACGTAGTGGTTGTTGTAGATGTGGGCGATGCCGCCACGCAGCAGCGGCGTGCGGGAGTCGATGTTCTGGTACAGGTTGTTGTTGTAGGTGATGTAGCCGTTGGACAGGTCGCTTTCACTGGAGCCGACGAGGCCGCCGCGGCCGGAGTTGCGCAGGATGCTGTAGGACAGGGTCACGTACTGGACGTTGTCCTTCATGTCGAACAGGCCGTCGAACCCCTCCGCCTCACCGCCTGAGGCCTCCAGGGTGACGTGGTCGACCCACACGTTGCGCACGTCGCTCTCCATGCCGATGGCGTCACCACCGTTGGACGTGGGCGAGCCCGACTTCTTGACGTTGCGGACGGTCACGTTCCGGATGATGATGTTGCGGGCCTCGCGGATGTGGATGCCCAGCTGGTCGAAGACGGCTCCGCCACCGACTCCGACGATCGTGACGTTGCTGATCTGCTTGAGCTCGATCAAGCCGTCGGCCGTGTTGCAGCTTGGTCCCGACACCTTGCTGGTGTTGCCGTGGTTGATGGTTCCGGAAACCTCGATGATGATCGGGGTGCTGCTGCTGGCCCGGTTGCACAGGGCCGCATGGATCGCGGTGCCCGTCGTGGCCCGCACCGTCTGCCCACCCGCGCCACCGGTCGTTCCACCGTTTTGGGTCGCGTAGCCGGTGACGCCGCCGGTTGCCGCGGACGCGCTCGGTACCGACAAAGCCACCCCGGCCGCGGCCACCACGGCCGTCGTGGCCAGCGCCGCGTAGAGCCGCGATGCGACTGGTCGTCTCATGCTCGCCTCACCTTCGTCTCGCTTGTGTGGGGTGTTGCTGCTGCTGAATTGCGTGATGATCGCGACGGGCCGCGCATGAGGCGGGCATCCCGCAGCGCGTGGCGAACTCCTGTTCCCGGCCCAAGGAGTGAATATTGGTGAACCTCAGGGTATGGAAAGCGCTTTCCCTATTTCAAGAGCAGGCGTTTGCAGGTTTGTTGCAGCCCGCGGGCCGGATCAGAGCCGGGCCACGCAGCGTGGGCGGTCAGCCGGCGTTGGTCGTAAGCAGCGCGGCGTCGAGGTCGACTGGGCGTTCCCAGAGCGCTCGGGGCAGACGTGCGTTGCTGGCGGTCCAGTCCATGATCAGGCGCGGCACGCCGTCGCGGGTTTCGAGCGAGACCACAGGCTTGGCGCTCCGGTTGAGGCCCTTGAGTCCGAACAGGACAATCGGCTCGCCGGTGGGACGCCGGCGGCGAATCGGATCGCGCTGCGCCTCCCACACCCGGTGCGCGGCGGCCAGCCGCCACGGTGCGCAGTTGGGCAGCTGCTCGTACAGGCGATTGACCCAGCCGTCGGTGTACCGGGCGTACTCGTAACTGATCGGATATCCGGCCAGCAGAGCGGCGAGACGGGTGTCGACGTCGACGCCGCAGAGGGTGAGCGCGTCGGTCAGCGCGCCCTGGTCCAGCAGGTCCACAATGGGCCGCACGTGCTCGGCATTGGGCAGCTGCCAACGCGTTTCAGGTGGGGTGTCGCGGTGGGCGGTGCTCCACAGCCACGGCAGATTGTCCCACCGGTGGTCCTGATTCTCGCCGATCAATGCCTCGATGCCGATGACAAGCGAGTCGCCATCGGCCCGCACCGCCAGCCACGGCCCGCGCTTGGCGAGCTTGGTGTCGTATCGAGCGAGCACGACGACCACGCTCCTGGCGTAGCGGCCGTGGCGATCGCGGGGGAAGTGATAACACAGTTGCGCATGGTCGAGCTGCGCCAGATCCTTTTCCGGTACCTCGGACGCGTCCACCGCGAGCCTGACGCTCGGTGCGCCGGCGGCCGATTCGCGCGCGGCGATCTGCCGGGCCAGCTGGGCGCGCCTGCGGTCCGGGTCCAGCTTGGGCGGCGTGGCCCGCAGCGAGTCGCGATAGCCGTACCAGAGCCGGATCGCATCGATCACGGCCTGCTCGTCGTGGGTCAGCCTGCGTGCCGCCCAGAGCGCGTTCGTCCCGGACGGGCGCAGGGTGCGATCGTCGAATGTGGTGATTTCGAACGCGATGTCACCGCCGAGGTCGTACAGGATGTCGAGATCACGCACCCAGGTGCGGCGGTCAGGCGACAGGCCACCCTCGCCCGGCGGCACCGTGCGGCGCACACCCACCACCGTGACCTGCATGCGGCCCGGCCCGTCCGGCTGGTCGACAACCAGGCCGGTCAGCCCCTCGGGCATGAAGCCATACAGGTCGTAGTACCGCTGCAGCACGCCGAACATGGCTTGAATGCCGAGCTCCTGTAATTGCGCCGATAGGCTGGCGAGCAACTGTTCACGGTGACTGCGGTGCGCGTCTGGGAGCTCGGACACGCGCAGCATTGTGCCAGGCTCACCCCGCCGCTGTCGCGCCGTCAGCGGCGGAGGCTTTCGAAGGCGGAGCGGGCGGCCGCGCCGATGGCCAGATCGATGTCGTGGGCGATGCTCGCCCGGCGGTGCGAGCGGGTGAGGGCGGCGACCGCGATCCGGTCGCCGGATTCGCTTGCCACCACGCCGATTTCGTGTCGCAGGTGCAGGAACGTGCCGGTCTTGCCACTGACCCGTACCGTATCGGCGCGCAGGTCGCTGGACAGGCGTTGGGTGAAGACCTGCAATGCCATGAGCCGGCGCAGTTCGGCGGTGGCGGCCGGTTCGGAGATCCGGTCCAGCCAGACCCGCTGCAACAGGTCGACGAGGGCGGCCGCGCTGCCGACGTTGGCGTGGGCGGGATCGAGGGTCTCAATCGCGTGCTGTCCCCCGGCGTCGTCCCGGATCGCCAGCTCCAGTGCCAGGCCGAAGTCGTCGCCGGCCACACCCGCGGCGCATTCGTACATGCGGTGCATGCGGTGCCGGATCCGGATCCCCGCGCAGCCCCACGCCCGCAGCCGCTCGTCGACCGCGTCCACGCCGACCAAGTCGAACAACGCGTCGGCGCTGGCGTTGTCGCTGACGGTCAGGCTCTGGTGGACGAGATCGGCCACGGCGAGGGTCGCCGGGTAACGGAACGCGGCCACGCCGGTTGGGCCGACGCTCTTGGCTGCCGGGTCGATGGTGACCGGCAGCGCGGGATCGAACGCGCCGGTGGCGATCCGGTCCAGCACCACCAGTGCCAGCGGAACCTTGGCCACCGACGCCAGCGGCACCGCAGTGTCCACATCGAACCCGAGCTCGTCGCCGGTGTCGATGTTGCGGGCCAGCAGGTGGCCGGTGGCACCGACCTCGTGCCACCGCTCGGCGATGGACTCGGCGACCGCGAGGAGATCCGCTGTGCTGGCGACGACCGCCGGATGGCGTGCGCTCATCCGCGTGCTGCCAAGCCTGAGCGCGGATCTGGACCGGTGCCGCCGCCGTCCGCTGCGGCGGCCCGCTCGGCGGTGCCGATCGCATCGGCGAGCAACACTCCCATCCAGTCGAGAGCCTGGGCCGCGCGGTCACCGGCCCGGCCGGCGGCGAGCTCGTATCCACGATGGAGCGTCGCGTCGGCCAGCGGCGTCCATGCCAGGCCGTGCCGGCGGGCGAACGCTTCGGCGCAGAGCAGCACGGCATGGCCGGCGAGCGTCTCGGCAACCGCGGTCGCGGTCGACGCGGCGCGCTGGATGCGCCCGTCGGACAGGCCCGCGCGAGCCGCCGCCTTGATCAGTCGGTCCGCCGCGAACCCGGTCTGGTCCTCCGCAGTGACGAGGACCGGCGGCACCGGGCCGCGTCCGCCGCGCGGTGGTCGCAGACTGTCCAGGTGTACCGGGCGTCGGCCCGACGGGCCGGTCAGGGGCACGGCGGACCCGAGGCCGAGCGGAATGCGATGGCTCGCCGTCTCCGGTGGCACCCGCAGCAGCGCGAACGCCAGTGAGCCGTCCGCCAGGCCGCTCTCCCGGTCGTCGGCCGCCAGCTCGCGCACCCGGATCGGCACGCCGTGCTCGGTCGCGGCCCGGATCACACGCGCCAGCGCCGCCGGCTCGGAGTCCGGCGGCACACCCACGGTGTGCGGCGCCGCGGTCACGGCCGTCCTGGCCACCTGGCGCAGGTGGTCGACCCGGCTCAGCACGTCTTTGGCGTGGGGCAGCAGCAGCGCGCCGAGGTCGGTGTTGGTGACCTGGCGCCCCGAGCGGTCGAACAGCTCGCCGCCCAGGTGTTGCTCCAGCGTCTTGATCCGCCGGCTGAGCACCGGTTGCGCGACGTAGAGCACATCGGCGGCCCTGGAGAAGCTGTGCTCCTCCGCCACGGCGACGTATGCCTCAAGGTGCGCGAGCAGGTCCACCCACCCAGCTATATCAAAACGCTATGGACTGCGACGACATCTGTCTTGGACATAGTGCGGGTTCAGCTGGTTGGCTCGGACTTGATCTTCACGACGGAGGAGTCTCATGGCCACACCCCCACTCGGTCGCCGGCGCTTCCTGCGCACCACCGCCGGCGCGGCGCTGGCGAGCGTCGCCACCGGCGCGACAATCCCGGCCTCCGCGGCCGCTACCCCTAGCCGGCCCGCGCCGGCCGGCCCGGTCCCGACGTTGCGCTGGCTCGGTACCTCCGGCTGGCGCATCGACATCGGCGAGAAGACCGTGCTGATCGACCCATACCTGAGCCGCTTGCGGACCGGGCGGCCCGCCGACCTGGACACCCCGCTGGTCGTCGACACCGAGCGCATCGCCGACCACCCCGGCACCCCGCAGACGATCCTGGTCACGCACACGCACTGGGATCACTTCAACGACGTGCCGCATATCGCGCAGCGGTCCGGCGCCCGCGTGTTCGGCACGCTCACCGCGTACCACCTCGGGCTGGCCTACGGGCTGCCCTCCAGCCAGCTGAGCTCGGTCAAGGGCGGCGAGGTGCTCGACTTCGGCGATTACACCGTCGAGGTGATCGCGTCGCTGCACAGCCGCAACGCCGCTTATTCGGTCGCGATCCCGGGCGTGCGGATGACGGTCCCGGCCAGACCGGCGAAGATCGGAGACCTGCCGGAGGGCGACACCCTCGCCTACCAGGTGACCCCGCGCGGCGGGCCGTCGGTGTTCTTCATGGGCGCGAGCGACTTCGTGGCACGCAACCTTGCCGGACTCGCGCCCGACGTCGCGATGATCGCTGTGCCGGCCACCGATGCCACGCACGCCTATGTGCCGCGCCTGCTCGACGCGCTGGACCGGCCGGGCACCGTGGTGCCGGTGCACTGGGACGACTTCGAGGCGCCGCTGACCAACCCGCCGAGCATCCTGCCCGGCGACCAGAAGCGGCTCGACGCGTTTGTTGCGGCCGTGCGCAAAGTCGCGCCGCGCACGGACATCGTGCTGCCCGAATACTTGACCCCGTACACGTTCGGCTAGGTGGCCGTGATCGGGTGCGCTTTGCTGGTCGCCGTACCAGGCATGCTCGTGCTGTGGCTGTGGGCCAGGCCGCTGTTGTCCAGCCGGTGGACGACCCCGGGCTGGTTCGTCGCGACAGCCGGGCTCTGCGTCGTCGCGGCCGCCGTCACGTGGTTCATCGGAGCCTTCTCAGGGTCCTCTTTGGACCCGGAAGAGTCCTGCCACGCGGCGGGCACCACCTACGACGAGGCCTACCGCTCGGCACACTGGCGAGAGCCGTCGCGCCTGTTCCCCTTGCACAACAAGTGCAACGCCGCCTACGACCTGGTCCCGGCATGGGTCAACCCGGCCCTGGTGCTCCTGCTTCTGGCAGCCACCACCTGCGTGGGCGTGGCCGTCTGGCTGGCCGTTGCCAACAAACGAAATGGATCGCCCGTGAAGACGATTGTCAGCGCACTCGTGTTGATCGCCCTGCTCGGCCCCACCGTCAATCCGAATGCGGCGCTTGCGAAGTCCACCGCCACCGCGTCTCATGTCGAGGGCGTGCTGCCGGACGGCTCGGCGTATGTGATTGATGTGCCGGCGAATTGGAACGGTACCGTGCTGCTCTACAGCCACGGTTACGTGCCCGATGGCGTGTCCAACCCGGCCCGCAACGCGCCAAGCGACGCCGTCCGCAGCGCGTTGCTGGAAGCCGGTTACGCCCAGATCGGATCGTCGTACCCGGAGACCGGCTGGGCCGTGGCGGGAGCCCTGCCCGCACAGCTATCCACATTGGACGAATTCCGGGCTCGGTTCGGCCCGGCCCGGCGCACGATCGCTTGGGGCACGTCCATGGGCGGCATGGTCACGACCGGGCTCGCCGAGCGGTACAGCCACCGGATCGGCGGCGCCGTGACCATGTGCGGAATCCAGCAAGGCGCGGTAGCCAACTGGAACAACGCCCTCGACGCGCTGTTCGCCATCCGTGCCCTGCTGGCGCCGGGCTCGACCGCACCGCTGGTGCGCCTGCCCGACCAGGCCACGGCACTGGCCTCGGTCGCCGAACTGACCGCCGCCCTCGACGCGGCGCAGGCAACCCCGCAGGGCCGCGCACGCATCGCGCTCGTTGCGGCGTTGCGCAACATCCCGGCGTGGACCAACCCGGCTCAGCCGGAGCCGGAACCGGACGACTACGACACCGCTGCGCGCAACCAGTTCGAGGTACTGCGTCAATTCATCAGAACGGGACTCTCCTGGCGGCAGGATGCCGAGGAGCACGCCGGCGGCAACATGTCCTGGAACACCGGCGTCGACTACACCCGCATGCTGGCTCGCTCCGCCGGTCGGCAGCAGGTCGAGGCGTTGTATGCGCGGTCGGGGCTGTCGCCGCGCGATGACCTGGCCACGCTGGCCGCGCAATCGCGCATCGGCGCCGATCCCGCGGCAGTCGGCTACATGAGCCGAAACATCGCCTTCACCGGCCGGCTCACCAAGCCGATGATGAGCATCCACACCACCGGCGACCCAGGCGTCCCGGCCCAGGCCGAGCAGGCGTATGCCGAGGCGGTCAGCGATGCCGGCCGCTCGCGGCTGCTGCGCCAGGCGTTCGTGCACCGGGCCGGACATTGCACGTTCACCACCGGGGAGATGCTCGCGGCCGTTCGCACGCTCGAACACAGGATCAGCACCGGACGGTGGCCCGACACCGGACCCGCCACGCTGAACCGGCTCGCGGCGGAGTTTGAACCCGCGGCCACCCACGGCTACGCCGCTTACCAGCCCACGCCATATCCCCGGCCGTTCCATCTTCCCCACTGAGGCGTCGTGCTGGATCCGAGCGATGCCGCATGCCCTTGCCCCTTTCGTAACGTCGGGCTTTCAACGACCTACCGGACGCGGCGATGAACGAGCTGGGTGGCCGATTGCCGGCCGAATTGCCGTGACACAGCGAAAGCTGAGACTGGCCGGTGTGCCGACTGCCATGCTGGAAGGCGGGGACGGACCGCCGGTGGTCATGCTGCACGGTTCCGGTGTGTTCGCGGCCACCAAGGAGGGAAGCCATGACCATCATGATGCTGATCGACAACCCGAACGGGTCCCAAGAGATCTACGACAAGGCGCGGGAAAGCCTCGGCCTGGACAAGCCCGCGGGCGGCATCCTGCACGTCGCCGGGCCCAGCCCGAACGGCGGATGGCGTGTCATCGAGGTGTGGGAGTCGCAGGAAGACGCGATCCGGTTCGTCAAGGAACGCCTCGCGCCGGCGCTGAAGGCCGCCGGGGCCTCAGGCCCGCCGCCGCAGCCTCAGTTCTCGCCCGTGCACCTCTACATGACGGCGGTCGAGCAATAGCTGCGGTAGCTGGTGTGGGCGTCGTTGCACACGTTGTAGCCGGCCCCGCCGTAGTGGGGAGCGGTGTCCAGGTTGCGGTCGGCTGCGAGCAGCTTGGGCACGCCGATCTACTGGAAGACGATCGCGTCGGCGAAGCGCCGCTTCAGGTTGATCCGGGCGGTGTGCCGAGCACGCCGATGATGACGGCGGCGGATGTCCACGGTCTGCGGGGGATGGTCATAGCCGCGGTCTGGCTGGCATGGCATCAGCCGGAACAGCGGCAATCTTGACAATCGACCCGCACATTCCGAGATGACCAGACGGCGATCGTGCGGCTCTCAGCGAGCGGCTCCGGCATCCACCCGCTGCGTGTGCAGCCTCAGCGCCCTCGCGTCAAGGCCTAGGTCGTGCAGGATGCGGTCGCATGCGGCGCGATGCTCGACCGCACCCGGATCGTCCAAAATGGACAGCGCCTGGTCGAGACGGGCGTGCAGGCGCGCGGCCTCCAACGGAAGCCGCAGCCGTTGCCAGATGTCCAAAGCACGGCGAAGCGGCTCAAGCGCTTCGCGGAGCCGGCCCTGAGCGAGTGCGAGATCGCCCAATGACCGCAAGGCGTACGCGGCACTGCCCGCGTCACCGAGCCGTTCGAAGGTGGCCAGTGCCCCGCCGATCAGGCCGCCCGCGATCTCCCACTGACCCCGGCGGATGGCCAGGTCGGCGAGTCTGACCTCGGCATACGCACGCGCGGCCGCATGGCCGGCCGCCTCGTGCAGCGCCAAGGCCTCAGCGAGCGCGGTCTGGGCGTCGGCCAGCCGCCCCAACTCGGCCAGGACCTCGCCATGGATGAGCAGCCGCATCGCTGTGATGACGGGAGCCCCGGCGGTGCGCTGAATTGCCACCGCCCGCTCCGACAGCGGCAGGGCGTCCTGCGGGCGACCGGCTTCCGCGTAGGCCACCGCGACCGAGGAAAGCGCCGTCGACACAAGGAGTGGGGACGCGTCGCCACAGGCGGCGAGGGATTGTTCGTAGTATCGGGCCGCCTCGTTGAGCCGGCCGCGCCGCTTCGCGTACAGACCGGCCTGCAGCAGTGCCCGGATCAGCAGATCGGGTTCGCCGAGCGCC
Source organism: Allorhizocola rhizosphaerae (assembly GCF_003426775.1). Taxonomy (GTDB): domain Bacteria; phylum Actinomycetota; class Actinomycetes; order Mycobacteriales; family Micromonosporaceae; genus Allorhizocola; species Allorhizocola rhizosphaerae. The sequence goes on along the minus strand of NZ_QJUG01000063.1, from coordinate 11,403 downwards.
CGAGCCCAGGCGAGCATCTCCTCGGTGAGCGCGGGCATCTCGGCGTCGAGATCCTGATCCACATACGCTGTGAACAGCGTTTGCGCGAGACGTAGCCGCAGGCGATCGTGCCCGCCCGAACGGACCGCGGCCAGTGCCTCGCGCAGCGTGCTGATCTGGTCGTCCCGGTGTCCATGCACCCGGAGGAACCCGGCGAGCCGCAACGCGAGGGCGCCTGCCAGATCGGCGCGACCGAGTCGGCGTGCCCGGCCGACGGCCGCCACCAGGGTGACGCGTTCGACCTCGAACCAGCTGACGGGAGCCGCCCGAGCCACGGCCGAGGGGCCTGGTGGGACCGGGCAGTTCAGTAGGTCGTTGCCGTACTCGTAGCCGTGCCCGGACGCGTCGTCAGCCACGCTGGCCAGCGCCAGCCAGGCCCGGAGAATGTCATGTGTCATCCGGTCGAGATCGTCGGCGTTCTCCTCGGCCAGCGCCCGCTCCCGTGCGAACTCGGCGACGAGGTCATGCAGGCGATACCGCTGCTGGCCGACGGCGTCGACGCCCACCGGCTCAAGGAGATGGACGTTGACGAGTTCGTCAAGGAGCGGCTCGGCCGGCCCGGCCGCCAGTTCGTCAGCGACCCAGGCCGGCCAATCCGGCATCCACAGCAGCGCGAGCCTGCGGATCAGCTGCCGGTGCACGTGGCCCAGGGCGCGATAACTGAGCCCGATGCTGGCCCGTACGTCGAGATCGCCCACGGACAGGGCGTCCAGCCGGCCGTGTTCGGCGGTGAGCCGCCGGCCCAGCTCGGCGACCGACCAGTGCGGCCGGACAGCCAGCCGTCCAGCCGCCACGCACAGCGCCAGCGGCGAGTATCCGCAAGCGTTGGCCACCTGCGCGGCGGCGGCCGGTTCGGCCGCGATCCGCGCCGCTCCGGCGATCCGGGCGAGCAGCCGCCGGGCGTCCTCGGGCACCAGCGCGGGAATCGTCCACCGGGCCGTCCCCACCAGGGCGCCCAGATGCCGTCGGGACGTGATGATGGTCGCGCAGCCCTCGGCCGGTGGCAGCAGTGGCCGAACCTGTTCCTCGGTGGCGGCGTCGTCGAGCAGCAGCAACATTTGCCGGCCCGCCAGCAGGCTGCGATACGCCGCCAGCCGCTCGTCGTTATCCGCTGGCACCTCGGCAGGTGGCACGCCGAGCGCTCGCAGAAACCGGCCGAGGACGACATGCGGGTCAACCGGCTGTTCCTGAGCGCCACGCAGGTCGGCGAACAGCTGCCCGTCGGTGAACTCGTTGGCGATCCGGTGCCCGACCGCCAATGCCAGCGCGGTCTTGCCGATCCCTCCCGGGCCAACCAACAATGCCGTGCGCGCCTCACCAGAATCGGCCTGGCGAAGCCGCGCGACGATCTCGACGATCATCGCGTCGCGACCGGTCAACACCGCAGGCGCAGGCATCTGCCGCGGAAGTGCGCCGCCCGGTGGTTCGCCGACCGTCACGGAGCACTCGTCGGCCGCCGATCCCGACGGCCGTGCGGCAGCCGCGCTGAATGCGGCTCTCTGCTCACCATCGAGACCCAAGGCGTCGGCAAGGCGATTGATCGTGTACTGATGCGGGAACCGTCGAGTGCCGCGCTCCAACGCTCCGACGGCCTGAGTGCTGATGGATGCCCGCGCCGCGAGCTGTTCCTGGGTGAGGCCCGCGTTCCTGCGGTGTTCGCGAAGCAGGGCACCGAACGAGAACGCCAAGACCTGTCACCCCTCCCACCCCTCATACGCTGAGCGGCTATCGTATCGAGCCGGGGTGGTGGGACGATGGCGCTTGGGACATCTCCGAAACGCTGAGGAACATGACGCCCGGAGTCGCCCGGGGATTTGTCGATCCCGTCAGCTACGCGATCCTCGCGAACGGCGCGGTCTGCTACACCCTGGTTCCGTCGTCCGAAACCGTTATCCGCTAAATCATCAGGCGCACTTCGCTCATGGCGGGCCGAGGGTCTTAACCGGCCTTCGGCCCACACCGAACATCAGATGACCCACGCTCCACAATGGAGCTAGACTTCGCCTTCGCGACTCGGCAGCGACCGGGGCGCATATGCCCATGTGTAGGAGGATCGATGCCGCTCCGCCATGCGAGCGCTGTTGCGCTCGCCCTGCTGATGGCCGGTCCGGCCACCTCCGCGGCCGCTGCGGCTCCCCCGGCCCAGGCGCCCGGGGTGGAGGCGCACCATGGCTACGACCCGCATACGTTGCTCGTGCGATTCGTGCCTGGCATCGCCGCCGCGAGCCACGAGCGCACGCTCGCGCGCCACGCCGCAACCGTGGTCGGCAAGGTGCCCGGCAGCTCGTTTGTCAAGCTTCGCACCAGCGGCGAGGCCTCCGTCGTCCTGCGCGCCCTGCAGAAGGACTCCGCCGTGCAGGCCGCAGCGCTGGACCGCCATCGGCGGCCCGCGGTGGTGCCTGACGATCCGCTCTACACCGATGGAAGCCAGCCCTATCTGAGCACCGTCCGGCTGCCTGAGGCGTGGGATCTGGTCCGCGACGCGAGCAGCCAGGTGATCGCCGTGGTGGACACCGGCGTGGACCACCTTCACCCTGATCTGGCCGGGCGGACCGTCGCCGGGTACAACGTGGTGAATCCGGCCGCCCCGCCGACGGACTACCTCCCGATCGACTACCCGGAGTTCGGCGGCCACGGGACCATGGTGGCCGGCATCGCCGCGGCCAACACCGGCAACGGCACCGGCATCGCGGGTGCGGCCTGGACCGGGCGCATCATGCCGATAAAAGTGTTCCGTTCCAACGGTTTCGCGCTCGACTCCGACATCGCCACCGGCATCGCCTGGGCGGTCGATCACGGGGCGCGGATCATCAACCTGTCCCTCGGCGGTCCAGGCGACAGCCCTGTGCTGCACGAGGCGATCCGGTACGCGACGAACAACGGCGCCCTGGTCGTGGCCGCCGGTGGAAACAGCGCGGATGCCACAACGCAATATCCCGCGGCGTTCCCCGAGGTGCTCGCGGTCAGCGCCACGGACAGCGCGGGGGTGCTCACCTCCTTCAGCACGCGGGGCGACTGGATTGACGTAGCCGCACCGGGGTACCGGATAATCTCGACGATCCCCAGCGCCGACCGCCGCATGTACCTGACAGGAAACGGCACCTCGTTCTCGGCGCCCATGGTCTCGGGCGTCGCCGCCCTCGTGCGGGCCCGGTTCCCGGCGCTCACCCCGGCGCAGGTGCACGCCCGCCTGCGCGACACCACGCGCGATGCAGGGCCGCACGGCATCGACCAGTTCTATGGCCACGGGATCCTCGACGCGCTGCACGCGGTCGGCGGCCCGGCCGGGGCGGAGTTCCCACGGCCGACATTTCGCCTGCGGGAGCCCAACGACGTGCCGGCGCGGGCCGAGGCGCTGTTCCAGAACAGCGTCAGCTGGGCGGCGATCGAGGTCGAGGGCGATGTCGACTGGTTCAGGTGGGAGTCGGCATCGACGCGAACGGTGGAGTTCCGGCTCACCCCGCCGCCGGTGGACCATTCGATCGCGCAAAACATAGACCCGATTTTGACGGTGTACGACGCACAGCTGCGGTGGCTCGGCGAGGCCGACAGCCGGGGCCCCGGCGGCATCGAGAGCCTGTTTCTCGGCGTCGCCCCCGGCACGCACTACATATCGGTGCGCAATTACAACGGGGGACGGCTCCCTACCAACACCTACGAGGTGCGCGTCGCCACGCCGTCCGCGCCGCCGCCCGCGTTCCAGGCGCCGCTGTCCTATCCGGTGGGTGCACGGCCCAACTCGGTCGCGGTGGGCGATGTGACCGGCGACGGCCGCGCCGACGCCTTGCTCACCACGCGCTCGGGCGGCGCAGCCGACCAGTTCAAGCTGTTCGTCTTCGCGCAGAACGCGGACGGGTCGTTGGCCGCTCCGGTGGGCTATCAGACCCGGTTGTCTTGGGGCGACGATGACGGGGCCGGGCTGGGCGTGCTCGACATCGACCGGGACGGCCGGCTCGACGTGGCGCTCGCCACGTCCGCCGGGGTGGAGGTCTTCGAGCAGAGCGGTTCCGGTGCGCTGGAGCCTGGCCGGCTGCTCCCCGGGACCGCGGGTGCCGCGCACCTCGTCGCCGCGGACATGGACACCGACGGCGACGCGGACCTGGTCGTCAACGGCAGCGCGGGCATCCTGCTGCTCACCCACGAGCCGGACGGCAACCTGCTCCGGTCGGTGGTAAGCGCGGACCGGCCGGGTGAGATAGAGGTGGGTGACGTGGACGGCGACGGCCGGGCCGACATCGCCGGTTTCTCCGGCACGCGGATCCAGGTCTATCACCGCGGCGATTTCGGCTGGAGCAGGACCGAGCATGAGACCGTCCGAGCGGACGATCTTGGTGTCTCAGGGATCGAGGTCGCCGATGTGACCGGCGACGGCCGGGCCGACATCGTCGCCGCCCTCGGCGGCAACTATCCGTCCTCGCGGCTCAACGTCTTCCGGCAGACGGCCGGGGGCGGACTGTCCATTCCCGACGTGCACCAAACCAGGGACATCCCCGAGCCGATCGAGGCCGCGGATCTCGACGGTGACTCTCGGGCCGACGTGGTCACCGTCCACGGTGGACATCGGCTGCTCAGCACGCTGATGCAGCGGTCCGACGGCACACTCGGGGCCCCGCTGACCAACACGCTTCCGTATGCCACGAGTTACCACGTCCAGGGGCTCGCGCTGGGCGACGTCACCGGTGACGGGCGCCCGGATGCGGTGATCGCCGACTACAACACCGGCATGCTGGTGCTCGCCGACCAGGCCGGCCGCGCACCGGGCCGCGATCGGCTGTGGGTGCGCGACATGACACCGGCCGACTTCGCGGTCGGCGTGGCCCAAAGCGCTACCCCGAGCGTGGCGTTCCAGCGGGTGATCGACCCGGCCTCGGTGGACGCCTCGACCGTGTCACTCGTTCACGGCCGGACCGGCATCCCCGTGGCGGCCACGGTTTCCTTCGACGTGGCTGCCAACAGCGTGACGCTGCACCCCGCTGGCCCACTGGAGAGCGACACCCCGTACCGGATCATCGTCGGCGCCGTCCGCGACCACACCGGCAGCGTCCACATAGGACGAGTCACCGCCACGTTCCGGATGGCTTCCGGCCCGTGACGCGATCGAGGGCTTGGTCGGCGGAAACAGCGCTAGATGACGCCCTTGAGCAGCTGGCGGGCCATGACGATGCGCTGGACCTGGTTGGTGCCCTCGTAGATCTGGGTGATTTTCGCGTCGCGCATCATGCGCTCAAGCGGGAAGTCCTTGGTGTAGCCGTAGCCGCCCAGCAGCTGCACGGCGTTGGTCGTGACCTCCATGGCCACGTCGGAGGCGAAGCACTTGGCGGCCGCGCCGTAGTAGGTGAGGTCTGGGGCATCGCGTTCGGAGCGGGCGGCGGCGGCGTAGGTGAGCTCGCGCGCGGCGGTGATCTTCATGCCCATGTCGGCCAGCATGAATTGGATGCCCTGGAAGTCGGCGATGGGCTTGCCGAACTGCTTGCGCTCCTTGACGTAGGCGAGCCCGGCGTCGAGCGCGCCCTGGGCGATGCCGAGCGCCTGGGCCGCGATGGTGACGCGGGTGTGGTCGAGCGTGCGCATGGCGGTGGCGAAGCCGGTGCCGGGCGCTCCGATCATCCGGTCGGCCGGAACCCGTACCGAATCGAGATAGACCTCGCGCGTGGGTGATCCCTTAATGCCCAGTTTGCGCTCTGGTGCGCCGAAACTCACGCCCGGGTCGCTCTTTTCCACTACAAAGGCCGATATCCCGCGGGCCCCGGTTCCGGGCTCGGTCACGGCGAACACGGTGTAGAAGTCGCTCACACCCGCGTTGGTGATCCAGCGCTTGACGCCGTCGAGCACCCAGAAGTCGCCCTCGCGCACGGCTCGCGTGGTCATCGAGGCCGCATCGCTGCCCGCCTCGGGCTCCGACAGGCAGTACGAGAACATGGCGTCGCCCGACGCGACCGGGCTCAGGTAGCGCTTGTTGAGCTCATCGGAGCCGGCGAGGAGCAAGGGCATGGTGCCGAGCTTGTTGACCGCCGGGATCAGTGACGACGAGGCGCACGCCCGTGCGACCTCCTCGATAACGATGGCGGTTGCCAGCGCGTCGGCGCCTGCTCCACCGTATTCCGTGGGTATATGGGGGGCATGAAAGTCGGAAGCGCGCAATGCCTCGTAGCTGGCCTGGGGAAACTCGCTCGTCTCGTCGGCCGTGGCCGCATTGGGGGCGACCTTGGCGTCACACACGGCACGGACCGCCTCACGCACGGCACTGTGCTCCTCGGACAGGCTGTACAGGTCAAACATCACGCCTCCTCACACGCTACCGTCGAGTAGCTTAACGCTGGTTCGAAACGATAGCCGCACGCGCTCAAGGTATGCTTCTGCAGCCCGCTGATGAATGGAGATTCCCGTGACGGTTCCCTACGTAGGCCAGCCCGCATCGGTTACTCCCCCCTCCGGAGCCCCCCGCCCACGCCTGACCTTCCTCGGCTGCGGTTACCTGGGCGCGACCTATGCCATCTGCTATGCGGAGCTCGGCTACGAGGTGCTCGGCTTCGACGTCGACGTGGACAAGATCGAGCGGCTGGCCCGGGGCGAGGTGCCGTTCCATGAGCCGGGCCTGGACGAGCTGCTGCGCAAAAACGTCGCCTCGGGCCGCCTGCGCTTCTCCACGTCCTATCAGGAGACCGCCGACTTCGGCGACGTGCACTTCATCTGCGTGGGCACCCCGCAGCGGGCCAACAGCCTGGGCGCCGACCTGAGCTACGTCGAGACGGCGGTCACGGGCCTGGCCCCGCACCTGACCCGCAAGGCGCTCATCGTCGGCAAGTCGACAGTCCCGGTGGGCACGGCCGAGTGGGTCGAACAGCTGGTCGAAAAGCACGTGCGCCCCGAGCTCGGGGTGGAGGTGGCGTGGAGCCCCGAGTTCCTGCAGGAGGGCTTCGCGGTCGACGATGTGATGCGGCCCAACCGCATCGTCGTGGCCACCAAGACCGAGTGGGCCAACTCGCTGCTGCACATGGCGCACAAGGGCGTGTTCGACCTGGCCGCGGTCGAGGATCGCGAGGTGCCCGTGGTCAACACCGACTTCCCGACGGCCGTGCTGGTGAAGCACGCCGCCAACGCGTTCCTGGCCACGAAGATCTCGTTCATCAACGCGATGGCCGAGGTGTGTGAGGCGGCGGGTGGCGACGTGACCGCGCTGGCCCGCGCGCTCGGGCACGACCCGCGCATCGGCAACCGCTTCCTGCAGGCCGGGCTCGGCTTCGGCGGCGGGTGCCTGCCCAAGGACATCCGCGCGTTCCAGGCCCGTGCGCAGGAGATCGGGGCCGGCGAGGCGCTGCGCTTCCTGCACGAGGTGGATCTGATCAACCTGCGCCGGCGGCAGCGCGTGCTCAACCTGGCGGCCGAGCTGCTGAGCCGGCGCTTCGGCCCGGCCGGGCCGGACCTGTCGGGCGCGCGGATCGCCGTGCTCGGGGCGACGTTCAAGCCCAACACCGACGACGTGCGCGACGCGCCCGGGTTGGCCGTGGCCGGGATGATGGCCCGGGCGGGTGCCGAGGTGCGCGTGTACGACCCGCAGGGCATGGAAAACGCGAAACGCGCCGTGCCCGAGGTCACCTACGCCAAGTCGATGGTCGAGGCGGTCACGGACACCGAGCTGGTGTGCGTGCTCACCGAGTGGGCCGAGTTCCGCAACGCCGACCCGGTGGCGCTCGGCGAGGTCGCGGCCGCGCGCAATGTCATCGATGGGCGCAACTGCCTCGACGCGCCGGCGTGGTCGGGCGCGGGCTGGACCATTCGCGCGCTCGGCCGAGCCACTGTGTAGCCGTTTCATCCGCGCGATCTACACATAAGGGACTTGCGCTAGTAGGCCTTTCTTCGAGAGAGTCGATCCACACAGGACGCGTCGCGTTGCTTCGCACACGCACAGTGTGTGTGCGCGGGTGGCGTGCCGCGTTGCTTCGCACGCGCAGGGGTGATGGTGTGGAGGGCGGGTCATGAGCGAAGAGACCAAGGGCCAGAAGGTGACCGCCCCGTGTCCGCACTGCGGCTTCATGCGCGATCCGACGCTGCGCTGCCCGAAGTGCGGGCACCAGCCCGACGTGCTCACCGACGAGCTGGCCCGGGTCAACAAGGCGATCGCCGAGATGAACCAGCGCGACATCCAGCTCAAGACGGAACTGAAAAAGAATTCGCAAACCATGCAGGCCGCGCTGCACCAGCGCAATCTGCTGATCAGCACCGAGGCGGAGCGCCAGAAGAAGGGTGCGCCCAAGCAGCGCCCGTGGTCGCGCCGCGGGCAGCAGGGGCCGGCCCAACCGGTGCCGCCCCCTCCGCCGGTACCCCCTAAGCAAAGAAGGCCACGGCAGACCATCCAGGTTGAGCCACATCTGGAACCGGAAGCGTCGCCGCGGCTGGTGCAGAACGTCCTGCTGGCCCTCGCGCCGCTGCTGCTCGGCATCACGGCCGTCATATTCGCGCTGGTAGATCTTCGGGACAACGTGAACCCGGCGACGCGGCTGTCGGTGCTGGGCATCGTGACCGCGCTGCTGCTGGTGCTGCCGCAGATCCTGGTGCGCCGCGGGCTGTTCTCGACGGCCGAGTCGCTCGCGACTGTCGGGCTTGGACTGTTGCCTGTGGACGGTTACGTGGTCGCGCAGGTGTTCCAGGGCAGCGGAACTTCGCAGACCACCGTCTATGGGATCATCTTCGCGGTCTCGGCGGTGGCCGCGTTCGTGTTCCATCAGTTCACCGGGCTCACGTCGGCGCGCTACATGGTGGTGCTGTTCAGCCAGCCGGTGCTGCCGCTGCTCGCCTGGGATCACATCAGGGGCCCGGCGGGGTGGGCGCTTGTGTTCGCGATCGTCGCCGCGCAAAACGCGTTGATAGCGTGGGGTTTGGAGCACTATCACCGTCCAACCCCGACGCCCACGACCAAGACCTCCCACTGGCTGTGGGAGGGCACGTGGATCCTGCACGGCCTCGCGCTCGGCACCGCCCTGGTCTACGCGATCTCGGCCCTGCTCACCAGCAGCGACGTGGCCGCCTCGTCGCGCGCCGCGCTGACCCTGCTGCTCGCCGCGGCCATCGGCGTTCTCGGGTCGCTGATGCTGCGCAAACGCCCGCTCGGCGAGGTTGCGTCGGGCCTGCTCACCTTCGCGATCATCGTCTCGGCGGCGCGGGTCGCGCTCATCGCCATCCCGGGCAACGCGATCCTCATCATCGCGATCGTCGTGTTTGGAACGAGCCTGGCCCTGCGCGCCCTGCCGGCCGAGGCTCGCCGTGGGCCGCAGTTCGCCTCGGCGGTCGCGCTCGGCATCGTGAGCCTTTTCGTTGTGGGCGAGGCACTGCAGGCCGCGATCGCGCCGACCCGCGCCGCGCTTCCACTGTGGACAGCCAATGTGGAGGGTTATCAAACCCTTGTGGCGCAATACTCCACGGGCGCCAGCTGGCGGCTCGTGGTGACCATCGCGCTCATCACCGGGGCGGCGTTTCTGGCCCTGCCGCCCGCCTTCCGCCGCGAGAGCGCTATCGCCGGCGCCGCCCTGACCGTCCTCGCCGCGCCCGCATCGCTTCACCTCGGCTGGGTGGCCAGCATATGGTTGCTCACCCTGTCTGCCGTGGCCTTTCTCTTCTTCTGGGTACCGATCACAGCCCGCGCGGCGACGGCCCAGTCCATCGCGTTCGTGGCGGTCGCGCTCGGCGCCCTCGGCGTGGGCCTGGCCCGGCAGTGGTCGACCGCGGGAGTCCTCGCCGCCATCACGATCGCCGGTGCGGCCGTCGTGCTGCTTCACCGCGCCCGCCCGGGACCGCTTGAGGCCCAGCCGATCACGGACACGGCAGCGGGCGCCGCGGCGTTCGCCGCGCCCGGCGCCGTGGCCACGGGGGTGCTCACGCTCATCCCTGGCGTGTCGACGGGCGTCGCGCTGACCGTGGGATACCTCGCGGCGAGCGCGACCCTCGCGATGGTGACGGTGCGCCTGGTTGCGCACCGCCGCATCGGCATCCCGCTCGCGATCGGCACGGGCCTCGGCGCGCTGCTCATCACGGGCGCGGCGTTCGGCATGGACGGGGCGGAAGCGATCGACGCCGGCGTGGGCGCGCTGCTGCTCGCGGCAGCGATCCTGCTGGCCCTGGCACCGTCCATTGACGAGGGTCGGCGCGCCGACCGGGTGCTCGACGGGGCGGACGTCGCCGCGGCGGCCGTGACCATCGCGGTGGTCGCGTCGCTCGCGCGCACGGCCGAGCTGCTCTCGCCGCGGCAGTGGATGTTCCAGAGCGCGGTGGCGGTGCTCATCGTCGCGATCGGGGTGCGTGCGCTGCCCGCGCAATGGCGGCGCGGCCCGTCCGTGGGAGCGGGCATCGCCGGGGCGGTCATCGGCGCGATCGCGGGCTATCACGCGCTGGCCGGGGGCGTGCGCGCGGTCACGACACCGGGCGAGCTGTTCGAGGCGCAGGTTTCCGACGTGGCCGCGCCGACGTCGTTCGGCTGGCAGGTGCCGGCGGCGCTGGTCGTGCTGGCCATCGCGGCCGCCGTGGCACTGCCGAGGCCGCGCAACTACGACGCGGCGGCGGGAGCGATCGTGCTCGCCACGCTGGGCGCGCCCGCCGAGCTGGGCTGGCCGTGGTGGTCGCCGATCGTGCTGGGCCTGACCATCGCGACCGTCTACGCGATCGCGTCGACCGTGGCCGTCGATGCGCGTGCCGGTTACGCGCGGCTGACGGTGGCGATAATCGTCGGGCTGCATGCCTTGCTGGCGAGTCTCGTGTTGCTGTGGACGTTCGCGGCCGCGCTGGCCGTCATCGCGTTGCTCACGGCGGTCGTGGCGGGCGTGTCCTCGGTCATCACTCGAATGTCCGTCCAGGACAGTGCGCCGCCGCCGAGTCACCTGGAAGTCGTTGGTGGGACGGGACTTCTCGGCGCGCTGCTGACCGGCCCGGCGGCGGTCGCGGCGTATGCGGCACACTCCCAAGTGGACGCCGATGCCGTGCTGACGGTGACCATCCTGACCATCTTCGGCATGCTTGGCCTGCTGCTGCTCGCCAGCCGATACATCGGTGGATATCTGGGCTGGGGCACGGTCGGCATCGCCCTGTCCAGCACGGCCGTGGCCGTGGCGGCGCTCATCCTCAACCGGCCGGCCGGGGTTTACGCGGCGGCGGCCGTGCTGTTTGTCGTGCTGGCCGAGCTGTTGCGGGCCAACGCAAGGCCACCCGCGACGCTGCCGCGCATAGAGCGCGAGGAACGCCTGCCCGGCGGGGCACGCCGCTGGCGGATGGGCTCGGACCTGTGGGCGCGGCGGCGGTGGCCGACCCGGCCCGGGTCGATGGCCGCGGCCGGTACGGCGGCACCCGCCATCATCGCGGTCGCGTCGCTGGCCCCGG
>NZ_QJUG01000062.1 GCF_003426775.1 Allorhizocola rhizosphaerae | reverse complement strand
GCGCACGAGATCGCCACGCGGCACGAGGCCGGCCGAGCCGATACCGAAGAGCTGCGCCAGGCAATTGTCCACTACCGCACACTCGTGGCCGACCTCCTAGGCGGAGACCCGGTCGCACCCCCGCCCATCCCCACCCCCAACCGCCCCAAGGAAGAACGGAGGAGCCGACATGGTTCATGACGCAGACCTTCGGCCAGGGCGCACCACTCCAGGCGTCGAGCCGGAGGACCGCCGGATCGAAGACCTGTCACCGTCCACTGAGGACGGCCAGCAGCACCAGCCTGCACTCGACGACCTCGCCGACACCACCCCCGACGAGTTCGTCACGCCCACCGAGTCCGCCGACACCACAGCGGATTCGCAAGCCCAGACCGAGGCCTCGGCCGACCCGCAAGCAGCACCCGACGATGCCACGGAAGCAGCCGATGACTCGCCGGTCGCCGACGCAACCGCCGACCCCGCGGACGACACGGCGTCTGAGACGGCCGCGACGCCCGAGGCTGCGACCACCGACACCGACCCCGGCAATGCGACGACGAGCGACAACACCACACTGACCGACACCACCACCATCACCGACTCGGATGCGCGCGCCGACGCCGACGCCGACGCGTTTGCCGCCAACGCCGAAGCCGAGCCGGAAGCCGACGTTGCCGCCGACCCGGACACAGCCGCCGCCGACGGCACGGCGGCCGATTCGGACAGCGTGACTGAGGCCGACATCCTCCCGGCGAGCGTCGAAAGCGAGCCCGCCTCAGCCGACCCGCAGCCCGATGCCGTCGCCGAACCGGGCACCGAGTCAGCCGACTCCGTGCCCGCCACGACTGATGCTGAACCCGACGCAAACTCGGCGCCAACCGACTCCGCGCCTGCCGCCGATGCTGAAGCCAATTCCGATCCCGACGCCGTTGCCGACGGCGAGGGCGCCCCAGGTGACACCGATGCCGAAGCCGAGGCGGTCGTGGATACAGAGTCTGGTGACACGGCTACCGAGGCGCTTGCCGACACCGAAGGCGCGGCCGCGCAAGCCGAGTCCGGTGAGACCAATGCCGACGCGGCGCAGTTGGATGAGGCGGTTGCCGAGGCTGACGCCGCGTCGGGCGATGTTGATCCGGATGCCGGTGGCGCCGAGGCCGAAGGTGTTGCGGGAGAAGCGGTTGCCGGTGAGGAGAGTGCTCCGGCGGCTGAGGCCGGCGACGAGTCGTTGGCCGATGCGGGCGCGGATGCCGGGCCGGGCGAGCCGGAAGCGGTAGCGGCGGGGGAGCCTGTGGTGGCTTCGGCGATGGTCGGCGGGGCGGCGACGACTGAGGCGGCTCCGCTGGCGCTGTGGGCTGCGGGCGCTGTGGACGAGTTGCGGCGGCGCTGGGACTCGGTGCAGCTGCGGTTCGTCGACGATCCGAGCGCGGTGGCGGCCGATGCCAAGGCACTGGTCGCCGAGACGATCGGGTCGTTGCAGGCCGCTCTCACGCAACGGCTGGGTGAGCTGGACGCGCTCGCGGCCGAGACAACGGACACCGAGGAACTCCGGCAGCGCGTTTCCCGGTACCGGAAAATGTTTGAATCTTTAATCTCCTGAAGGGTTGTGGCCGGCTTCGTCGGTGCCGAAGCCGGCCCGCTCCGATCGTTGCTCGACGCCTTCGAGCTCTTGGAACAGCGTGATGTGCAGGCCGGCCGGGGTGTCGAGGCGGGCGTTGAGGGAGCGCCACGGCGTCTCGGTCGGCGGGGCGACGAGAGTGGCGCCGGCGTCCACAAGCGACTGTGTGGCGGCTGACGTGTCCGAGACTTCGAAAGCGACCCGGAATTTCGGCGCTACCTGGCGGCCGACTTCGACCTGGTCGATCATTTGCTTTTGAGCGGGGTTGGCGATCTCCAGGGTGGCGCGGCCGGCGGCGAGGATGCAGACGCGGGCGTTGCCCTCGGATTCGAAGGCCAGTTCTTCGGTGAGGCCGAGGACGTCGCGGTAGAAGCGGACGGCTTCGTCGTAGTCCGAAGCTTCGACGACAAGGCGGAGCTGTACGACTTTGTTGGTCATGAGGCCAACGTTATTATGCGGCGGTGGTTCGCAGCAGCGGCAGCCCCTCGGTCATCGTCGACCCGGTGGCCCGACATAATCTCGCCGATGAGCTGACGGCTCGGATACTGCGGCATATTGAAGACGAGAAACTTGGGCCGGGGGATCGGTTGCCGTCGACGCGTGCGCTGTCGGCAAGGTTTGCCGTGGCGACACCGACGTTGCGCGAGGCCTTGCGCAGGCTGGAGGCGACCGGTGCGATCGAGATCCGGCACGGGTCGGGTTGCTATGTGCGGGGGGATCTTGCCCGGCTGATTCTGTCCAATCCCAACCAGGCGCCGCTCGCCGCGGCCACGCTCATCGATCTGCTCGCGGCGCGGGAGCTGATCGAGCCCCCGCTGGCCGAGGCCGCGACCCGCCAGGCGACCGAGGCCGAGATGGACGAGTTGGCGTTGTGTCTGGAGCGGGCCGATCGCGAGCTGGCCGAGGATGCCCGGCTGCACGTGGCCAACATGGACTTTCACCGGGCGATCGGGCGGTTCTCCGGCAACGCCATCCTCGCCCAGGTTATCGCTTCGCTTTTGGACATCTACGGGCGTGAGCAGCTGACGGTCATGCACCTGTACGACGACCGGGAGTCGGACTTGCGCGCCCACCAAGGGATTTTGGCAGCCATGCGGGCGCGCAAGCCCGTGCGGGCGAGCCAGCTGATGCGTGATCACCTGCGGGATGTGCGTGAGGTGATCAGCGCCGCGCTGGCTAGCTCACCCCGTTGAGGTCGACCGTGATGAAGCGTGGGCGATAGGACGTCACGTCGGAGTAGAGGTCGGCGAGTGTCCCGCTGTTGACGTTGTAGGAGATCGTGAGCCGGCCGGGACTGCCGGCCGTGATGAACTCGGGGTGCGAGTGGGAGTTGTAAGACCACAGCCCCGGGGAGGGTTCGGTCTCGGGCGTGTCGTAGAGGAACGTCTTCGCGACGAACGGGCCGGTCGGGCTGCACGAGAAGTACGCGACGATGTCGTCGCTGAGGTTGCCGCCGTTTTCGGAGGCAACCGTCGTGTCGTGGGTGATTAAAACCCACAGGTTTTGTGTACCGATGCGGTGCACGCTGAACTCGTTGCTGACCCCGTAGGTGGTCGTGCCGAGTGGGAGCCGGATCGCCGAACTCTCGCCGAGCACCCAGTCCAGGCCATTCCAGTAGCGCCAGGTGTTCGTCAGGCTCGTGCCGCTGACCCGTGCGACCTTCGCGTACTTGGCCAGACCCTGGTCCTCGGTGCCATAGATATAGGTGTAGCCGCCGTGCTGCTGAACCCAGGAGCCCCACTGCACGCCGCTGCCCGACGGCAGTGAGGTGACACTGGTGGCGTGGCTCAGGTTGGACACGGCGAACCGGGCCAGCTTGTTGGACACCCACGCGAAGTCGAACGGGTCGTTGGTGTCCCCGTCGCCGTTGGTGTCCTGGATGCGCCACTCGTGCAACGGCAGGTGCATTTCCGTGCCCGAGATGGTGCCCTGCCCGACCCAATACCAATGGCCGGGAGTCGGATGTGGGACGACGCCCGAGGTCGAGGCGTACGGGCCGTCGTAGTACGTGTTGGTGATCGCGAACCCGTACTCGCGCACGAACGAGTTGCGGATGAACGGCGCGGTGGTGGGCCTGCTCCCGTCCGCGTTCGTCGGCCCGAGGAACGTGTCGGAGAACAGCCACAGCCGCCCCGCATTGTTGGGCAAGGTCACCGAGTACGTGCTGTCGGCTCCCGTCCAGCCGGTCGTGGTCGAGTTGCCGTACGAGTTGAACAGGTTGTTCAGATAGCTGTTGGGCGTCACGCTGCCGAGCGTCGGGGCGTTGACACCCGCGCAGACCAGCGCGCCCTGCGCCGCCTGCGCCGGCACGATAACGGCGGCCGCGACGGTGACGGCCACGGTGAGCGTCTTCATCGACATGCGCCTCAGCGTCACCCGTATGGGGCCGTTTGTCATTGCCGGATCGCGCCAACCGGCTTGCCCAATCGGGACGGCTTTCGCTGTAGATGAACTAGTGATCTAATCAATTGCATGTCGTGGACTGCCCGGCTCAACGACGCCGTCCCCAAGCTGCTGCTCGGCGGCGTATCGGTCGACGTGTACGAGTGGGCCCAGTGGACCGACACGGTCGCCAACCCGCCGCACCGGCACACATATTTCGAGATCTGCCGGGTCGAGGGCGGGCGCGGCGAATTCGTCGTGTCCGGGCGCAGGCACGCCATCGGCGCCGGCGACTTGCTGTTCGCCCGGCCCGGGGTGCGCCACCAGATCCTCAGCCCCGACCCGCCGGGGATACAGCTTGTGTGGGTCGCCTTCGACATGACTCCCGCTGCGGCGGTTTCGCCCCTGCTGCAAGGGTTTCTGGCCGCGCAGACCCCGGTCGTGCGCGACGACGGCAGCACGGGTGCGATCTGGCGCGCGCTGCGGGCCGTCGCCGACCGGCCAACGCTACCGGGGCAGCACGCCCAGCTGGCCTCGCTCGCCCAGGCGCTGCTGCTCGGGCTCGCCCGCGCCGGGCTCGACTCGCCACCCGCAGCCGTGTCGGAGACCGACGACGACGGGCACGGGCGCGCCATCCGCAACGCGACGCGGTACATCCACGACAATCTCGACCGGCCGCTGCGCGTCGAGGAGCTGGCGCGGCATGTGCACGTGTCGCCGCGCCAGCTCACCAGGCTGTTCACTGACGGGCTGGGCACGTCCCCGGCGTCCTATGTGGAGCGGGTCCGGCTCGACCGGGCGGCGGCCCTGCTGGTGCGCACGCAGCAGCCGATCAAGCACATCGCGGCCGCGCTCGGGTACCCGGACGTCGCGTCGTTCACCCGGGCGTTCGGCCGGCGGCACGGCCAGCCGCCCGGACGCTTCCGCTCGGCCCGCGATCTGTCCAAAGTGCTCACCGCGCCCGAACTCAACCCGAACGATTCGATGACGGTCAACCCTTAGGTTGCCCGCATGATTACTGCGATAGCTTTGTCGCTCGCGCTCAGCGGTGGCGCGGTCGCTCCGGCCGCCACCGTCAACTGCGCGGGCTTCACGGTCACGGGCAACCCGCGCACGACGACCGGTGCCAACTGGACCTACCACTCGACCGATGACGGCGTTCGATACGCCCTCGAAGGCGTGCTGTTCGTGCCACCGAGCGGGACCGGGCCGTGGCCCGCGGTCGTGGTCAGCCACGGCAGGGGTGGGACGCCGCGGCACTACTCGGCCAACATCGGCCGCACCATGGTCGGCTGGGGAATGGTCGTGATCGGTACCATGTACACCCACGCGCCCGACGCCGAGGACCTGGGCAACGCGCCCGACGGGCCCGACGGGGCATCCACCGCCAACGTGCAGCGGGCGCACAAGACCCGCGAGCTGCTGGCGTGCGTGCCCGCGGCGGACACCCGCCGCGTCGCGGCGCACGGGCACAGCATGGGCGCGTTCGTCACCGGCCAGGTGCTCGGCACGCACCCGTCGGACTTTCGCGCCGCCTCGCACACGGCCGGCGGCGTCAGCGACGGGCCCTACGCCACGAAGCCCGCGGCCGCCGAGCAGATCGTCACTCCATACCAGCTGCACCACGGCGACGCCGACACGGTCGTGCGGCTCGCACTCGACCAGACGCTCGACGGCATCCTGACCGCCAACGGCACGCCACACCAGCTGCACGTGTACGCGGGATACGACCACCAGCGCATCACCACCGACCCGACGATGCTCGCGCGGGTCCGCGCCTGGTATCAGACCCACGGAGTCCTATAGCCCGGGTGGCTTGCGCTCCTTGTCATCACCGAGCGCCATCTCCCGCTGCCGGGCCTCGTAAAAGGCGTGCACAGCATCCAGCACAGCCTTGTACGAGGCCCGGTCAAAAAGCGTGTCCCGGTCCCACTCGTTGGTATCCCACATGAATCCGGGTTCGCCGCCCACCGTTATGGGTTGCTGGACGAACGGGTATTCGCGGGTCTGCCCGTCCGGATGGGACACGACCGCGACACAACACGAGTCGTCATCGGTGGCCCTGACCTCGATCAGCCGCCACACGCTTCCTGGCTGTGGCTGACGATTGTCGGAGTCGCCGAGGGCGATCTTGTGTTGACAGGCCTTATAAAAGGCCTTCACGGCATCCATGACCGCCTTGAACGAGCCCCGGTCATACAGTGTGTGCTCGTCCCAGTCGGTGGCATCCCATCCAAAGGCCGGTCGCCCACCGATCGTTGTGGCGTCCCGTCTGAATAGGTATTCGCGGCACTGTCCCTCCGGCGCGGACACAACCGCGGCAAAGCACGCCTCGTCTCCCGTGGACGCGATGCTGCCCAGGCGCCACCTTATGGGTCTGCTCTCCTCGGTCATTCCTGGTACACCGCATTCCCGTTCCAGTAGCGCCGGAAATCGTCAAGATCCATCTTATAGGTCGTGCCGCCATCCGCAGGATCACGAATCATGAGCCGGCCGCCCGCGTCGAAGCCGTCGACCAGCACCATGTGCCCTAGGCGGCCGTTGCCGTCGTATAGCTCGGCCCCCCAAGGGGCAGATTGGTTCAACATCTCGATCTCGTCGTCATCGCAATTGCGATAACGCCACGGAGGGCCGAGCGCGCGAGCGAGCGGAGGAGCCGATGAGGGACTACCCAGTTCTTCGATCAGCTCCCGTTGGGGACGGCCGGACAGCATCTCGCCGACGGCTGAGACGCACGACATGTCGTCGATCTGAGCAACCACGCCGCCTTGGCGCTCGTCGATGGTCGGCCACTTGCCACCTGCGCCCATTCTGCGCCGGCGCAGCAGGCGGTCGATGGTGGTGAGCGCCTCGTCGAGGGTGGTCAGGGCGGGGGTGAGGTTGCGCAGGCTCACGACCAACCCCCGCAGCAGGCGGGCGATCCGGGCGGCCCACTTGACCACCAGCGCACTGACCTGCGCCTCGACGTATGGTGTGGCGAGCCCGAACGATCCGACCGACTCCAGGGTCCACAGTGGAATCCGCGCGATGAGCACCGACACGAGCTCACCGATCGCATCCCGCACGAGCGTGCGCACCAGCGCCACGAGCGACCCGGTCATCGCGACTATCACGGCCACGCCGTCGGCGGCCCGGCCCAGCGCGGCCAGCATGTCGCCGGTCTCGCCCGCCTGAGCCCGATAGGCATCGTGGGCCGGACCCGCCCAGTCGGGCAGCTGTTGGCGTACCGCCCTGATATAGAGGTCACCGGTGTCGGCCAGCTCGACCGACACGTTGCGCCACGTCTGCGCGTTGGCGTCGACCTGATCCGGGTCGCCGGTGATCCAGTCCAGCGCGTCGGACAGCGGCCGCACGTGCTCGACCGCGAACCCGAACCCGGCCGCGACGAGCGCACCGAACGGGTCGATCACCCACACCGCAGCCTCTGCCGCCGTGCCCGCGCCGCCCAGCCCGATGTCGATCCACGAGCCGCTGCGCACGCCATCGACGGTCATGTCGATGGTTTCGGCGATGCCCACGCCCGAGTACCACGTGGTCGTGTCCACGCGTGTGGCCAGAAGCTGGTTGCCCGGCTGGCTTCCGGTCTGCAGTCCGCCCGGCTCAGTCACGCCGTGCCGCCGTTTCGATGCGCCCGGCCGCGGCGCCGTCCACCGCCACGTATGCCGCCGCGGTCGTGCGCAGGCTGGCCGCCGACTGGTCGAGCGCCTCCGACGCGATCCGGGTCACGGACACGACCCGCTCCTGCAACGGCGAGAGCAACGAAGGCAGGAACGCGCACATCTGGCCATATGCCGCCGCGTCCAGCGAGACGTGCGTGCCCGCGTGCGCGGCCTGCGTCACCCGCTCGGACAGCCGGTCAACGGTCCGGGCATGCTGCTCGATCTGTTCCGGGACCGCGGCGACCTCGCCCCGCACGCCCGGCAGGCGTTCACTGTCCGGCATGGTCGAACCCCGCCTCGGCCATCAGGTCGCGCACATGCGCGGTCATCGCGTCGCGGGCCGCGGCCGCCGCCACGAGAACGGCCTTGGCGATCCGCGCCGCAGGCCAGTCCCGCACCCGCTGGTGCAGCGTCAGGTCGACGAGATGGCCCGCGTGGTCGACGGTCGCGACGACCAGGCCGCCCGCGACCGAGCCCGTGAACCTCGTGGTCTGCAGCTGCTTCGCGACATCGGCCGCGCGGCGGGCGCGCGCCTCCAACGTGGACTGCCAGTCCACGATCCGCTGCTCGATCGCGTCGAGGTTGTCGCCGAACAATGACCCCCACCGCCCTCCACACCCGGCCGGTCGTGTGGAGTAGCATAATCGATGAAGTGGTCAAAGACAAACACATTTACATGAAAGAATTGGGTGGTACGGTTCAGTTCTCCACCGGATTGCCCGCCACATTCGTTCCGCGCGCGTGCCAGAGCAGATGGCCTTCATTGCGCGGATGCGACGGGTCGAACCGCAGCTCCTGCGAGAAGTAGCGGATGGTGTAGCCCGCCCGCCGCCGCGGACTGCGGTTGGCCGTCGCGCCGTGAATGATGCGCGCGTCGTGCAGCGAGTATTCGCCCTCGGCCAGCTCGAAATCCACCGCCTTCGACTCATCCACGCCGCCGGACACCACCCGGTCGAAGCTGAACTCGTCGGGATCGGCGAACTCGTACTCGCCCACCTCGGCCAGGTGACTCCCGGGTAGCACGCGCATGCAGCCGTTGTCGCGGTCCACCTTGTCCAGCGCGAGCCACACGGTCACGATCCGGTCCATGCGGTCGAACCGGCCGTCCCAGAAGTAGGAGTCCTCGTGCCACGGCGTGGCCCGGCCGGTGAACGGCTCCTTCGACAGGAACGCGCTCGCGAACAGCCCGATGTCCGGCCCGATCAGCGGCTCGACCGCGTCCAGCAGCTCGTCGGCCAGCAGGAACTCCAGCAGCCGCGGATCGCGCGTGTGCGGCATGTCCAGCTCACCCGAGTCGCCCCGCGCCCCACCGGCCTGCGCCTGCGCCAGATGCTCCTCGAAGATCCCCTTCAGCCGCCCGAACTTGGCGTCATCGAACGCCTTGCGGCCCGGAAGCAGATAACCGTCGGTCAAATACTTTTCCCTCATGCCGTCCAGCCTGCTGCCATGCCGCCTTCTCGTCTTTGGGCGTCCCGGTCACCGCTTTGTCATTTCCGGCCGGCACCCCACGGGAGGGAAGGCCGGCGCGGGCTATTTGGGCGGCAGGGTGCGGGCGAAGGACACGCCGCGGGTCACCCAGCGGCGCAGGTCGGCCTGTTTGGCGCAGGCGGACGGCTCGACCGTGATCCAGCCGCGCATTGCCTTGCCCCGCATCATCATCTCGTCGGTGCCCTTCTCCGCCAGGGCGGCCTCGCGCTGCGCCTCGCCGACCCGCACCAGCAGCCCGCCGCCCTTGCCGCGCACCGCAACGGCCATGTTGCCGTTGATGAGCATCGCCAGCCCGCCGAACATGCGCTGCTCGGTCAGGCCCTTCTCCTTGCCGGCAAGCTCGCGCACCCGGTTTGCCAGCTCCTCGTCGTAAGCCATGCACGCATATTCTCACCACCCACCGACATTCTTCGGCAACTGATCACGCCGCGGTAACACCTCGGAAACAACCCCTAGACAGGTATGTGACCAACTGATCTAATCAGTTGGTCACTTTCCGGCACGGCGTGGTGGGAGGAACGAGACTTGCGGGCATTCCAACGGGTCTTGGCAAAACGGGGTTTGGTTACTTCGGGCAAAGGCACTGCCAATACTGCGCGGAAGCTGTTGTCCGCCTTGGTGATTGTGGTGTGCGGCGGTGCGCTCGCGGGCGTGGCGCCGGCATCGGCCAACGAGAGCGATCGGCGCGCGATCGGGAAGTTCAAGCCGGCTGCCGCGGGAGCGGCCCCGCTGCAAACAACGAGCGGTGCGGCGGAGTGTGGGCCGACGCCCGTGCTCAAGTCGGCGACCGTCGAGCCGGGACTGACGGGAGCGTTCGCGAACTACGCCAACACCGGTGGCGCGTGGACGGGGGGCGACAGCACCTACTCGGTGAAGCTGCCGGGCGGCCGTGTGCTGTGGCTGTTTTCCGACACGTTCCTCGGCGAGGTCAACCCCGACGGGACGAGACCCACCGGCTCACCGATCGTCAACAACACGTTCGTCGAGCAGTGGGGAAGTCGCTTCAGGACGATTCACGGTGGCACGCCTGCCGACCCGGCGGCCGTCATGCCCCCGCCCGCCGAAAGCGCTTGGTACTGGCTGGGTGCGGGCCACTACGGCGCGGGCACGCTGCAGATCGTGTTCCAGCGCTACGACCGGTTCGGGCCGGGGCAGTGGGACTGGGGCTTCACCGGCTCGGTGCTCGCCCGTTTCAGCCCGTGGACCTATCGGCTCATCGACGTCACGCCGCTGCCTTCGGCGGCCAAGGTCGCGTGGGGCAGCTGGATCCGGGAGGCCGGGCCACACACCTATATCTATGGCGTCGAGGACCTGGGGCTGGCCAAGTACATGCACGTCGCCCGCGTCGCGGGCAAGGACCTCAAAGGCCCGTGGGAGTTCTACACCGGCACCGGCTGGTCCGCCGATCAGCACGCCTCCACCCGCGTCCAGGCGAACGTGGCCAATGAGTACAGCGTGACGCGGTACAAGAACAAATGGATGCTTGTCACCCAGGACACCAGCTTCCCGTTCTCCACCGAAGTGGTCGCCTATTTCTCTTGTACCCCAACGGGTCCGTGGACCGGCCGCACCACGCTGTTCCACACCCCCGAGACGGGCGGCAACATCTTCACCTACAACGCGCACGAGCACCCCGAGCTACGCCGCGACGGCGCGCTCATCGTCACCTACAACGTGAACAGCTTCGCCTGGGAGGACCACTTCTCCGACGCGAGTATCTATCGCCCGCGCTTCATGGAAGTCAGGTTCGAATAGCCATGCTGATCCGCCACAGCCTGTCCGACGCGCTCACCGAGCGGTTGCTGGCGCTCATCCGCACCGAGGGGCTCAAGCCCGGCGACCGGCTGCCGTCGTCGCGCACGCTCGCGGCCCGCTTCGCGGTGGCGACCCCGACCGTGCGGGAGGCGTTGCGCAGGCTGCAGGCGACCGGCGCGGTCGAGTTCAAGCACGGGTCGGGTGTCTACATCAGCCAGTCGCTCGACCGCGTCGTGATGGCCAACCCGCACATGCCCACCCTTGCCACGGAACAGCTTTCGCAACTGCTGGAGGCACGGCTTCTCGTCGAGCCATACCTGGCAGCGCACGCGGCCCGGCGCAACGACGTGAACGAGCGCAAGCGCCTGCGCAGCGCGCTACGCAAGGCGGAACGAAACATCGGCAACGACGACGAGACTCTGCACGAAGCCAACATGGAGTTTCACCGGGCGGTGGCCGCCGCGAGCGGCAACACCGTCCTGCACGAGGTCATCGACTCACTGCTGTCCGTGCATGCGGGCGAGCAGCGCGAGATCCAGCGGATCTTCGACGACCGGGTGCGCGATCACGAAGAGCACAGGGCCGTCCTCGCGGCGATCGAGGCGGGCGACCCGGACCGGGCGAGCGAGTTGATGCGCCGCCATCTGGAGGACGTCCGAGATGTCGTTACCACCAAACAGATTGACGAAAGGTGAATGCGGTGCGCGTCCTCACTGCAGTGTGCGCCGCTGTCGTGCTGGCCTTGGCCGGCTGCGGCAGCGGAGGCGAAACCGGTACCGAAAAGAAAACGCATTTAAAACTTTACAACGATAAGGGTGCCTGGGCCCAATACTTCAAGTCGGTCGGCGAGTTGTCGCAAAAGGAGATCGGCCTGTCGATGGAGCCGGTCGGCTACACCGACGAGCCGACCTACGAGGCGTTCATCAAGGCGTCGTTCCGCACCAACGTCAAGCCCGACCTGTTCACCTGGACGACCGGCCAGCGCATGGCCGAGATCGTCAAGGAGGGGCACATCGCCGATACGACGGACCTGTGGAACGAGGCCATCAAGAACGGCGACCTGACCGAGAACCTCAAGCCCTATTACACCATTGACGGCAAGCAATACTGCGTGCCACTGAATATCGCCTACTGGGTGATGTTCTACAACAAGAAGGTGTTCGACGCCAACGGGTTGAGGCCGCCCACGTCGTGGGCCGAGTTCATGGCTGCCGCGGACACACTGAAGTCCAAGGGAATCACCCCGTTCTACCACACCTCGGTGCTGTTCTCTTTCGTATGGTTCCAGCAGCTGCTGGTGGGCAGCGACCCGGACCTCTATCAGCGACTGTCCGAGGGCAAGGCCAAATACACCGACCCGGGCGTGGTGAAGGTCATGGAGCTGTGGAAGTCCATGATTGACAAGGGTTACTTCACCGATCCGGGTGACAAGACCGAGCCCGCGGCCGGGCTCAAGTCGGGCAAGGTGGCCATGGGCAACTGGGGCACGTGGTTCAACACCAGCCTCACCCAGGCCGGGATGAAGCCGGGCGAGGACTACGGTATGTTCTTCATCCCCAACGAGAACCCCAAGGGTGGCAAGACGAGCCTGCTGTTCGAGAGCGGTCCACTGTGCAGTTTGGACAAGGCACCGGACCGCGAGGCGAGCATGAAGTACCTCAAGTGGTGGGTCGGCCCGGTCGCGCAGGACAAGTGGGCCAACTCGCGCGGCGACGTGTCGGGCAACCCGAAGGTGGCCATCCCCGATCCGGGTCTGCAGGCGGTCACCAAACAGGCGGGCTCCAACGATTACGCGCTCTACAACCGCTACTTCGAGGCCACGCCGGCGCCGATCCTGACGGCCGCGCTCGATGCGTTCGGCGCGTTCGTCGTCAAGCCGGCTGACTATCGCAAGCAGCTGGAGACCATCCAGAAGGCCGCCGACGACTACTGGAGCAAGAAGAAATGACTGGCACACGAAGGTGGGCGGGCGTGTCGTTCCTGTCGCCGTCGCTACTCCTGGTGGCGGTGGTGCTCTACGCGCCGTTCCTGTGGACGGTGTACCTGAGTTTCACCGATTACGACGGTTTGCGCTCGCCCACCTTCGTGGGCTTCGACAACTACATACGGTTCCTGGAGGATCCGGCGCTGGCCACGTCGGTGCGCAACACTCTGATGTGGGCGGTGGGCATCACGGTGCTGCCGGTCGCGTTTGGACTGTTGATCGCGGTGCTGTCATACGGGCTCAAGGGAGGCACGTTCTACCGGCTGCCGTTCCTGCTGCCTTACGCGCTGTCGGGGGCGGGGCTCGCGGTGATCTGGGGCTTCATCCTCCAAAGTGGCGGCGCGGCCAACGACATCCTGGGCACCGACATCTCGCTGCTGCAGGAGGCCCCGTGGAACACCCTCTCACTGATCGTGGCGATGACCTGGCAGCAGGCGGGCGTCAACGCGCTGCTGTTCCTGGTCGGGCTGCAGTCCATCCCGAAGGAGGTGGCCGAGGCGGCAAAGCTTGACGGCGCGGGCAGCTGGGGCATGTTCCGGAAGATAACCTGGCCGCTGCTCGCTCCACTGACCACGGTCGTGGTCGGACTGTCGCTTGTGGCCAGCCTCAAGACGTTTGACATCGTGTGGATCAGCACGCAGGGCGGTCCGGGGCGATCGTCGGAAACCCTGGCGGTCACCATGTATCGCGACGCGTTCGTGGCGGCCGAGTTCGGCTACGGCGCGGCGGTCGCGTTCTCGCTCACCATCGTGACCGGCCTGGTCTCGTTCATCTACATGCGGAGGCAGGTGAGGGCGGTCTCATGATTCGTCGACTGGTACTCATTGTGCTCGGGCTGATCTGGCTGGCCCCCACCTATCTGTTGCTCGCCAACGCCGCGCGCGGGCTGGACGACTACGACCCCGAACGCATCTGGGACCTGCCGGGCTCGTTCGAGCTGTTGGCCAACATGGCCGACGCGTGGGCGCGGGTCGAGCTCGGGCCGAGCATCGGCGCCACCTTCCTCTACGCGGTGGTCGCCCCGGCGGCCGCGGTCGTGATCGGCGCGATGGCGGGGTTCGGCATCAGTGTGCTTCGCGTCAAGGGCGGGTTCGGCTGGTTCATGCTGATCTTCGGGGGTACCATCTTCCCCACGCAGATGCTGCTGATCCCGCTGTTCTTCGGGTTCAGCTCGACCCAGCTGTATGACACCCGCCTCGGGCTGCTCGTCATCTACACCGCGATCAGCGTCCCGTTCGCGGCGTTCGTGATGCGCAACTTCTTCACCGGCGTGGCGCACTCGCTGTTCGAGGCCGCGCGCATGGACGGGGCCAACCTGTGGCGCGTGTTCTGGCGCATCTACCTGCCGCTGGCCCTGCCCGCGCTCGGCGCGGTGTTCATCCTTGAGTTCACGTTCATCTGGAACGACCTGCTGTTCGGGCTGACGCTGTCGCAGAGCCCGGAGGTGCGGCCCATCATGACGGCCGTGTCGTCGCTCAACTCGGCCTACGCGGGCACGCGCATGCCCGTCATCCTGGCGGCCGGCATCCTCGTGTCGCTGCCGACGGTCGCGCTTTTCCTTTTCACGCAACGCATTTTCGCCCGCGGCCTGGCGCTCGGGCAGTTCTAGGAGTTTGTGACATGACCACCCGGTTGTTGCGGGCCAGCCTCGGTTCACCGACCTACGACGACATGCGGGCCACGCTGCGCCCGACGTTCCTGCCGCCGCTGCGCACCGACCGTGGCGTCGAGGTGCACGCCCAGGTGCTGCCGCTGTTTCGCGACGGCAAGCAGGCGGTGCGGGTCAACGGCATGGACCACTGGGTGCCCGAGGTTTCCGCGCCGACGCGGGTGACCCTCACGCTCGATGAGGGCAACCTCGAAATCGAGGTGACGCCGCAGCGGAAGTGGACCGTGTACGTGGTGCATCACTCGCATTTGGACATCGGCTACACGGATCGTCAGGGGGTCGTGCTCCGCAATCACCTGGAATACCTGGACTCCGCGCTGGAGCTGGCCACCGCGACCGACGACTGGCCCGATGACGCGCGCTTCCGGTGGAACGTGGAGTCGGCCCTGCCCGTGCGGACGTGGCTGGGGGCTCGCGCCTCATCGGTCGTCGACCGCTTCGTGCAGCTGGCCAAGCAGGGGCGGATCGAGGTCACGGCCATGCCGTACCAGCTGCACACCGAGGCGTGCTCGGTGGAGGAACTGCACCGGCTGCTGCGATTCACCGACGACCTGCGCACGGAGTATGGCATTCCCATCACGAGTGCCATGCACACCGACGTGCCGGGTGCGGTGGCCGGGTTCGTCGATGCGCTTGCCTCCGGCGGCGTGAAATATCTGTCCGCCGCGCACAACTGGGCCGGGCGGTCGGTGCCGTTCCTGCACGGCGGGCTGGAGCTGGGGCGCCCGTTCTGGTGGCGGTCGCCATCGGGCAACCGGGTGATGGTGTGGTTCACGGACACGCCGCACGGCATGGCCTACATGGAGGGCAACGTCGTCGGGCTCAACGAGAGTTTCGCGCTCACGCAGGAGCTCCTGCCCGGTTATCTCGACGCGCTCGCGAACCGGCCGGTGCCGTACCAGAAAGAAGCCTTTGGATGGTCGGGGCTGGACAGCGTGGACCGGCCCGGATATCCGCACGACATTTTGCACCTGCGTGTGCAGGGCGGGCACGCCGACAACGCGACCCCGTCGATCGTGCCGCCGAGCGTGGTGCGGGAGTGGAACGCGACCTACGACTGGCCCAAGCTGAAGATGGCGACGAACACGGCGTTCTTCGAGGATGCCGTGGCACGGATTGGAGACCGGATCCCGGAGCACGAGGGTGACTGGACCGACTGGTGGGCAGACGGGCTCGGGTCGGGTGCGCGGCCGCTGGGCTACGCGCGGCGGGCGCAGCACGCCATCCGGCACGCCGAGACCCTGCACACGCTGGCCGACAGCCACCTCGACGCCGACGCGGTGTATGACAAGCTCGGGTTGTTCGACGAGCACACGTGGGGCGCGGCCAACCCGTGGCATGACCACGAGGACGGGTTTGACTCGGGCGGGCTGCAGTGGGCGCGCAAGTCCGAGTTGGCCTATTCGGCGTTCGATGACGCGGAGGATCTGCGGCACGCGGGCGCTCGGCGGCTCGGTGCGCGCTTCGCCCCGGGCAACGGGGCGCTGGCTTCGTACCTCGTCTTCAATCCGGGTCTGTCCAGAAGCGACACTGTGTCGGCCTTTCTGCCGTCGAGCACCGTTGCGCTCGGCAGGGGACTGTCGCTCGTGGACTCTCGGACCGGCCGGGTGATCCCGCACCACGAGGAGATCGAGGACTGGGCGACCCGGCCGCACGGGCGCCGGATCACGTTCACGGTCGCCGACGTGCCCAGCGTAGGCGCGGTCCGCGTCGACGTGGTGCGTGGCGACGGGCCGACGGCGCCTGGCGAGCTCGCCACGGAGCTGGAAAACGAGTTCTACCGGGTCGAGTTCGATCTGAAGTCCGGCGTCATCGCGTCCATTTTCGACAAGCGCACCGGCCGCGAACTGGTCAATGTGGACGCGTACGCGGGCATGAACCAGTATGTCTACGACCGCTACTCCACGACCGGCCACGTGAACCATCTGTCCGGCCACATCGAGGCGAGCGGCACGCACCACCTGTCCCTCCTGTCTGGACGGTCGCTCGGCCGGCGCGCCTCCATTGTGCGCGCAACCCGGACGGCCGCCGGGCAGACGCTTGAGGTGCAGCTCGACGGCGACGGCGTGGACTGGCTGCGCACCACCATCTTCCTGCCCACCGACGTGCCGCGCGTCGACATCACCAACCGCATCCTCAAGCAGGGCGCGCCGGTCAAGGAGAGCGTGTTCTTCGCCTTCCCGTTCGCCGCGGGCGCGCCCACCGCGTGGGAGCTGACCGGTGGCGTCGGCGGCCCGAATGCCCCGATCGTGCCGGGCGCCGCGAGCCACATGACCCCGATCCGGCACTGGGTGTCCTTTGCGGACGGTGCCGGTTGGGCCACGCTGGAAGCGCCACTCGTCATGTTCGGCGAGCTCTACCTGCCCTACTCGCCGTTCCCGCCCACGGTCAAACCGTCGCCCGCCGAGCCCGGCACGGTCTACTCGTGGGCGCTGAACAACATCTGGGACACCAACTTCCCGGCGCAGCAGCAGGGCGAGACCACGTTCCGCTACGCGATCGCCGAGGACGGGCCGACGGCAGCGGCCGGTCTCACCGACCCGTTCCTGGCGATCCCGCTGACCGGGCGCGACCGCACACCCGAGGAGCTTTACTTTGCTCAAGTAAACGACCCCCGGGTGGAGATCTCGTCGATCGGGCGGTCCCGGCGCGGACACGACCTGGTCGTGTATCTGCGCTGTACCGAGCCGGTCACCACACAGGTCCGCCTGCCGTATCCGGTGCGCGCGGCGTATCTCGGCACGAGCCTCGAACGCGACCTGCAACCCGTGGACCTCGATGCCGTGCCGGTCCCCGGAACCGGCCTGACAGCACTGGTGGTCGACCTGTGAAGATCGTCGATATCCGGGCCACGACGGTGACCGTGCCGCTGGAGGCGCCGCTGCGCCACTCCAACGGCGCGCACTGGGGGAGGTTCGTGCGCACGATCGTCGAGGTCGAGACCGACAACGGGCTGATCGGCCTCGGCGAGCTCGGCGGGGGCGGTGAGAGCGCCGAGGCGGCCGTGCGCGGGCTGTTGCCCTATCTTCGCGGCCACGACCCGTTCCAGCTCGAAGCCATGCGCTTCGCCATCACCAACCCGACCGCGAGCCTGTACAACAACCGCACCCAGCTGCATGCCGCGCTCGAGTTCGCCTGCCTCGACATCATCGGCCAGCACCTCGGCGTGCCCGTCCATGACCTGCTCGGTGGCAGGCTGCGCGACGCGGTCCCGTTCGCTTCCTATCTTTTCTTCCGGTACCCCAACGAGTCCACCGGCCACGGCGAGGTCCGCACACCCGACCAACTCGCGGCGCACGCGCTCGAGCTCAAGGCACAGCACGGCTTCACCGTGCACAAGCTCAAGGGCGGGGTCTTCCCGCCCGCCTACGAGCTTGACTGTTATCGGGCTCTCGCCGAAGCCATGCCAGGCGATCGGCTGCGCTACGACCCGAATGCGGCGCTGTCGGTCGGCGAGGCCCGCCACTTCGCGCAAGCCATCACGAGCCTGCCCAACGACTACCTCGAAGACCCGACCTGGGGGCTCAACGGTCTGCGGCAGCTGCGTGACATCGGCATCCCGCTCGCGACCAACACCGTGGTCGTCAACTTCGAACAGTTGGCGACGAACGTGCGCGACCCGGCCGTGGACGTGGTCCTGCTGGACACGACCTTCTGGGGCGGCATCCGGCCGTGCGTGAAGGCGGCCGCGGTGTGCGAGACGTTCCAGGTGGGCGTGGCCGTGCACTCGTCGGGTGAGCTGGGCATCCAGCTGGCCACGATGCTGCACCTGGGCGCGGTGCTGCCCAACCTGTCCTACGCGGCGGACGCGCACTATCACCATCTCACCGATGACGTGATCGCCGGGGGCAAGCTGTCCTACGTGGACGGTGCGATCGCCGTGCCCGAAGGGCCGGGCCTCGGGGTCACACTCGACCGCGATCGGCTTGCCCGCTACTCGGAGCTGTACAAGGAACTCGGAAGCTACCCCTACGACCGCGATCCCGGCAGGCCCGGCTGGTACCCGCTGATCCCGAACGACAGATGGGCGCAGCCATGAGGACGCACGTGCTTGAAAACGAGCGCCTGCGCGTGGAACTCCTGCCCGACAAGGGGACCGACGTGGTCTCGTTCTACGACAAGCGGCGCGAGCTCGACCTGGCCTGGCGGGCCCCCGGCACACCCCGGCGCGACGGCACGTTTCTTGACACCTATCCGGGTGGCTGGCAGGAGGTCCTGCCCAACGGGGGCGTGCCGTCGGTCTATCGTGGCGCCGCGTTCGACCAGCACGGCTCGGTCGCGACCATCCCGTGGGAGTCGCTGGGTGACAGCACCTTCACCGTTGCCACACCGCGTTACCCGTTGCGTGTCACGAAGAAGCTGCGCCTCGACGGAGGTTCGCTGCACATCACGGAGACGCTGACCAACGACGCGCCCGTGCAGGTCGAGGCTATGTGGGGCCATCACCTCACGTTCGGCCGTCCGTTCCTGCGCGTCGGTTGCCGGGTGCGGCTCCCGGAAGGCGTGACCGTCATCCCGCACGCTGAAGCCATCGACCCGCGTGGGCGAAGGCGCACCACGGATCTGTCGGCCGTCCCGGCACCCGGCGATCCCAGCGACATCTGCTATGTCAAAGGCGCCAGTTGGTACGAGGTCGTCGACCAGACGGGCAGCGGCATGCGCGTCGAGTGGGACGCGCAGACGATGCCGTACCTGTGGGTGTGGCAGGAATGCGGCGCGACCATCGACTACCCGTGGTGGGGCATGGCCCACGTGCTCGGGCTGGAGCCGTTCTCGAGCTACCCGACCAACGGGCTGCCGGAGGCCGTGGCCAACGGGTCGGCCTTGCGCATCGGCCCGGGTGAGACGAAGACCTTCTGGCTGACCGCTTCGCTCGTTGAGGAGGGGTGATGGAGTTCGAAGGCAAGGTCGCGGTCGTCACGGGCGGCTCGCTCGGCATCGGCGCGGCCGTGGTGGAACACCTGGCGCGCAACGGCGCGGCGGTTGTCTACTGTGGACACGAGACCACGATGCAGGCGGACAACGTCCTAGGGGTCGTCGCCGACGTGCGCTCCGAGGCCGACATGCACGGGTTGGTCGAGCGCGCGGTGTCCGAGTTCGGCGGGGTCGACATCCTCGTCACCAGCGCGGGCATCCAGCGCTACGGCACGGTCGTGGACACGCCGCGCGAGCTGTGGGACGAGGTGCTCGCGGTCAACCTCACGGGCGTCTACACCGCTTGCCAGGCGGCGATTCCCGCTTTGAAAAAGCGCGGCGGCGGCTCGATCGTGGCCGTGTCGTCCGTGCAGGCTTTCGCCACGCAGCAGCGGGTCGCGGCCTACACGGCCAGCAAGGCGGGCATCAACGCGCTGGTGAAGTCCATCGCGGTCGACTTCGCGGGCGACGGCATCCGCGCCAACGCGGTCTGCCCCGGCTCGGTGGACACGCCCATGCTGCGGTGGGCCGCCGACCTGTTCAAAGGCGAGTCCACTGTGGACGAGACGGTGGCCAAGTGGGGGAGGACCCATCCACTGGGCCGGGTCGCCACGCCGGCCGAGGTGGCCGAGGTGGTCGCGTTTCTGGCCGGCGACCGGGCCTCGTTCGTGACCGGCGCTGAATATCGGGTCGACGGCGGCCTGCTCGCGGTGAATCCGGCGGCGCTGCCATGAGCGGAGCGCCATTGAAAGTCTTCTACGACGGGTTCCTGGGCAACCCGCGCCTGGACCACCCCGAGGGCGTGTCCGTGCATCCGCGCGACGGAAGTGTGTGGTGTGGCGGCGAGCAGGGTCAGCTCTATCGCATCGCGCCTGACGGCTCGTCCGCCGAGATCGTCGCTGACACGGACGGGTTCCTGCTCGGCGTGACCGTATCGCCGTCGGGCGACTGCGTCTACGCCGCCGACATCGCCCACCGCGCGGTCTTCCGCTACGACATCGCGGCGGGTGCGCTTTCCACCTTCGCCGAGGGTTTCCGCAACCCGAACTCGATCGCGTGCTCGGGCGAGTGGGTCTACATTTCGGACAGTTATCCGCCCGGTGTGCCGGGACCGTCGGTGTATCGCTTTGACACCAACGGCAACGGGGGCGTGTTCGTCGCGGAACCGAGCTCCTTCGCCAACGGGCTCGCGCTGCACGGCGAGTGGCTTTACATCGCCGAATCGTTCCTGCCCGGCGTGAGCCGGGTGCACCTGTCCACGTTGGAGCGTGAGCTCGTGGTGCGCCTGCCGGGCACGGTGCCCGACGGGCTCGCGTTCGGGCCCGACGGGCTGCTCTACATCGCCTGCTACGAACCGAGCCAGATCCTGCGGGTGGGTGCGGGCGGCGCGGTGGAGGTCGTCGCGCACGACCCGACCGCGCACGACCTGTGCCATCCCACCAACATCGCCTTCGCCGGAACCACGATCATCGCCGCGAACCTCGGGCGATGGCACCTCACATTGGTACCCACAAATGGCATTGTTTGATTTTCCCTTGACGGAACTTGAGGTGTACCGCCCGGAGCGCGACGAGCCGGACGACTTCGACGCGTTCTGGGCCGAAACGCTCAGCGGCACACCCGAAAAGCCCGTCTTCGAGCCCTACGACAGCGGCTTGTCCACTGTGGACGTCTGGGACGTGACGTTCCCGGGCTTCGGAGGCGATCCGATCCGGGGCTGGCTGATCCGTCCGCGCAATGTGGACGATCCACTGCCCGGCGTCGTGACCTACATCGGCTATGCGGGCGGTCGCGGCCTGCCGCACGACTGGCTGGTGCCGAGCGCCGCCGGATATGCCAACCTGGTGATGGACAATCGGGGCCAGGGAGCGATGTGGGTGCCGGGCGACACTCCCGACGCCTCGGCCGGTCCGCTCGACCCGCAATATCCCGGCTTCATGACGCGCGGAGTGCGCGACCCGTCGACCTACTACTACCGGCGCCTGATCACGGACGCGGTGAGGGCGGTGGATGCGTTGCGCGCGGCTCCGGGCGTGGACCCGTCGCGGATCGCCGTCTCGGGCGGGAGTCAGGGCGGCGGGCTCGCGCTGGCCGCCGCCGGGCTCAGCCCGCACGTCAAGGCCGCGCTGATCGATGTGCCGTTCCTGTGCCACTGGCGGCGGGCCATCGACATCGCGACCGACGGCCCGTACCCGGAGCTGGTGTCCTATTGTGCGATCCAGCGCCACGACACGGCGAAGGTGCTGCACACGCTGTCCTATGTGGACGGCGTGAACTTCGCGGCACGGGCGTCGGCGACCGCACTGTTTTCGGTTGGGCTCATGGACCCGGTCTGCCCACCGTCCACCGTGTACGCCGCGTACAACCACTACGCCGGGCCGAAGCGCATGAACGTGTGGCACTACAACGGGCACGAGGGCGGGCAGACCCACCAGATCGCCGATCAACTTCGCTTCCTGGCGTCGGCTATGGCGTGAACTCCGGGTCTTTCACCAGCGCGGCCCACCGGTCGCGCAGCTCGGCGTGCCCGTTGTCATCGCCGTCCGGCCCGTAGGCGGTGACCTGCAGGCTGATCGGGCCCTCGGCGTCATCGTCCAAAGGCGACTCGGCCATCAGCCCGACGAGCCGGCCATCGGGCGTGGCGAACATGAGCTGGTAACGGCTGCGATGCCAGACCTCGTGCCCGCCAATGGACCGGGCCAGATCGGTGGCCACGGAGGGCTTCGCCTTGCCGCCGAGGCGGAGGGTGTGGCGGCCGGAGCCGCTGTGCGCCACCATGAACCGCAGCTGCTCGAAGAACGTGCGCCAGCCCTCCTCGATGGCATCGAAGATGTCCTCCCAGTCCGCCTCGTCCAGCGAGCCGGGCAGCACGGCGCGCACCACCGTCCGGTGTGGACCGTCGGCCTCCAGCTGGAGCTCCTGGCCGAGGGCGAGGGTGATGCGGTCGGGCGGCAGGTGCTTGGCGTGGTCGACGAAGATGTACCGGATCTCGCCCTCCAGCCCCTCGTCATCCCAGCCGAACCACTCACGGATGACGCTCGGTGTGGTCAGCGCACGCCACACCACCTCACGCGGCGCGTCGATCGTGGTCTCCACACGGAACGGCTTCAGCTTCGCTTCCATCGCGTCACTCGCTTTCGCTTGGCATGGTCGGGTGCCCGCCGGCGACAATCCGGTAGCGGCGCCGCGCGGCAGGCGAGTCGAACTCGGCGGCCAGTTCGGCTAGCGCCTCACCCAGCCGGGTGGCGAACCGCTCGATGTCGGCGGGGCGCTCGAACCCCACGTCGGCCTCGAGCGTGAAGGTGATCAGCCGTTTGTTGGCGGCCCCGGCCCGCTCGCGCATCGCGGCCACGTCGCGCAGCATGCGCGCGGACACGGCGAGCAGGGCGTCGGCGGCGAACCGGTCCTGGGTCTCGGCCGCCAGGTCGCCGACCACGGCCGGGGCCACGACCACCGTGCGGGCGGTCGCGCGCATGAGCCGCTCGGTGCGGCCGCGGCGCTGGCGCAGCTCGACCACCTCGACCAGGCCCGCCTTCTCCAGCTCGCGCAGGTGGTAGTTGACCCGCTGGCGGGTCTCGCCGAGCTCGGCGGCCAGCGTGGTGGCCGAGCCGGGCTCGTGCAAACCGGCCAGGATGCGCCGGCGCAGTTGGCCGAGCGCGCCGCGCAGGCGGTCGTGCTCGCTGACGACATCGATCCCGGCTGGCATGTCAACAGCGTGCCACTTGAAAAATGAATTTGTCAAATGGCGTTTAATCAAGGTCGCGTAGGTGAAAACAAAGGCCGTGGATCCGGTACCCAAGACCCTGCTCGCCGTCGTGGGCGCGGCCCTGCTGGCAGTCGTCGCGGTGGAGCTCGTCCACCGCACGCTGGTGCGCCTCGGCCGCCGATACATGCTGCTGGCCGAGCTCACCTCGCACGCGCACCGCGCGTTTCAGGTGTTCTGCGTGCTGCTCGCGGCCCGTACCGCGCTGCAGGTCTCGCCCGCCAGATTCGACGTCCGCCACGGCGTGCTGCACGTGATGGGCATCGCGGTCATTGTGGCGGGCGCCTGGCTGCTGGCCACCGCGCTGCTCGCGCTCGAAGACGTGGCCGAGGCCCGGTTCCGCATCGACGTGCCCGACAACCGGGAGGCCAGGCGGATCCGCACGCAGATCGAGATGCTGCGCCGGGTCACCATCGCGGCGGTCGTGATCGTCGCACTTGGACTGATCCTGATGACCTTCCCCCAGGTCAGGGCCATCGGGACGAGCCTGCTCGCGTCGGCGGGCATCATCGGCATCGTCACCGCGCTGGCGGCGCAGAGCGTACTGGGCAACGTCATCGCCGGACTGCAGCTGGCCTTCAGCGACGCGATCCGCATCGACGATGTGGTGGTGGTGGAAAACGAGTGGGCGCGGATCGAGGAGATCACGCTCACCCACGTCGTGCTGCACATCTGGGACGACCGGCGCCTGATCCTGCCCACGTCGTACTTCACCTCGAGGCCGTACCAGAACTGGACCCGCACTCGATCCGAGCTCCTCGGCACGGTCGAGCTGGACGTCGACTGGGACACGCCCGTGCCGGAGCTGCGCGACGAGCTGCGGCGGTTCGTCGAGGCCAACGACCTGTGGGACGGGCGGGTGTGCGTGCTACAGGTGACCGACGCGATCCAGGGCCGCATCCGGCTGCGGGGGCTGGTCAGCGCGGGCGACGCGCCGTCACTGTGGGACCTGCGCTGCATCGTGCGTGAGCACATGGTCGCGTGGGTGCGTGAAAACCGTCCCAACGCGATGCCCCGCACGCGGCTCGAAATCGGCTCGCGGACCCGTTCGCGGCCCACCCAGATGCCCGAAGACAGCGAGGGCGCAAGGGTTTTCAGCGGCAGCGAGGACGGCGAGGCCCGAGGCGAGGCCTTCCACGGCCCCGAACGCCCGCTGCACGAGACGATCCTGTCCGAACAGGCCCGCCTTGACGAACCCTGACATCGCCACGAGCATCGCCCGCGGACCGGTGCAACTTTCCCGAGGGTCATCCCGTGTACCCGATTGTGACCGTCCCTGACTTCGAGTCCTTCTACGAGGGCACCTCACGCCGGCTGCTCAGATACGCGTACGGCCTGACCGGCGATCTGGCGGAGGCGCAGGACCTGACCCAGGAGGCCTATGCGCGCGCCTGGCGGGGGCGGGCCAATCTCGCCGCCGCTCTCGGCTACGCGGCGATGTCGGGAAGGGGTGGCGGCAATGTCGGCTGAACTGGACCGCCTCTACGAACGGCTCGCCGAGCGGGCCGACGCCGTGCCGCTTGCGGGCCTCGGCGACATCCGCGCCCGCGCCCGGCACCGTCGCAACAGGACGATCGTCACCGCGGCGATCGCGGTGGTGGCGGTGGTGGCCGCGATCATGCCGTGGCTTGCCCGGTCGACGCCCCCGCCGGTCATCCAGCCGGACGTGCCGCCGCCCATCACGTTCACGCCGTTCGACCCGGACGCCAAGCCGGTCGTGGCGTTCGACAAGCCCGCGGAGTTGGGCATTGCCTTGGCCAGCGACACCCACGCGTATGTGATGTGGCTCGACGAGGACAACTCCGAGCACGTCGCCGTGATCGACCTGGCCACCCGGCGGCCGGTGTTCGCACCGGTCAACGTCGGCAGGTTCGGCGACACCAACGGCATGCAGGTCGCCCGCGACGCCATCGTCCTGCTCGCCGAGCAGGGCTTCGGCGAGACGGGCGGGCCGGTCAGGCCGGACACCATCATCGCGCTCGACCCGGGCACGGGCCGGGAGCTGTGGCGGCTGCCGTACAGCTACAACGACACCGATCGCGTGCTCTTCCCGGATCTGCTCGTCCTCACGTGGATCTCCGACGGCCGGACCGAGGCGATCGACCTCAAGACCGGTGCCGTGCGCTGGACGTTCGACGAGCCGGCCGTGAAGGGCGGGACCACCGCGATCCGCGCGCCGCAGGAGTCCGAGGTGGTGTCCGCATCGGACGATCGCCGGGTGGTCGTGCACACCCGCTCCGGGCGGCTGAAGGTGCTCGACGTGGACTCCGGACGGGTACTGTCCGAACGCGACGGACCGGCGACCGGGCCGACCGGATACGGGTTCGTGCTCGACGGCAAGCTCTACGCCGCCAGCGAGAAGGAGGTGCGGGAGATAGACGTGTTCGGCACGGCGCCGCTACGGCTCATCCACACCACCGCGAAGGCCACCCGTGCCATCACCCCCTGTGCGACCCGCCTCATCTGTGTCGTGGCCGATGACCGCGTGGCGGCGGTCGATCCCGTGAGCGCGAAAGTGGTGTGGGAACACACCGTGTTCGAGTTCAGGTGGAGTCCCGTCCCCTACGGGCCCAACCTGCTCGTGCTGGGCTCCCAGGGCCCGGTGATCCTCGGCCCGGCGGGTCAGGCGCTGGCCGAGCCGAAACTGCAGGGCACGCTGGCGACGTGGATCGACGGCGGCAACCTCCTGCTGTGGAGCGCAGACAGCGGCGTCAGCGGGTTGTCCCTGGCCACGGGTGCGGTCACCAAACTTGGCGAGAACGCACTCGTCGCGGGTCTCCTGGCGGTTGCCGGCAACATGGTCATCATGCCCACACCCGAAGGGATCTTCGTGCATCGATTCGCTTAGTGTGGTGCCCGTGAGGATCCTGCTCGCGGGCGCCACCGGGGCGATCGGCCGCCCGCTCACCACGGCCCTGACCAACGCCGGCCACGAGGTGCTCACGCTGTCCCGCACAGCGGGCGACATCAGGGCGGACGCGCTCGACCGCGAGGCGCTGCTGCGCGCCCTGCGGGGCCGGACCGCCGATGCCGTCATCCACCAGCTCACCGCGCTGAAGCAGGCACGCCGCACGGTCGACGCCAACGACCCGAGCACCGTGCTGCGGATCAAGGGCACCGCCAACCTGATCGAGGCGGCGCAATTGCTTGGCGCGCAACGGTTCCTGGTCCAGTCGCTGGTGCTCGGCTACGGCTACCTGGATCACGGCGACCGCCCGCTCACCGAGACCGACCCGTTCGGCGTCAAGACGGGCGGCCCCGCCGACCCGGTGGTGGACGGGCTGGTGTCGGCCGAGCGGCAGGCCTTCGCCGTGGACGGGATCGCGTTGCGCTATGGCGTGTTCTTCGGCCCGGGCACGTGGTTTTCGCGCGGCCGGTTTCCCGTGCCGCTCAGGGGCGGCGTCGTGCCGTGGGTGCATGTGCGGGACGCGGCCGCCGCGACCGTCCTGGCCCTCGAACGCGGCGCGGCCCGCGAGGCGTACAACATCTGCATGGAAAATCCGGCGACCTGGCGGGAGATGGCCGGGAGGCATGGGCTGCCGCTTCCTGGTCGGCTGCTCCGCGCGGCAGTGCCCTACCTGGGCGCCGCTATGATCGACACGTCGATGCGGGTGTCGAATGCCAAGGCGCGTAACGAGTTGGGCTGGGAGCCGGTCGCCGGCGCGTCATCCCCACCGCGGTGAACTGTCAGAACGAGTCAAAGATTCTGCGGGCACCTTTAGGCTGGACTACATGCTCGACCTGCGCCGGCTGCAGATCCTGCGGGCCGTGGTGACCAGCGGGTCGGTGACCGCAGCCGCGACAAACCTCGGCTACACCCCGTCGGCGATCAGCCAGCAGATCGCCGCGCTCGAAAAGCAGGCGGGCGTGCCCCTGCTGGAGCGCGTCGGCAGGGGAGTGCGGCCGACCCCGGCCGGGCGGGTGCTCACCGATCACGCCGCGGTCATCGCGCGGCACGTCGCCGACGCCGAGACCGCCCTGGCCGACCTGCGGGCCGGGCGCACGGGCCGGCTCGTGGTGCGTTACTTCGCCACGGCCGGTGCGGCGCTGGTGCCGCCCGCGCTGGCCCGCTTCCACCACTCCCACCCGGGAGTGCAGGTTGACCTGCGGGTCAGCCATCCCGAGGACCCGCTGCCCGAGGTCGAGCAGGGCCGCGCCGACCTGGCCATTGTGGTGCGCCCGCGCACCGAGCCGCCCGCCGGCACCCGCCTGATCCACCTGCTCGACGACCCGTACCTGGCCGTGCTTGCCAAGCGGCACCGGCTGGCCAACACCGCCCGTGCGATCGACCTGGCCGACCTCGCCGACGAGCCGTGGGTGGACAACGAGTGGCCGGCCGGGCCGTCCCGGGCGATCATGCTGGAGGCGTGTGCGGCGGCCGGGTTCAGCCCGAGGTTCGTGGTGGAAAGCGAAGATTACGCCACCGCGCAGGGGTTTGTGGCCGCCGGGCTCGGGGTGAGCCTCATCCCGCGCACCGGGTTGGGCAGCCGGCACCCTGGGGTTGTGGCGCGCAGGGTGCGCCGACCGGAGCCGACCCGATCGATCTATGCGGCCGTGCGGGAGACATCTCTGGCCCAGTCCGCCTTGCGCGACCTGATCGACGCGCTCGCCCACGCCTCCGACTAGCGAGCGCGGGAGCCTGAAACCCGGCCGGCCTCCCGTGCGTGTTGTGTGTCGTGGGTGAGAAAAGGGGAGGCGCGGTCGTACTGCAGATCGCGCTGGTGTGCCTGGTGCTGGCGATGGTCGGCGGCATCGTGGCACTGGTGTGGCAGTTCGTCAGCGGCATACCGACGTCCGATGTGCGGGCGCAGGT
Organism: Allorhizocola rhizosphaerae; assembly: GCF_003426775.1. Classification (GTDB taxonomy): domain Bacteria; phylum Actinomycetota; class Actinomycetes; order Mycobacteriales; family Micromonosporaceae; genus Allorhizocola; species Allorhizocola rhizosphaerae. The sequence continues at coordinate 12,429 of NZ_QJUG01000062.1, read as the reverse complement.
CGGTGACTGCCTGGTCGGTGCGGACGACGGCCGGTTCCGGATCGTGGACTGCGCGGACGCGACGGCCGCGTTCACGGTGGTCGGGCGGGTCGACGGGCGGGCGCAGGCGGAGGCGGCCGAGGCGTGCAAGGCGCTGGCCTCGCCGCCGCCTTCACAGCCGCCTTCGCCATCGACTTCACGGGCGCCCGAGCGGGCCTATTGGGAGGGGCGGCCGGGGGAGCCCGGGGTCGTGCTTTGCCTGCGGACCAAGCACTTGCCACAGTAGGCGTGTGGTTTTGGTGGGAGGCAGGCGGCTGTTCGAGGCGCACATCCGCTATCGGGCCCGGCGCAGCAGCAGGTTGAGATCGCCGAACTCGTGAAAGAGGTAGCGCCCAGCTATGGCCTCGCGGTAGCACGCCTCCAGCAGGGCCGGGCCGGCGATTGCTTCCAGCATCAGCAGGTGTGAGGCCCGGGGCTCGTGGAAGCCGGTGAGCAGGCCGTCCACTGTGGACACGCCGCGTTCGGGCGTGACGATGAGGTCGGTCCAGCCTTCGCGCGGCACGACCGTGCCGTCCGGTGCGGTGGCCGATTCGAGCGCGCGGACCACGGTCGTGCCGACCGCGATGACCCGCCCTGCGGCGTGGTTCACCAGGTGGGCCGTTGCCGCCGGCACGGAAAACCGCTCAGGATAGGGCTTCTCGTGCGCCTCGGGCGAGGCAACCCCGGTGTGCAGGGTGATGGGCACGATGACGATGCCCCGGCTGACGAGCCGCGTCACGAGCTCGTGGGTGAACGGCCGCCCGGCGCTGGGCATCTCGGCCGACCCGTCCACGGTCGCGAACACCGTCTGATACGACTCGATCGGCCACTCACGCTCCACATAGGAGTATCTGATGGGCCGTCCGTGGTCGCGCAGGTATTGCGGAACCGACCCGGCACCGTCGAATGAGGCGATCCACAGCCGGTCCGTGTAGCGCGATTCGAGGGTGACCCGCGCGCCGCCCTTGAGCTCCAGCGCGCGCAGATCGGTGGCCGGGCGCGGCTCCACGAGCCAGCGGCCGTCGTCGAGTTCGGTGGACACGTGCAGCGCCAGTTCGTGCCCGATGACATCGACCGCTGCGGGTAGCGTGCCGGAGTTGTTGACCACCAGCACGTCGCCGGGTTCGAGCAGGTCGGGTAGGTCAGTGAACCGTTGGTGCGCCATGGATTGTGGCGGGTGTGCGACGAGCATCCGTACCTCGTCGCGGCGCAAACCGCGTGCCTCGGGCGGTTCGTGCGCCTCCAGCTCCGGGGGAAGGGTGAAATTCATGCCGCAGTCGCCTCACTCCACACCAGCAGGGGATGACCGTCGGGGTCGGTCGTGACAAAGCCGTAGTGCCCACGTGGGAAAACCGTTGGTATCGCCCGCAACTTTGCGGCCAGCCTGTCCACATCGGACCAGCTGGGCAGCTCGATGGCCGTCTGCGGCGGCGGCAAGGCCGTGCCCGGAGACACGATCTCGATGCGTCCGCTCTCACCGACGCCGAAGACGCCCCCCGTTCGCCGTCGCGCTCCCACCCGTCGATGCGCGGCAGGCCCAGTACACCCTCGTAAAACGCCGCGGCAGCCGCGAAGTCGGCCACCTCAAGCGGCGCCCACATTCTTAAACCCATTTGCTCAGGGGGTACCGTCCGGAAGCCGGCCGTTCGGCGAGCATGCGCAGCAACGCGGGCGCCACGGACTCGGGAAGCGGGCGGTCGGAGATATCCTCGCCCGGATAGGCGTCCTGGTGCATCGTGGTGCGCAGGTCGCCCGGGTCGAGCTGCCACACGCTGATGGAGCCCTCCTCCTCGACGCCGAGCACGGCGCCCAGGCGCTCCAATGCCGACTTCGACGCGCCGTAGCCGCCCCACCCGCGATACGGCTCCACCGCCGCATCGGAGGTCACGTTGATGACGATCCCGCCGGACGCGCGCAGCTTCGGCAGGGCCAGCTGCGTGAGGGCCAGCGGTGCGACGACATTGGTCTCGAACAGCCCGCGCAGCGCGTCCGCGTCGAGCGCCGAAACGAGCGGGAGAGGCGACGGCCCAAGCGCGCCCGCGTTGTTGACCAACAGATCGATCGAGTCCAGCGATCCGGTCAGCCGCTGCCGGTGCGCCGGATCCGTAACGTCCCCAACGACTTTGACCTGAGCGGGCGAGTCCGCCAGCGAGCCGCGCGCGTCGGTCGCGACGGTCCACCCCGCGTCGACCAGCACGCGGGTCAGGGCGAGCCCCAGCCCGCGAGACCCGCCGGTGATAATGGCATTTGGCATAGCTCAAAGCTATGCACCGCACCGCGTCCTGAAATCGGGCCGCAGACGCCCATGGTCTAGGTCTTTGGACCTAAGCCCAGCTTGCGCTCCGATCGGCTCGGTGCCCGCGGAACCATCACCCGGTTCAACACCGCGGACAGCGGCGCATCGTCTCAGGCCGACGCTCGGACCGCCCTACAGGTTGTGCCGCACCGCATAGAGCGCGGCCTGGGTGCGATCCTCGACATTGAGCTTCATCAGGATACTGGAAACATGGGTCTTGACCGTCTTTTCGGCCAGCCGCAAGGATTTCGCAATCTCCTTATTGGACCGCCCGTGGGCGATCTCGGCGAGCACGTCGCGTTCGCGCGGGGTGAGGTTGCCCAGGCGGTCCGGGCCGGCGTCGCCGGTCATCAACGCGCTGGCCAGGTCGGGTGGCAGCAACACGTGGCCGGCGTGGACCGAGCGGATGGCGTTGGCCAGGGCCGCCGGATCGATGTCTTTGTATACTAGCCCGGCCGCTCCGGCCCGGATCGCGGGCATCACCTCGGATCGCGCGCTGAAGCTGGTGACGATGAGCACCTTGAATCCGGCCAGCCCGCGCACGGTCGAGACGGCGTCGAGGCCGGGCATCTTCAGGTCGAGCAGCACCACGTCGGGCTTGGTCTCGGCCGCCGCCTGAAGGCATGCCGCGCCGTCGGCGACATCGGCCACGACCTCCATGTCATCGTGCAATTCCAGGAACGTGCGCAGCCCGCGCCTGACCATCTCGTGGTCGTCCGCGATGAGCACCCGGATTTTCATAGAACCATTCTTATCCTGGTACCGCCGCCAGGCCGCGATGACACGGTGAGACTCCCACCCGCCCGGCGGGCGCGTTCGCGCATGGACGCCAGGCCCAGCCCGCGCGCGCCGGCCGGGTCGAAGCCCACGCCGTCGTCGCGCACCTCAACCCCCTGCGCGGTGAGCGTGACCCAGATGTTGGCCGCATCGGCGTGCCGCAGAGCATTGTGCAGGGCCTCCTCGACCACACGCAGCGCCGCCTCCTCGGCCGAGGGTGACAGTCGTGGTTGGACGGTCACCGCGAAGTGCAGCTTGGTCGTGGTGTGGACGCGGCCCAGCAGGTTGACCCGCCGGCGCAGGGTCTCGACCAGCCCCGCGTCGGCCAGCTCGCGCGGGCGCAGCTCCGCGACCACCTCGCCCAGCTCCTCGGCCGCCTGCGCGGCGAGCGTGCCGACCTCTTCAAGCCGCGCGGCGGCCCGCTGCGGATCGGTCTGCACGAGCGCAGCGGCCGCTGAGGCGGTGAGCCGGAGGCTGAACAGCTTCTGCGCCACGGCGTCGTGCAGTTCGCGAGCCACCCGATGGCGTTCCTCCAGCAGCGTGAGCTCGCGGCTGCGCTCGTACAGCCGGGCGTTGGTCAGCGCGATGGCCGCGTGCGCGGCAAGCACTCCCAGCGTCCCCTCATCAGCCTCCGTAAATTTCCCGGAGCGCCGGTTCGCCAGATAGATCGCGCCCAGGATGTCGTCGCCATCCATAATCGGCATGCCGAGGAAGTCGGCCAACACGGGATGCGCCGCCGGCCACCAGCCGAACCGCGGATCCTCGCGCACGTCGTCGATGCGCTGCGGTTTGGCCTCGCGCAGCATGACACCCAGCAGGCCGTGCTGGCGCGGCAGCGGCCCGATCGCGTCCCACTGCTCGTCGGTGATGCCGTCGACCACGAACTCGGCGAACCCGCCCTGATCATCCGGAACGCCGAGCGCCGCATACTCCGCGTCGAGCAGGTCCCGCGCGACCGTGACGATGGTCTGCAGCACCTCCTTGACCGACAGCTGCCGGCTCACGGCAAGCACGGCCCTGCTCAGGCGCCCAAACGGATCCACACCCCCACGTTATCCCCGCCCCTCGCGTTGCCGGTTGATCATGAACTTGAGTCGATGTTTGACGATGTGTCGCGCCCTGAAGTTCATGGTCGACAACGACGGGATTGACCATGAAGTTGGCGTCAACACACCGCCGAGCATTGACTTAAGTTTATGATCAACGCGAGAAGGGGGTGCGTGGGGTGATCGCGGCGGGGTGGATGTCGCGAGCTAGTCGTCGAACTCGAAGCCGTTCGCCTCGGCGGTCTCGATCAGCTCACGCATGCGGTCCGGGCTTGCCGCCACCGCGCTCATCAACGTGCCCAGTCGCTGCAGTGCCTCGCGGTCGGTGCCGTAGGCGCAGAACATGCTGCCTTCGGGGTCGTAGCCGAACCGGCCTTGCAGCTCGGGCGCCTCGTTGCGGACGACAAGCTGCGCCACGCCCTCCCAGAAGTAGCCGTTGGCCTCGTGGCCGAGCTCCTCGATGAGCCCATCTACCTGTGTCGTCCCAGCGTTGAGCAGAAGCGAGTACTTACCCGGGCTGGTTTCGATCAGCTTGAGCGGATGCACCCGCGCAGTCTTCCAGCCACCCGGCCACCTCGGCAACCTGACTCAAGGATGAATCAGTCCGGGGTGGACGGTGCGGATGCCGGTCGGTACACCGGGCGCGAACGCGCCGGGGTGGTGCGCGTCGTGTGGTGGTCACGAATCGTTTACCGGAAGTTTGCTGGTAATGCTCTGATACCAAGGGGGACATGCGATTCAGTGGGCTGGTGGCGGCGGCCGTGGTGGTGGGGTTGCTTGCGGGCTGCACGGACGATCCGCCGAAGCCGGGCTATGACCCGGACCCCAAGGCGCTGAGCATCGTTGCGGGCTCGGAACAGCAGGCCGTGCTGGACCAGGTCGTCAAGCCGTGGTGCGAGGCGCGGAAGTACGCCTGCCACTTCACGCTCAAGGGCTCGGTGGACCAGGCCCGCCTGCTCGCCTCGGGCAGCAAGGACTTTGACGCCTATTGGTTTGCCAGCTCGGTGTTCTCCCAGATCGGGGACCGCAGCAGCGCGCTGCAGGACGTCAAGCCGATGTTCCTGACGCCGATCGTGTACGCGGGCTGGCGCTCGGAGATGCAGAAACTGGGCTTTGTCGGGCGGTCTGACGTGCAGATCGCCGACATTCTCGCCGCCGTCGAATCGGGGAAGACGACTGTGTGGGCGACCAATCCCACACAGTCCAACTCGGGCGCGACCGTCCTGTTTGGATTCATGAATCACTTCGCGGGCAACGGGCCGGGGCAGGCGCTGACCCAGCAGCAGCTGGACTCGCCGGCGGTGCGCGACGGGATCACCCGCTTCGTGCAGGCCATGGATTCGACGCCGCCCTCGACCGGTACCCTCATGAACGATTGCGTATCCAAAATGGACGTCTGCCGGACGGTCTTCACCTATGAGGACCTCGTCATCGAGAAGAATCAGGAGCTGGTGCGGCAGGGCAGGGAACCGCTCCACGCCGTCTATCCGAAGGGTTCGCTGGCGATAAGCGACGCGCCGCTCGGCTTCCTGCCGCGCGGCGGTGACACCGACGCCGCGAAACGCAAGCTGTTCAACGAGCTGCAGGGCTTCCTGCTCAACGACCCGGACGCCAAGACCAGACTGTTGCAGCTCGGCCGGCGCCCGGCCGCGAGCATCGGGCTGACACTGGACAATCCCGACCTCACCGTGTTCAACCCCGACTGGGGTATCCAGGCGAACCTGCGCGAGCAGGGGATCCAGTATCCGGCGGCGAGCGTGATCCAGTCCGCATTGGACCGTTACCAGACCGCCTATCGCAAGCCGGTGGACATCTTCTACTGCCTCGACGGCAGCGGGTCGATGGGCGAGAACAACGGCTGGGACGGCATCAAGGATGCCGCGCGCCAGGTGTTCGACCAGGATCAGGCGGCGCTGAACTTCCTGCGGACGCATCCGGAGGACCGCACCACGGTGGCGATTTTCAACAGCGGACTCACCGCGGGAAGCCCATGGACCGTCGACGGTGCCGACGCCGCCCAACTGCATGGGCTCACCGAGAAAATCGTGAATTACCGGCCCGGCGGCGGCACCAACATGTATGCCTGCCTGAGCCAGGCGGTCCCGGCCCTCGCTCAGGCGAAACGGCCCGGCCGCAAGGGACTCGTCGTGCTGATGACCGATGGCAGGTCCGACACCTCCGGTCGCGAGAGTGCCTTGAAAGCCATTGACAATTTGGGGGTACCGGTCATAGCCATCGCCTTCGGCCGGGACGCCGACCCCGGCCAGCTGCGCGAGGCGGCCGCCGCCACCGATGGCACGTTCGTCCAGCACGACGACCTCGTGATGGCCCTGCGCCAGGCCGCGGGGTACAAGTGAGACACCGCCTGGCGACCCCCGTCTCGCTGCTGGCCGCCGTGGGCGTGTTCGCGGGCGGCTACGCGCTGACCGGCAGCCTGCTCTGGTCGCCGGTGCTCGCTGCCGCCGCCGCGATCGGCGTCTATCTGATGCTCGACGACCGCACGCCCACCCAGGTCCGCGACGACGACTACGACGCCGACGCCGCCCGCAAGGTGGACGAGGCCCTCGCCGTGGTCGCCGACATTCGCAAGCGGCTGCGTGACGTTTCCTCCGCACGCGCCCGCCACGACCTGCAGCAGGCGTGCGCGGCCGTGCCCGAACTGCTCGACCGGGTCCGGGCCACGTCGCCCAGCAGCCTGTTCTCCAGCGCGAGCCAACTGTCGGCCCACCTGACCAGCCTGTCCGGCGTGCTCGCACAGTACCTGGACATCCAGCGCAAGCCGGCCTTCTACCCCGACGCGGCCCGGCTGCTGGAGGGCGGCGAGCAGGCGTTCGCCCGGTTCAGCGAGTTCGCCCTGGACAGCGTGCGCCTGGTCAACTCCGGCGAGCTGGCACAGTACCAGGCCAATCTGCAGACCGTGGCACCACCGAAGATTCCGCAACTGGGTAGGGAGTGACCGTGAGACTGCCGAGTCCGAGATTCCTGATGGGACTGGTGCTCGTGCTCGCCGTGAGCGTCGGCACGGTGTACGCCGTCAAGCGGCTGCGCGGCGACGGAGCGCCCGCCGCCGCGCAGCCGGTGTCCGTCGCCTGCCTGATCGGGTCGGAGAAGGCCGAGCTGATGGCCGACCCGGAGGTGACGCGGATCCTGCGCGAGCGGTACGGCGTGACTGTCCGGGCCGACCTGATGGGCTCCTACGACCAGGTGCAGCTGGCCGCCGAGGAACTTTCGAAGCGCGACGTCGACTGCCTGTGGCCGTCGAGCGCGAGCGCGCAGAGCGTGTACGAGCACCTGCACCGCGACAAGCTCTCCGGCTATCGCGCGGAGACCGTGCTCCAGTCGCCCGAGGTGTTGTATGCGGGGCCACAGGGGACCGACGCCCTCATCCGCGCGGGCATCGTCGAGAAGCGCTCGGACCGGTACTTCGTGGTCAACATGAAATCCCTCCTGCTCGACCACATCCTGTCGCGCAAGACATGGGAGTCACTGGGCACGAAGGGTTTCGGCGGGCCGATCCGGATCGCGAGCACCGATCCGGCCCGGTCGGGCAGCGGCTTCACGCTCACCCAGCTCGAACTGAACATCGTCGCGACGCATGATGTGTTCCAGACGCCGAATCTGGAGCAGGCGCGGGCCGCGTTGCCCACGATCCGGGCCATCTACGAGGCGCAGGGGTTGCAGGCGTCCAGTTCGGACTTCGGCTTCCGGCAGTGGCTCACGCAAGGCGCGGAGCTGCAGAACCCGCTCTACGCCGGCTACGAGAGCCAGATCATTCAGCTGGTCACGCAGGCGGGCGCGGCCCCGCTCAAGGAGGTGCGCGTGCTGTATCCCGATCCGACCATCTACAACGACCACCCGGTGCTGGCACTCAACGCCGACGCCGCGCGGTTCCTCGACGCCATGAAGGACCGCGAGATCCAGACCATCGCGTGGCGCCGCTACGGCTTCCGGTCCAGTGTCCACCTTGGACTCAACGACCTCGCCGAGTTCAAGGATCTCGCGCTGGCCGACCGCATCCGCACCACCACACCGCCCAACGCCGAGGTGACCCTCGCGCTGCTGGACTGCGTCAAGCACAACAAGTGTTAGGGGACAACGTGTCTGAACTCCAGATCGACTTCGGCGGCATCGTGGGCGCGCCCGCGCAGGCGCCCACCGGCTCGGCCGACGCCGCGCTGTCGGCGGTGACCACGCCCGGCGAGCTGGTGTGCGCCGATCTGCTCACGCCCGCGCAGCGGGAGCAGGCCCGAGCGCTGGCCGGGCAGGTGTACCCGCAGATGCTGGCCAACACCGAGACCCTCGCCCAGTTCGGCTCCGGTGCCATCGAACAGGTCAACGCGCAGGTGCAGCGGATCTTCCGCGAGGTCGGGCCGGTGAAGATCCCGGAGCTCACCGCGATCATGCATCAGATCAACGACCGGATGCGCGACTTCCGGCGCAGGTACGACCCGTCCGACCCGAAGGTTCGCGAGGCGTTCGACAAGTTCATGGACGCCGTCAAGGGCCTGTTCCGCAGGGGCCGCGACCTGGTCGAGATGCTGTTCGAGGAGGCGCGCTCGGTCGAGAAGCAGCTCGACCGCATCGCGGGCACACTGGTCGAAAAGCTGCAGCAGCTCAAGCGCAACGTCGTGCTGTGCGACGAGCTCTACAGGGCCAATGAGGCCGCGATCAGCCAACTGGCCGGCGTCATCGCGGTGATGGAACTCGTGCGCGACCTGGCGGTCGCCGACGCACGCGGGATCACCATCGATCCGTCCGATGTGGACCGGCGGGACAAGGAGGAGCGGCTGTCCCGGCTCACCGAGTTCATTCAGGCCATCGAGGTACGGATCAACGAGTTCCAGCAGCGGCTGTTCGTCGCCTGGTCCACCTCGCCGCAGGTGCGCAACATCCGGCTGCTGCACTACGGGCTCGGCCAGCGGCTGGCGCTCCTGGTCAACCTCACCATCCCGACCATGAAGCTGACCATCGCGCAGTGGGGGCTGCTGCTGCAGGCCAACCAGGCCGCGCACATGCAGCAGGCGGTCGCCGACGGCGCCAACGAGGTGTTGACCGCGTATGCCAACGCGTCCAAGACCGCGGTGCCGCAGGTCGCCAAGCTCATCCAGACCCCGACCATCCGGCCGCAGACCATCCTGGAGGTCGCCGCGTCCATCGACGCGCAGGCCCGGGGGATCGAGGAGGCGGTGCGCTTCGGGCAGCAGGCACGGGCCGAGGTCGTGTCGGCCATCGTCACCGCGCAGGAGTCGATGTCGGCCAGCTCGCAGCGGCTGAGCAAGAGCGTGGTCGAGCTCGTGACCAAGGCGCGCCGGCCGATCGAGCTGCCTGCCGGCCCAGACCTGCCGCCCTCGGTGATCGAAAACGCGGGACGGCTCGGGCTGAATCCGTCCCGCATGGAAAGCCCGTAATAAAGGTGTGTTCCCTGAGCCCGTGCTAAGTGCGCTACGGTCCGCGCCGGACACGCCCGCCGTCGAGTCCAACGGGCGGGTGGTCACGCGTGGCGAGCTGCTGGGGATGGCGCGCCGGATCGCGGGCGGGTTCGCGAAGATGGGCCTCGGGCGGGGGGTCGGGGTGGGGTTGCGCCTGCCGCTCACGCCCGAGGCCTACGCGGCGCACCTGGCCGCTCATGTGCTCGGGGCGACGGTCGCGGCGTTCCGGCCGGCGTGGGGTCCCGCGCAGCTGGAGTCGGCCCGCGCTCACGTGGACGTGGTCGTCGACGACCTGACCGACCTGCTTGCGGCCGAGCCGCTGGACGTGACGCCGCGTGCGCACCCGGACGATGTCGCCCGCCTGCTTTTCACCAGCGGCACCACGGGCCGGCCGAAGGCGTGCGCGCACAAATACAGGGCCATCGGGCTGGCCTATGAGAAGGACCGATGGCCTGCGCCGCTCGCCAGAATGATGAGAGATTTCAGCCGGTACCTCGTCATCGCGCACATTTCTGGCCCGCCTATGTTCACCTACCTCGGCCGGACTCTCGTGGCGGGCGGGACGGCCGTGCTGATCGGCGACGGCATGGGCGTGCCGGAGGCGATCGCGCGGACCGGATGCACAGCGGTGGTCATGCGCCCGCCGCTCCTCGCCGCGACGCTGGACTCCACTGTGGACCTGGGCGGGCTGCGCGCAGTGGTGCTCGGCGGCTCGCCCGCGAGCCCGGCGCTGCTCGAAGCCGCGACGGCACGTCTGGGACCGATCGTGTGGCAGGTGTACGGCCAAAGTGAGGCCGGCGCCATCTCGATGCTCACACCCGACGACATCGCTGCGGGCCATGCGGCGTCGGTGGGCCGGCCAGTGTCCGACGTGGAGCTCGACATCCGCGAGGGTGAGATCTGGGTGCGCAGCCCGCACATGATGTCGGGCTATCTCGACGAAACCGAAGACGTGTTGCGCGACGGCTGGCTGAACACGCGCGACCGCGGGCATGTCGACGCCGACGGCAGGCTTCATCTCACCGGCCGCTCCCGCGACGTCATCATGGTCAACGCCGAGGTGTGCTATGCGGGAGCGATCGAGCGAGTGCTCGCGCTGCATCCCGATGTGGCGCAGGCGTTCGCGGTCGGCGTGCCCGATCGGCGCACGGGCGAGGCGATTCACGCGTTCGTCGTCCCGGCCGGGGATCGCCGGCCACCCCCGGACGAGTTGACCGCTTTGACCAGACTGCACCTGAGCGTCAACAGTGTCCCGAGCACATTCACCGTCATTCACGACATTCCGTTGACCGCGACCGGAAAGCCCGACAAACCAGCTCTCTTCCGGGCGGCCTCGCCTGAAGAAATCTAGACCTGCGGGCCGGTTGAACCACAATTGATTTGCATCCGTGTAAGCGAATGTGAAGGTCACTAGATCGGAGCTCGATGACGACGCGCTCATGCGCGCCATCGCGCTCGGCGACTCGGGGGCATTGGTGGCATTCATCCACCGGTTCCAGTCCAGGGTTCACGGTTTGGCACTGCGCATCGTGGGCGATCCGGGGCTGGCCGAGGAGGTGACACAGGACGCGTTCCTGCGCGTCTGGCGGCGGGCGTCCACATACGACTCGCGGCGCGGCCGGGTGGCGAGCTGGCTGCTGACCATCACGCACCACCTGGCGATCGACGCGATTCGCCTGCGGCGTGATCTGCCGGTCGACCCCGCTGCCTTCTTGACTCTGCCCATCGAGGCGGCCGAATACAGGTACCAGATAGATAAATCTCTTCAAAAGCAACTGCAGGCGCTGCCCGCCGATCAGGCCAGGCCGATCGTCCTCGTGGCGTTCTTCGGCCTGACCGCAAAGGAAATCGCCGACCGGGAGGGTATCCCGCTCGGCACCGCCAAGACGCGGCTGCGCCGCGGGCTGGCCCGGATGCGTCAATCGCTGCGCGATTCGGCCACCCTGGCCTGAACCCGCGCCCAGAACTTCGCCGGATCGTTGAGGTGCGGGTAGGGCTCGTCCGGCTCCGGCACCTCAAGGAACTCGCACAGCGGCTTCCACCCGGCGCCGGGCGACATGACCAGCAGCCGGTCCGACGGCGCCTCGTTGAAGACGGCCGCGTTGTGCCGCTCGTAGGCGTCGATGGCGAAGGCGCGGTCGGCGAACCTTCCCTCGAAGAAGCCGTGCCAGATCATCTGGCGGTGGAAAGAGGTGAAGACGTCCAGGCCGGGCACGATGCGCCGGGCCTGTTCGACGGCCTGCTCGCCGTCGCTGCCGAACATGCGGTAGATGGTTTTGCTCACGCTCTCATACCAGGCGTCCGGGTCGCGCACCGTCAGGATCAGCTTGGCCTGAGGAAAGGCGGCGGCAAGCGGTCGCCAGAACGCGGCTCCCGGCCAGTCCACAGTGGACCGGTAGCCGTGGAAGAGCCTTGCCCAGTCGACCGGTTCCCCCCGCGCGGCGGACTGCCAGATGGGCAGCCGGTCGGGGTGGTCCAGGACGTGCCGGCCGTGGAAGCACGGCCCGAAACCCAACCGTTCCAAGGCGGCCTTGAGCGACAGCGTGCCGGTGCGACCGACCCCGACTCCGATTACCTTCATGGTTCCACCTGGTCTCTGGTCAGCTGGCCGGGCGCCTCGACGCCCAGCAGGGTCAGCGCGTTGAGCAGTTCGCGGCGCAGCATTTCGAGCACGGACACGACGCCGTCCTCGCCCGCCGCGGCCAGGCCCCACAGCGCGGGCCGGCCGATCGCGACCGCCTGCGCGCCAAGCGCGAGCGCCTTGGCGACATCGGTGCCGCGGCGCACGCCGCCGTCCATCAGCACGGGGATTTTCCCGCCAACCGCCTCGACGATGTGCGGCAGGCGGTCCACTGTGGCCGGT